>CANRPN010000015.1 GCA_947632505.1 uncultured Clostridia bacterium | reverse complement strand
ATCCTGTCCTGCGGGACGGCGATGTGCAAATTCACGGGTGCGCGGGGCAAGAGCGGCTCCAACGATGCAAATGCGGAGTTTGTGGGCGAAGTGCGCAAGATGTTTGCGGAGGAAAAGGTTGTTTGGCAGACGGCGGAACTTGGCAAGGTGGACGTCGGCGGCGGCGGAACGGTCGCAAAATTTGTGGCGCAGCTGAACATCGACACGGTGGATTTGGGCGTGCCCGTTATCTCCATGCATGCTCCTTGGGAGCTCGTCTCCAAGGCAGACGTGTACAGCAACTACAAGGCATTCCTTGCCTTTATGAAGTAAATTTCGGCGATCAAAAGAGGGGCGGCTTTCCTGCGGAAAGCCGCCCCTCTGCGTAACCGCTTTGATTGAAAAACGCGCCCGCCTCGTTTGAGGCGGGCGCGTTTCGGTCGTACATTATTTTACGCGCCTCCATTCGTAAGGATAGTCGGCCTTCAAATTTTGCGCACCTGCCGAACCTTGGATAATATCGCCGTCGAGCCAACGGCCAATGCCGAGACGGTGGGTGGCGAAGAAGCCGGGATCATTGCCCTCAAAGGTCACGGAGGAAAGATTTGTGCAGTCTGTAAACGCATGGGCTCCGATCCACTTCACGCTTTCCGGGATGGTCACTTTTTTGAGATTGACGCAATCTTTGAAAGCATTCGGGCTGATGGTCACGGTCCCTTTCCGCACTGCAAACTCACCGTTTTCGGGGATTTGGCTGTTGTCCACCGAGATGAGATGGTTTCCGATATAGAATCCGCCGTTCTCGTGGTTCTCAGGCTTTGCAAAGAGTGCAGTGCAGCCCTTGAAGGCATCCTCGCCGATGTAGGTGACGGTGTCGGGCAGCACGATCGTTGCAAGATTTTCGCACCCTTCGAACGCTCTTGCGCCGATAGAGGTGATCTTATCGGGGATGGTGATCGTTGTGAGCGTCTTGCTATTTCGGAAAGTGCCCGCGGGGATGGCAACGACGCTGCCGTCATCGGGGATCTCGGGATTATCTTCGACTTTTTCTATGGTAAATTCGGAGACAAAGTGCAGGGGGCTTGCGAGGTCGTTTTTGAAGGTGATCGCGAGCCATTGCGCGAGCGTGCCCTCGAATTTGAGCGTGGCGAGCGCGCTGCATCCCTTGAAAGCGTCCACATCGAAGTATTTCGTTGCAGCGTATATTGTGAGGCTTGTGAGCCCCGTGCAGTCCTCGAAGGCGCTTGCGCCGACAGAGAGGGTGTCTGCGGGAATGGAGTAAGCCCCATTTTCCGCCGAATAGGTTTTACGCAGACGGATGAGATGTTTGCCGATGAATAGAGCATCCGCGTTTCCTTTCTCCCATTCCAAATAAATTCCCGAATTTTTGAATGCCGAAGTGCCGATACTCGTTACAGTGTCGGGGACCTTAGATCCCTTGAACGCAGTGCAGTCGGTAAAGCAGTTGTCGCCGATCTTCGTGAGCTTTGTAAGTTTGTCAAGGGGAAATTCTTGCAGTTTGCTGCTTTGCCCGAACGCGCCGTAGTTGATCTCTTCAAGCTCGATTTCCGCTCCCTCCGCAAAGGTGACGGAGGTCAAGTTCTTGCAGTTGCTGAATGCGCATTCCATGATCTCGATAATGGTCCCCGGAAGAACGACGGTTTGGAGATTCGAGTTGGAAACGAAGGCATGCTTTCCAATCGCTTTTACAGTCAATTCGCCATACTTTTCGGTCTTGTGCTTTTCGGGAACGATAATATGCTCCGCTTCCAAAACGCGGTTGTCGTTCTCCACGATGCAATATGCGGGTTGAATATTATCTTCTATATCTTTTTCGGTGAGTTTCTCTCCGTTTGATTTGCAAAGGGCATAATTCAATCCGTCGTATTTGCAGACGCTGCAAAGGTTGGAATCCCCGAAGTCGTGCTCGCCTACGGCTTTCGTATGGCAGATGTCGCATTCTGCATTGTGGCTGACGGTGTCAGTGGAGGTCAACCGCCAATCATGTCCGCGGGCGGGTTGTGTAATATGAGTTTCGGTAAAGCCGCATGTATTGCAGGTGCGGGTCGTACTTTCGGGCGTAGCGCAGGAAAGCTCCGTTTTGGTCTCCTCAATGGTGCATTCCCCTTGTTGGGTAACATTGCAACCTACGCGGGTGCAATATCTGCTGTGGTTGCCGTTCCCGTCATACGCCCAAGTGCTCCATTTATGTTCCACGGGGTTCTGAGCCGCGCTGTTCATGTAGCCGCAGGCCTTGCAGGTCAGCCCGACAAAGCCGGGCGCATTGCAGTAGACTTCCGATTCGTTGATGGGAACGAGTTCGCAATTTTTCACGTTGCGATATCCGCAATTTTCCCGCTCGCACAGGCGGTAGTGCTGTTTTCCGTCGGTGCTCTTTACCCAAGTGTCGGGATATTGGTGACCGAGTGCGGGAAGCGTTTCGGTCTTGCTGCGGGGGCACTTGGAGCATACCATGTACGCGCTCCCTTTTTTGGTGCAGGTCGGATCCGTGCGCTGACGCGTTTCGTACACGCAATCACCCGTTTCTTTCAACCCGCAGTCGGGGCATTGACGGTAATGCGTTTCTGTGCCGACGGATTCATACCACACTCTGAACACGATCGAGTGGCCTTTGGCGGGCGTGGTATCCGCCGTGTAAGTTCCTTGGCAGACGTTACAGGTATATACCGTATAGCCGCTTTCGGTACACGTGGGTTTTTGCACTCTCGTCGCTTTCCCGGTGCACGGCTCCGAGACAGATGTGCCGCAGGTGGAGCAGGTCTTGGTGTGTTCGCTGCGAAGGCTGCTTCCGGGAGTTACGCTCCAACGGTGTTCGATTTTGTCTCCTTCGTCATGCTCGTATACGCTGTTGCATTTGAGACAGGTATGTTTATGATGTGCGGGAGCGGTGCAGGAAGCGGGGGTCTCTTCGAGGAGATCCGAGCAAAGCTCTTCCTTTTCCGTGGAGCATTGCGTGCAGATAAGTGTGTGCGTACGGCCGTGGCTTTGCGCGGTAGCGGCAGTTTTTACTTGCCAACTGTGTTCGAGCTTGGAGCCTGTCGTCTCGTTGTAGCTGTACGAACAATTTTGGCAGCTATAAGTCGTGTAGGGCGCCTGCGTACAGGTCGCTTCATGATTTACGGTGTTATAGTTACAGTTCGTTTCCTGAATTGCCGTGCAACCGGAATTGGTGCAGGTAAGATGATGTTTCCCGTTTTGCGTGGACGTATATTCCGTGCCCCATACATGAGGCTTCCTTTGCGTGGTATCCACAGAGATCGTATATCTGCACTTGCTGCAAGTTTTAAGGGTATAGCCTTCCGTGTTGCAGGTGGGCTCTATGGTCTGTATCTCATCGTAGGTGCAGTCCACGTCCTCGGTCGCATCACAGTTTGCATTGTCGCATCTGCTCGTATGGGTCCCGTTGTGGTTGCTGCTATACGAGGAGAAGTGATGTCCCGTGGCGGTATGTTCCGAAACTTCCACGACGGTGTATTGGCAAGCGGAACAAGTTTTGGTGATGTAAGCGTCCGCCGTGCAGGTGGCTTCCGTCTTTACGCTCTTATAGTCGCAGGGAATATTTTCCAGCCTACTTTCGGAATTGTCGCAGAGCTCCCCGCGGCGGCAGGTACGGGTGTGCGTGCCGTTGCCGTTATCGGTATAGATGTAATCACAGCCCAAGGGAGAGCCGACTGAATTTGTTTCTTCATGTGAGCAGAAGGAACAGGTGTTTGTCTGCACCGCTCCCGTCATGCAGGTGGAGTTGGTCGTCACGGTCTCAATCACGCACGCCGCGGAATCCTTGTGCCCGCATACCGTACAGGTGCGGTAGTGATTGCCGGGATTTCCGCTGTCATATGTCCACGTTGTGCCGGTGTAATTGTGGCCGAGCGCAGGAAGATCTTCTCCGTCCTTTACATATCCGCAGAGTTCGCACATCTCGTCGATCGAACCAAATTCGGTGCAGGTGGCGTTTTTGGAAACGGTTTTCAACTCACAGGTTCTCTTTTCCTGATGCTTGCAGTGAATGCATTCCTGATAGTGCGTTCCGTCGTGGTTGCTGATCCAGCTGCCGAAGGCATGGTCGAGTTTGGACGAGGTCGCATATACGGTCTCGCCCGTGCAGGCATCGCAAACTTGCAGTGTTTGGCCCTCGGCGGTGCAGGTCGCGTCCGTCGTGCGGTAGGTAAAGCCTGTGCATGCGACCTGTTCCTTATGCTTGCAGCTCAGGCAGGAGTGCTCATGCATTTTGTTCTCGGCGGAATAGCCTGCAACGGGCGTCCAGCCGCCGTATTCGTGGGCGACCATATCCGTCTCGTTATCTTGGTAATGTGCTTTGCAGACAGGACAGGTAAACGTGGTGTAGCCCTTCGCCGTGCAGGTGGGTTTGGTAACCTCGCCGTTGTCGAACGTGCAGGCGAATGTTTGCTTTTCTCCGCAGCCGTTTCCGCAGGTGACCTCATGGGTCTTGTTTTCGCACTGTTTCACTGCGGCCTTCGCACTCTCATAGTCGTGTCCCGTCTTGGTTTCGGGATGTTGCTCTATGACGTTGTAGTTGCAGGAAGGCTCGCTGCACACTTTGACGTCATAGGCGTCGGCGGTGCAGGTCGCTTGATGTTGCTCCGTGACCTTTAAGCTGCAAGGGAAGGTCTCTTCTTTCTGACAGTTTGCACGTTGACAGGTATGGGTATGATGTCCCTGTCCGTCCGAGACGAAGTTGCCCCAATCGTGGCCGAGTTTTGCCACCGTCTCGTCATAGAAATTTGCGCAATTGATACAGGTATGGCGGATGGTCCCGCTTTCGTCGCAGGAACTTCCCGACAGCGTGGTTTGGGAGAATACGCAGTCGATGAGCGTCGAGTCGCTGCATACCGAGCAAACCTGTTTGTGTTGGTGAACATCCGATCCCGAGGCGTAATCTACCTTTTCGAGCTGATATTGGTGTCCGGGCGAAGTGATAACGTCGTCCGTATAAGTATTCGGGCAATCTTTGCACTTGTATGTAGTGAAGCCGTCCGCCGTGCAAGTGGGTTTTGTGACCGTCGTGTCAAAGTCGCAGGCGGCGGTTGACGTATGATTCGGGTCCTTGGTGCAATGCTTGATGTGGTTGTTGGTGCCCGGCATCTGTTCCCACGGTCCCCATGCATGCCCTTCGGCCTCCTTCATGTTCGTCTCGGCATGATAGCCGCACCGCGCGCAGTCGCTCACCGTATACCCGGGCGTTTCGCAGCCGGGTTCGATCGTTTGAACGGTGAGTTCGCAAGTCTCGGACTTGGTGTGGTTGGGGTCGTTCGCGCACGTCAAAATGTGCTTCCCGGGATTCTCGGGATCGGGCGCGATCAGCGTGTACCGATGCCCCAGCGCCGCGGTAGGGGTATCTTGTTTGGAATAGTTGCAGAAGATGCACACATGCTCGGTATAGCCGGGATCATCGCAGGTGGGTTCCACTACACTATCGAGATAGGTGCAGCTTTCCTTGCGCACATGGGTGGGGTCGAGCTTGCAGACGAGGGTATGGGTCCCATCCTCTCCCGAGCTGCTGCTCTTTTCGTCCCAAATATGCGCTTCCGCGTCGACGGCTATCACTTCGGTCCTGGTATGCGCGTCGTCGTGGACGCAATGGAACGTCTTAACACCGGGCTCTTTGCAGGTAGCGGGGGTCGTGACCGTGCCGTTGTCCCATTCGTGCGCATCCTTGTCAATGGGGACTTCTTCGGTCTTGGTGTGCGTGCTGTCGAGCGCGCAGTGGAAGGTCTTGACGCCGGGCGTCGTACAGGTAGCGGGGGTCGTGACCGTGCCATTGTCCCATTCGTGCGCGTCCTTGTCTATGGGGACCTCTTCGGTCTTGGTGTGCGCGCTGTCGAGGGTGCAGTGGAAGGTCTTGACGCCGGGCGTCGTGCAGGTAGCGGAGGCCGTGACCGTGCCGCCATCCCATTTGTGCGCAGTTGAGTCAACGGGAATGACTTCCGTGTCTTTGAATGCGCACTCCGTACAGGTGCGTTCGCGCAGACCCTCTTCCGCGCAGGTCGCCTCTTTCACGGTTGCCCATTCGCCAAAGGTGTGCTCGGTATGCGCTGTGGGTTTTTCTTCGCATGCGGCAAATCCCAGCATGCCACAGAGCACGGTCAGGAGCACCAAAAAGGCGGGCAGAAATTTTTTCATACATTTCTCCTATTCTTGAATTTCGCAAAGCGCGATAATCGCAAGGGAATTATATCATAAGCGCAAAAGACGGTCAAGAAAATGACGAATATTTTTTGTCGAAAAGCGCATGAATTTTGCGGTTTGGGAGAAGTTTGTCAAGGATATTTGACATGAAATTGCCGCCAAAGAAGAACCCCTCTGCGCATGGGGCAAAGGGGCGAAAAATCAAAAAAACTGTGAGGGCTTTTTTTGTTGCAATCTACCGAAGCGGGAGCGCGACAGGTGACTCCGACAAAGCTACCTCATGGCACACGCGCGGCACCGTTTAGCGCTGCTGTATCCCTACCCTGACGCGGTTCGCGGACGCACGTTGCATAAGACCTTGTGATCAACATTCCTTATCGCGCGCAGCCTTCCATAAACTGCACCGAGAAAAGCGTTCGGCTCTGCTATAGCGGATTGCAGATACAGGGCACCGCTAACTCCCCGCCTATCACAGCAAATACAGTATACCGCAAACAACGAGAATTTGCAAGCGTTTTTGAGGAGAAGAACGCTCTTTGCGCGGCCGCTGCTTGCAAAACGCTTGTCATTCTGTCGAATAAGTGATAAAATAAGCGGGCAAGGAGGGGTGCAGAATGGGCGTGATCAAGTTCGGCTTCAAATATTGGAAAAAATATTTGCCGCTCTCTCTTCTTGCGAAAGTTTTTTCGTTCTTTGCGATCTTGTGCGATCTTGCCTTGCCCCTTCTCGACGCGGGGATCATCGACTATATCATTGCCTACGATCCCGCCTCTCCGCCCGCAAAGGACAGCTTTTTCGACTTTCTGTTTCACGGCGCGCTCGGCGCCCCGGGAACATGGACGCTCTTTTGGCACATCGCCCTCGTTTTCGGAGGAGTTTTTCTTTGCCGTGTCGTCTTTCTCTATCTCAAAAACGTCATCTTTCAATGGTGCGGTCTCCGCATGGAGTGCGATCTGCGCGCCGCCACATATGCAAAACTTCTCTCTTTGGACGAAGAAACGGTTTCGGCGTACAACATCGGCGAGCTCCTCACCACGATGAACCGGGACACGATCATTTTGAAAGAAATGTATTCGCGCATTTCGATGAATATTTTCGATTCGCTCTGCGTGCTCGTTTTTTCCATTGTGATGTTGACAAGTTTCAATCCGTACCTGCTCATTTTTCCCGTCTGTCTTGCTCCCTTTTATGCGGTGGCGCTCGTACGCTATTTGAAATTGTCGCGGCGGCATTTCCGCGCCATCCGCGAGAGCTATTCGGACATCAACCTCACCGTACAGGAGAATATCGACGCGGTGCGTATCGTGCGCTCCTTTGCGGGGGAGGAAATCGAGCTGAAAAAGTTCGACAGAGACAATCAAAAGGTCTTTCGGTTGCAGACGGAGGAAGTCAAACTCTCGGCGAAGTACGAGAGTATTTTCACGGCGTTTCAACAGATCGCTTATGTGGGAACGGTGATCATCACCGTATTTTTGGTGCTGAACGGCGGACTCCACATCGGCGCATTGACCGCGGCAACGACCTATGTGACGAAAATCGTCTCCCACATCACCCAGCTTTCGCGCTCCTTTTTCCAGATGCAGAACCAGCTTGTGTCGGGCGGACGGCTCAAACGCTTTCTTTCCGAGGAGGGGAAAGTGCCCGATTGCGGGTCCGCGCTCTTGCCCTCCCAAAAGCCGCATATCCGCTTGGAGAACGTCTCGCTTACGCTGGGAGAGAAGTGCATTCTCAAAAATATTTCTCTTGACATCCCTTACGGCAAACGTATCGGCGTGATGGGCGGCACGGGAAGCGGCAAGTCTGCGCTCTTAAAAACGCTATGCCGCACCTTTGACATTACCTCGGGCCAAATTACGCTCGACGGCACGGATATCCGCGAATTTTCCCTCGAAACGCTCAGAAGCGAATACTCTTATGTCTTTCAGGATGTCTTTCTCTTTTCCAATACAGTGGATGCCAACATTGCGTTCGCCCGCCCCGATTGCGAGGAAGCGCTTGTCCTAAATGCCGCCCAAGTTGCACAGGCGGCACGGTTCATCGAAAAACTCTCCGAGGGATACGAGACCATTGTCGGGGAACGGGGGATCGGTCTTTCGGGCGGACAAAAACAACGCATCTCCATTGCCCGTGCGCTCGTCAAAAATGCACCCGTGCTCGTTTTGGACGACGCCTCCTCCGCGCTCGACATGGCGACCGAGCGCCGCGTATTGTCCGCATTGAAAGAGACCTGCCCCGGGCGGACCCTCCTCATCTCCGCGCACCGCGTCTCCTCCGTGATGGACTGCGACGAGGTCATCTATCTCCGCGACGGAGAGATTGTCGAGCGGGGGACACCGCAGGAACTGATCGCAAGGGACGGCGCGTTCGCGGCTGTCTGGAAGTTACAGACGAGTGACGGTCAGCTTGACGATTCCTCATATGGAAAGGGGGAACTGTGATGAAGCGGAACACCTATTATCTCGATGAGGAACTCAATTCCGATAAGGTGGATATTAAATATCTCCGACGGCTGCTCGTGCGGATCGCACCATGGAAAAAGCTCTTTCTGATCGCCCTCGGTTTGCTGATCGTCTCTTCGATCGTCGCGCTTGTACCGCCCGCCATCATCCGCTATCTTGTCAACGACGTGCTGCCGCAGAGGGAAAACATCAATACGTCTCTCGTTATGTGCATGATCGGGCTGGGCGTTCTTGGCGTACTTTCGGCCGTGTTGCCCTATTTTCACAAACTGATCATGGGGACGATCGGGCATGGCGTGATCGCGGATTTGAGGAGAGAGATTTTCTTGCATCTGCAAGAGCTGCCCTTTGAATATTACGATACCCGCCCGGCGGGGAAAATTTCGATCCGTGTGACGGAATACATCAATGAGCTGGCGGATTTTCTCACGGAACATCTGCTCAATTTCATCGTCGATATTCTGAAAATTTTCACGGCGACCGTTTTTATGCTCTGCATGAGTCCGCTCCTTACCGCCGTCGTATATGCTGCGATCATTCCGCTCGTCCTCTGTATCTTCCTTGTGAAGAAGCAGGTGCGGAAGCTCTTCCGCAAACACCGCGCCAAAAATTCCAACCGTAACGCCTTTATCGTGGAATCCATCATGGGGGAGAAAGTCATCAAAAACAGTAACCGCTGCGCCTTTAACCGTACGGTATATCACGACCTGCAAGAGGACTCGGCCGCCTGTTGGATGAAGATCGTGCGCAGGAACGAACTCAATGCGCCGATCTCGGAGTTCTTTTGGAATGCGGGCATCCTCGCCATGTATACCGTTGCGCTTGCGCTCACGTTTGCCGGAGATCTGACGATGCCCGGCACCGTTATCGCATTCTTGCTCTATGCAAGTGTCTGCGCGGAGCCTCTTTTGCAGCTTGGCGCCGTATTGCAGCAGTTCTCGCAGGTCTCCGCCAATCTGGAACGCATTTATGAAACGATCGACGCCCCGGTTTCCATTCGCGATAAAGAGCATGCGTCCGTGCTTGAACACATCGAGGGCAGGGTGGATTATAACGACGTCACGTTCTGTTACGAGGAAGGCGTCAATGTCCTTGAACATTTCGACTTGCATGTCAAAGCTGGGGAAAAGATCGCCCTTGTCGGTCCCACGGGCGCGGGCAAGACGACGGTCATCAACCTTCTCACACGGTTTTATGACGTGAAAGAGGGAAGCGTGATGGTGGACGGACTGGACGTGCGCGACGTGACGCTGCATTCTCTTCGGAAAGAGATCGGCGTGCTCATGCAGGAGCCCTTCCTCTTCAAGGGCACCATTCTTGAAAACATCCGCTACGGCACGCCCGAGGCGACGGATGAGGAATGCATTGCCGCCGCAAAAAAAATCTATGCCGACCGTGTGGCGGCGCGCTTTCCCGAGGGGTTTGAAGGACACATCGAAGCGCGGGGCGAGGGCCTCTCCGCCGGGGAGAAGCAGCTCATCTCCTTTGCGCGCATCGTGCTCAAAGACCCGCGCATCATCATTTTGGACGAGGCGACGAGCGCGATCGATTCGGAAACGGAGCTTTTGATCCAAGGCGCACTCGACAAAATCCTTGCAGGCAAAACTGCCTTTATCGTGGCGCATCGGCTGTCCACGATCCGTAAGGCAGATCGCATTCTCTACATCGCGGAGAAAGGCATTGCCGAGGAGGGGACCCATGAAGAACTTCTCGCCCAAAGGGGACTGTATTACCGGTTGAATATGCGGAAGTGATCCCGCACAAAATAAAGGAGAATTTATGGCAAACTGTACGCATGACTGTTCCACATGCAGCTCGAACTGCGGTACGCGCAGCAAGCAGTCGTTTATCAAACCGCTCGGGAAAGGCTCGCACGTCAAGCGGGTCATTGCCGTCGCAAGCGGGAAGGGGGGAGTGGGCAAGTCGCTTACGGCCTCTCTTTTGGCGGTCCGCGCAAGTGCGAGAGGGTATCGGACCGCGCTCCTCGATGCAGATGTTACCGGGCCTTCCATTCCGAAAATGTTCGGCGTGCACGATCTGGCAACGGGGGAGGAAAACAGAATTTATCCTGTTGTGACGGAGAGCGGGATCAAACTCATGTCCATGAATTGCCTCTTGGAGCACGAGGACGATCCCGTTGTTTGGCGGGGCTCCCTGATCGCAGGGGCCTGTCTCCAATTTTGGACGGACGTCGTCTGGGGTGACGTCGACATCATGTTTATCGATATGCCGCCCGGAACGGGAGATGTGCCGCTGTCCGTCTTTCAGAGCATTCCCCTCAGCGGGATCGTCATTGTCACCACCCCGCAGGATCTGGTGGAAATGATCGTCGGCAAAGCGGTGAACATGGCAAAACTCATGAATGTGCCCGTTTTGGGGCTCGTGGAGAACATGAGCTACTTGAAGTGCCCAGACTGCGGGAAAGAGATCGAACTCTTTGGCCCGAGCAAAGCGGCGGAATTGGGGAAGCGGTATGGGATCCCTGCTGTGCGTATGCCGCTCGATCCCACGCTTGCCGCGCTTGCAGACGGCGGCAAGATCTCTGAGGCGGACACCGACCCGCTTGCCGAAATTTTCTTGCAGGCGGAAAAATCCCGCGAGATCAACGACTATCTCAAATAAAAAATGCCCGAAAAGCAAAAAAATCGGAGCGGGAACGCTCCGATTTTTCGTGTTTTCTCACTTACTTTTTTTCACCGTCGTCGGACCCCTCTACTGCGATCACGGTCGTCGAAGCCCAACGTTTAATGGATTCCATCGCATTTTCGCAGGAGGTGCGGGTCTTGTAATCGGCGCTCGTTGCGAGCAGACGTTTGCTCGCGTTGTTCACCTGTACAAAAAAGTTGCCTTTTTTGGTTTCCACCACTTCAAGCCGCCCAGCCGCAATGTTGTCCTGATAGGTTTTGATGCCGGACTTTGCGCTCGAAAGGCTTGCATAGGGGGAACTGCTCTTGATCATCTCTTCCCCGTTGGATGCGACCAGCTTAAAGCCGAAGCCGCCTCTGTCCTCTTCATAGATGATCCATTTGCCCACCGTCTCCTTTTTCGCCGGTTTTGCCGCAGGTTTTTTTGCCGCAACAGGGGTGGGAGCAGGTTTCTTATCCGTCTTTTTCTCTTGTTTCATAGGATCCTCCAAAGCCGCCTCTTCGGCAGCGGTTTTTTTCTCTTTTTTGACGGGCACAAATACAAATCCCGCCAACTCGTCCTTTTGGGGCTCCTGCGGCGGTTGCGGAGTTTCTGCCGCTGGCGCCGTTGGAATTTCCGCGATCGGTTTTTCCGGTGGCATGCTGTCCTTGACTTCCGGATCCGTTGCGGCCTGTTCCGCAGACGTTGTCTTATGTTTCTTGCGGGAGATCTCCACGACAAGGAGCACAAACACCACAATGATCAGAACCAACACGACGGCCAGCACGACCGTCAATGCGATATGATCTTGGATATAGTTCCAAATGTTATCCATATTTTTCACCCACCTCCCTTTTATTTATTGTATCACAAAATTTGCGCTCTGTCAATTCATTGACAAATTTTTTTATTTGCGTTATGATAAAATCATGAAAGTTTTGATCATCGGCGGGGGAGCTGCCGGGATGTCCGCCTCCGTTTTGCTTGCCCGCAGAGGCTGTCGGGTCCTCTTATGCGAGCGCGGGCAGCGGCTTGGAAGAAAGCTCTCTGCAAGCGGCAACGGACAGGGCAATGTTACAAATGTTCATATGGGCGCCGAGCACTATTTTTCGGATGATACCGATAAAGTGGACCGTGCGCTCAGACGTTTTTCCTGGAAGGACACCGTTCTGTTTTTGGAAGAGATGGGCGGGATCTTCCTGCCCGACGCGCGCGGGAGGGTGTATCCGGCGGGAAGGCAGGCATCCGCCGTTACCGATCTTTTGCGCGCGGAGATCTCGCGTCTCGGCGTAGAGGTACGGACAGATGCGCAAGTGACGCAACTGACCTATCGGAATGGATTTGTTGCCGTCTGCGGCGGGCAGAAATTTTCCGCAGACCGCGTGATCTTGGCGGCGGGCGGAATGGCTGCGCCGAATTTCGGCACGGACGGTTCCGCGTTTGCGCTTGCGGAGAACTTCGGGCATACGGTTTTGCCTTGCAAGCCCGTCTTGGTGCAACTTCGGTGCGATCCCGCTTCCGTGCGCGGCCTGAAAGGCATCCGCGTGGACGCCAACGTTTGCGTTCGGCGGAAGGGACAAACGGTTTTCGAAGGCCGTGGCGACCTCCTCTTTACCGAAAGCGGCGTCTCGGGCGATGCGGTTTTCCGCGCCTCGTCCTATGCCGTGAAAGGAGACATGCTCATCGTCGATTTTTTGCCCGACGTTTGCGAAGAACGGCTGAAAGAAGCATTGACCCGCAACACGGGGGCTGATAAACTGCTCTGCATTGTCAATAACGGGCTCGGACGGGCGCTTTTGAAGCAGGCAAAGGACGAAAAGGACCTTCTTCGCCTGTTGAAGCGGTTCCCCCTCGAAGTGACAGGCACCCTTGGTTTCGGCTATGCGCAGGCGACGCGCGGCGGGATCCCGCTCAAAGAGACGGATGAAGATCTGCAAAGTTTGAAACAGCAAGGCCTGTTCTTTGCGGGAGAAATTCTCAATGTAGACGGAGAGTGCGGGGGATATAATCTGCAATGGGCCTTTACTTCCGCCCATCTCGCTGCCGAAGGAGCGCTCTCATGATTTTGCAACTCACCCTCCGCCCGGAACAACCGGAAGAGGACTTGCGGAAACTCTGCGCAAAAAAATTCCGCGGACCGTTCCGCCACTTCAAAATTTTGAAAAAGTCGTTGGACGCGCGCAAAAAGACCGACATCCGCTGGGTATACACGGTGGAGTGCGGTCCGCACGCCCCCGCCGAGGGACCTCGCCGATATGAACAGGTGAAGGGGAATCGGCCTAAGGTCGTCATCGCGGGCGCGGGCCCTGCGGGATTGTTCTGCGCCGTACGGCTCTTAAAGCATGGGATCGTTCCCCTTCTCGTCGAGCGGGGCAAGCCGGTAGAGGAGCGCGCAAAGGATGTAGAGGAATTTTTCCGTACGGGCGTATTGAACACGGCGAGCAACGTTCAGTTCGGCGAGGGCGGCGCCGGCACCTTTTCGGACGGAAAACTCAATACCCAAACAAATTCTTCCTTCAACCGTGAAGTCATCGAAACCTTTCTCGAATTTGGCGCACCTGCGGAGGTCGGGTACCTCAATAAACCGCACATCGGCAGCGATAAGCTGCGGCAGGTCGTTGCAAACATGCGCAATTTTATTCTTGCGGGCGGGGGCGAAATTCTGTATTCCGTCCTTCTCGAAGATATAAAATTTCAGGACGGCGCTCTTTCTGCGGTCAAGATCGGCGGCGATTGGCGGGAAGCGGACATCCTTGTGCTCGCGGTGGGCCACAGCGCGCGGGACACGTTCGAAATGCTGCTCGGCCGCGGCTTTCTCATCGAACAAAAGGAATTTGCGGTGGGGGTGCGCATCGAGCATTTGCAAGACGCGATCGGAAAGAGCCAATACGGGCCGCAATATCGCCTGCTCCCGCCCGCCGATTATAAGCTCGTCTCCCATGCGGGGGAGCGTGCGGCGTTCACTTTCTGCATGTGTCCGGGCGGCGTGGTCATCCCCTCCGCCTCGGAGGAGGGAGGCGTTGTCACCAACGGCATGAGCAATTTTGCGCGGGAGGGCAGAAACGCAAATTCCGCGCTCGTCGTGCAGGTCAAGCGGGAGGACTTCGGCGGCGAGCACCCCCTCGCGGGTGTGGAATTTCAAAGGAGGCTGGAACGGGCGGCATTTCTTGCGGGCGGCGGGGAATACCGTGCTCCCGTGCAGCTTGTGGGAGATTTCCTCGCGGGAAGGGAGAGCGGCCGTTTCGGGGAAGTGCTTCCCTCCTATGCCCGCGGCACGTCCTTTGCCTCGTTAAACGCATTCTTGCCCGAAGTCATTACGCGCACCATGCGGGAGGCGCTTCCCGATATGGAGAACAAACTGAACGGGTTTGCCTCCCCCGATGCGGTTTTGACGGGTGTGGAATCCCGCACAAGTTCGCCTGTGCGTATTTTGCGCGGGGAGGATCTACAAGCGGTCGGAAAGCGCGGGGTCTATCCCTGCGGCGAGGGCTGCGGCTATGCGGGGGGAATTACTTCGGCTGCCGCGGATGGCCTTCGCGTCGCCGAGAAGATCGTAAAAAAATTTTTGTAGAAAACTAAGATGAAAAGCAAGCCCTCGGCGTTCGCCGAGGGCTTGCTTTTGAGAGAATATGAAAAAATTGTGGAGTATAGGAGAAATTATCGGTGTGTGAACTATGAGAACGCTTATACTGTACTCCATAAACGTGTAAATTGCGTGAAAAACCGATTAAAAGGAGGAGAATTATTTGAAAAACGAAAAAAGTTAAACAAATTTCAGGGACAGGGCTTGCAAAGGGAATCAAAATATGGTAAAATGAAACAAATCAATTTAGGGGGAAAGTTTCATGAAAAAGCTACAAGGCGCACTTGCGCTTGTGCTCGGCTCCGTTTTGGCGCTTGCCGTTTGCGCAGGTTGCGGCGAGGAAAAGACGGAAGGTGCGCAGCGCACCGGAGCGCGCATTTGCTACGACAATTTGCCTGATGACGGCATTTCCATTGCCACCGAGGATACTACTTATACGTTGAAGAACGTCGTTTCCCGCAAAGAGTACGGTCTTGACGGCAATTCCGTGGCGGAGGGAACGGTCGTCTCCTACGAGAACGACGTCATCACCGCCAAGAGCGCGGGTACCGTGGAATTTACCTTAAAGGACGATTCCGCTTTCCATCTCGAAGTCGTTCCCGCCTACACGACCGATCCGGGCAACCAGTTTACGGGAAATATATCGGAAGTCTCGCAGGGCGGCTCCACGCTCGGCGGCACCCACGACCCCTCCCTCATTGAGACGATCGAGGATGGCAAGCCCGCTTACTATATTTTCTCCACCGGCTGGGACCAGGGGAATGAGATCCACCGTTCGACCGATCTCATACACTGGCAATATACGGGCAAGGCGACGGCAAGTACCGTAGCCATCCCTCAGATCGAGGCATGGGAAGAGGAAGTCAATCGAGAAACCAGAGAGGGAGGATATCCGGGGCAAACCAGCATCCAATGGTGGGCTCCCGACATCGTGCCCGCGGCGAACGGCGGATATTGGCTCTATACCTGTTGCGTCTCGAACTTGCTCCATCAACAGTCCGACGGGAAGTCCTATTCCAAAGCCTGCATCGTGCTCTTCAAGTCGAGCTCTTTGGAAGCGGGCACCTTCCGCTATCAGGGCGTCTTGATGCAGTCCTGCATCCCCGACGGAACAGAGGGCGCGATCGACGTCAACTCCATCGACCCGCAGATCATCTATTCTCCCGACGGAAAGATGTACATGGCGTACGGCTCCTTCGGAACGGGCAACTGGATGCTCGAACTCGATCCCCAAACGGGCCTGAGAAAGGACGATATTTACAAGAACAACGTGTTCCTCGATTGGTCGCAAGTCAGACAGTACCGGCTGGAAGCGACGATGAAATATACCAATTACAGACAGGGCGAGGAAGTCACGCACGAGTACTACGGCACGATGATCTCGCAGGGCGCGATGGAAGCTCCCGTCATCGCCCGCCACGACAACGTCACAGTGTCCGATGAAACGGGCAAGGTGCTCGAAGAAGGAAAAACCTTCTACTATTCCATGCACTCCTATAACGGTCTCGACGTCGCCTATCAGATGTGGGGCGGCAGAAGCGAGAACCCCATGGGAAGATACACTTCTACGGGGGGGACCGGCATCTATAACGACCGTCAGGGCGCGGCTACCAACAGCGGCAACAAGTATATGGGTTCCTTCACGTGGAGCTATAAGGCAGAAGGCGTCTTTGAACCCAACATCGTGCTTCCCGGGCACAACGACCTGTTCACGACGAGCAAGGGCCTCAATGTCGCGGCCTACATCACGAGAACGGCGTCTTACACCTCGGACGGCCTTGCCTTCATGTCGCAGATCCACCAATATTATCTGAACAGCTTCGGCGACATCTGCATCAACCCCAACCGCTACGGCAAGGAGATCGACCGCGCCGTCACGCAGGAGGAACTCTTCAAATATACCGACGGCGGCAAGTTCCAGATGATCGCCCTTGAAAACGGTTCTCATGCGGGACAGACGGCCTCTACCTCCGTGGATGTGGTGCTCTCCGAGGACGGAAAGATCAGCTACGAGGGCAAGCAAATCGGCACATGGCTCATGTACGGCAAGGGCTATATCAAACTCAGCTTTACCGATTTGAAGAGCATTCCTTCTGTCACGACGGGCCTTCAAGAGACGTATTACGGCGTTGTCCGCCCCGCATGGCTCAACGACCAGAACAAGTCGGGCTTCACCGTCACCTGCCTCAGCCGCGGAATGACGGACAGAAGCGTTGCGCTGTTTATGAACAACTATTCCACGCTCGACGTAAAATAACGCTTCGAAAAATAATCAAAGAGCGGGCGGCTTCCCGAGGGAAGCCGCCCGCTCTCTCATGAGCATGGGCTGCGGGCGCAAATGCGCCCGCAGCCCATGCGTTTTGCCGTTATACGATCATACTTTCATATTCGTTCGTGTGCACGCCTGTGAGAATACCGTAGAGTTCGTTTGCACGTACATCCGTTTCGAAGCAGGCCAGCGCGTCCTTTCTGAGGCTTCCCGCATCGCTCTTGCGCATGATCACGGGATACTTCCCGCGGTTGAGGGCGCCGAGGATCTCCGGCATATCTTTTCGCGAAACGGCCAGCACTTTGCAGTACAGGGGAGCTTCGAGATAGGTCCTCACATCTTTGCGTTCGATCCCCAAAAAATTCTGCGAGAGAATGCGTCTCAGCCGTGAGAGGGTATAGCGTTTGGAGACGACCTTTCCGAGCGCGGCGTCGTAGGACGGATTGCTCTTTGCCATACCGCGCAGCCTGTTTTCGAGTCCCTCCGAGCAATCGGGGCACTTCATCACCTGTTCGGGCTCGCCCGTAAGAAGCGCGCACATCGCCGCCTGCTTGAAGGGCGGCTCCCGATAGTTTGCAAGATCGCGCAAAACGGTTGCGGGAAGATTTGCTTTTAGGAGTTTCACCGTCTTTTTGTCGGGGGACGCAAGGGCGGCGCGCAGGGCGGTCGCCGAGGAGAAATTTTTGAGAAGCGCGGTATCCGCATAGCCCCCTCCCACGCGGGGAATGGGAAGCGGTTCGATCTTCGCGCCCGAGGAGAGAATGGCGCGGCAGTACTCCACGCCCAAAATGTTGTTGGGCGAGGTGAGAAGGGCCTCGTCGATGTCGCTGTTAAAGGAGAGCACGGTTTGCGTGCGCGCTTTTACATAGGAGGTGCCGTCCTTCATGTTGTCCTTCAAAGCGGTTTTGAACTGCTTGTCCTCGGAGAGCGTAGCCCGCGCCGCTTTGAGGAAATCCTCTTTTGTGCCGCTCTCGCAGCCGAAGGCAAGCGTTTGGACTTCGGGGATCGCCGAGAGGAGATGGAGCGCGCCGCCCGCGAAAATTTCCGCGGGGGAAACGGCAAACGAGGCGGGCAGTTCCAAAACGACGTCCGCTCCGCACTCTACGGCATGCCGCGCCCGTATATTCTTATGGAGCACGGCGATCTCTCCTCTTTGGGTGAAGTTTCCGCTCATGAGGCAGAGAATCTTATCGCACCCGCTCAGTTTCCGGATCTGCTCGAATTGGTATTTGTGTCCGTTATGAAAGGGGTTGTACTCGCAAATGACCGCACAAAATTTCATCTTTTTATCGTCTTGTCCTTTACAATTTTTTCCGAATGGTGTATAATGTTTCCAAATTGATTTCCCGCTCCTATTATACATGATACGGCGGGAAAAATAAAGCAAATCAACGGAGATTTATTATGGCATTCATGGACAAGTTGAAAGAACTCGGCAGAAAGATCAACGAGAGCGGCACGATCGTCGAAGAGATCAAGAGCAAGGCAAAAGAACTGAACAAGAAGATCGTTCTCTGCGAAGGCGAGGATAAGCGGGTCGTCGAGGCGGCTTCGGTTTGCACGGCGGAACGTCTTGCGCGCATCGTTCTGCTCGGCAATGAAGAGGAGATCAAGAAAAACAATCCCGATGTAGACCTCAGCTGCGTGGAGATCATCGACCCCGCCACCTCTCCCAAACTCGATGAATATGCCAACCTGCTTTATGAATTGCGGAAAGCAAAGGGCATGACGGAGGAACAGGCCAAGGAACAGGCCAAGGACGCCACGTTCTTCGGCGCGCTCATGCTCAAATCGGGCGATGTGGACGGCCTTGTCTCGGGCGCCTGCCATTCCACGGCCAACACGCTGCGTCCCGGGCTTCAAATCATCAAGACCGCTCCCGGCGTCACCGCCGTTTCGAGCTTCAACCTCATGGTCGCGCCCGTGACGGGCAATAAATACGTCCCCGACGGCAAACTCGTCTTTGCCGACTGCGGCCTCAACCCGACGTATACGGCCGAAGGGCTTGCCGATTGCGCCATTGCAACGGCCAAGAGCGCTAAGGAGATCGCAGGGCTCGACCCCAAGGTCGCCATGCTCTCTTTCTCCACCAAAGGCAGCGCCAAACACGACCTCGTCACCCTCGTGCAGGAGGCGACCCGCATTGCCAAGGAAAAGGCGCCCGACCTCAAAATCGAAGGCGAACTTCAATTCGACGCGGCGATCGTTCCCGAAGTGGCGGCGCTCAAAGCGCCCCAAAGCGAAGTTGCGGGCCATGCGAACGTGTTCATCTTCCCCGATCTGCAAGCAGGCAACATCGGCTACAAGATCGCGGAACGTCTCGGCGGCTTCCAGGCGATCGGTCCCATCTGCCAGGGCTTTGCCAAGCCGCTCAACGACCTCTCCCGCGGTTGCAAGGCGGACGACATCGTCTGCGCGGTCGCGATCACGGCGCTTCAAACAAGATAAAAGGTTTCGTGAAAAATCTTTTGCTCGCTCTACCCCCTTGGCTCCCCATTGAGGGGGAGCTGTCACCGCAGGTGACTGAGGGGGTGTCACTCCCAAATAATTGTGCGTGGAAACGTACATTTGCGCTTTCACTCGCTTGTCCTCTTGTTCGTCTCATTGGACCGAGCAATCGAGAAAAGCAAAGAAAGATATCAGTCTGCAAATTTTGAGGTAAATCATGAAAATTTTAGTTATCAATGCGGGGAGTTCCTCCCTCAAATATCAACTCATCGACATGGAGACGGAGTCCGTTCTCGCCAAGGGCGGCTGTGAGCGCATCGGCATCGACGGGGGCAAACTCACCCATAAGGCGAACGGCGAGACCTTTATCATCGAGCAGGACCTTCCCGATCATACCGTCGCCATCTCCCTTGTGCTCAAAGAGCTCGTAGACGAAAAAGCGGGCGTCATCAAGAGCATGGACGAGATCGACGCCGTTGGCCATCGCGTCGTTGCCTCGGGCGAGGCCTTCACCAAGACGACCCTTGTCACCGACGAGGTGATGGAGACGATGGAAGTCATTAAAGAACTTGCGCCTCTCCACAATCCCGCAGCCATTTTGGGCGTAAACGCCTGCCGCGCCGTCATGCCCGGCAAGAAGATGGCGCTCGTGTTCGACACGTCTTTCCACGCCACCATGCCCGATTACGCCCACCTCTATGCCATCGACTATGAGGATTACAAGAAATACAAAGTCCGCCGTTACGGCGCGCACGGCACGTCGCACAAGTTCGTTTCGCAGGCGGCGGCTGAGTACCTCGGCAAAAACATCGAGGACCTCAAAATCATCACCTGCCATTTGGGGAACGGTTCCTCTATTTCCGCAGTGAAGGGCGGGAAGTGTATTGATACTTCCATGGGCTTCACTCCCTTGGCGGGCGTTCCCATGGGCACCCGCAGCGGCGACATCGACTATGCGGCCGCGGAATTTTTGTGCCGTAAGAAGGGCATGACGATGGAGGAGGGGCTCACCTATCTCAACAAGAAGTGCGGTATGCTCGGCGTTTCGGGGGTCTCCTCCGATTTCCGCGATCTCTGTGCCGCAGCGGAAGAGGGGAACGACCGCGCCCGCCTTGCCCTCGATATGTTCAACTATTCCTGCAAGAAATACGTGGGCGCCTATATGGCGGCGCTCGGCGGGTTGGATGTGCTCGTATTTACCGCGGGCGTGGGGGAGAATACCGTTTCCGTGCGGAAAGCGATCTGCGAAAACATGGAGGCCTTCGGGATCGTCCTCGACGAAGAAAAGAACAACTATAAGAACGACGGGACCATCCATGATCTCTCCGCAGCGGGTTCGAAGGTCAAAATCCTCGTCATTCCCACCAACGAAGAGCTGGTGATCGCGCGCGAAACGGCGGCGCTTCTCTGATTTTTCGGAAAAATTGCAATTCATAGCGAAAAGCGATTGACAAACCCGCCGAAAAATAATATACTTTTTAAGTCAATGGTGCCAAAGCTGGACGTCCGCAAAGCAAATGCGGAAAAAAAGTACGCGGGGGACTTGTCCTTCACGTTTGAAGCCGACCCGACTCTTGTTGAAATTCCGTATGTTTCCCCATCTTCCCCCGTGGAGGCAAAACTCCACTATGAGATCTTGGAGGACGATTCGGTGGAGATCGCGGGGAGCCTTGCGTTTTCACTCAAAGGGAGCTGTTCGCGGTGTCTCAAAGAGACGGAGCAGCGTGTGAGCGGAAACGTGGAGGCATACTTTGTCCCCGACGGCGAAAGCGGAGAGGACTATTCCTATTCGAACGGTGTCATTGATTTCGGCGAGTTTTTGCGCGACAGTTTGATATTTTTGATGCCGTCGCGGCTCGTTTGCAGCGTAACTTGCGTTGCCCCCGATTACAAAGAAGATTAAGGAAAGAGGTGAGATAAATGGCAGTTCCCAAGGGAAAACAATCGAAGAGCAGAACAAACAAGCGGTTCGCGAACTATAAGGCAACGGCGCCTACGCTCGTCGAGTGCCCGCATTGCCACGAACTGAAAGTTGCGCACAGAGTCTGCAAGAATTGCGGCTACTATGACGGACAGGAAGTTGTCGCTCAGAAAGAAGAAAAGAAAGACTGAGGCTTTATTCAAACAAACAAAAGCGGACTTGGTTTAAGCCCGCTTTTTGACTTTATGTAAGATTTTGCGTGAATGGCTTAATACGTGCTTGAATACCACCCCCTTAGTTCCCCTCCTCAGGAGGGGGCGGAAAAAGCTTTCCCCCGCGCAGCGGGGGAAAGTGGCGAACGTAGTGAGCTGAAAGGGGGGGCGTGTACCGAGCAAGAAAATGAGGTACCCCTTTCCCTACCCTCCCCCCAACAAGTTGGGGAGAGGCAAGCATATTGGCAATTACTTTTGCCTTCTTGTAAATCAAGGCTGAAAAGAGAATAATTAAAGTTAAAACGATAGGAGGGTTTCCTCACGGAAAAAGATTTTGCGCAGCGAGATTTTTCGTGAACTACTTATGGACAACACTGCTTTTTTCAATTTATCGTACGGAGTGTATCTCTGTACCACGTGGGACAACGGCCGCCCGACGGGTTGCGTCGCCAACAGCGCCATGCAGATCACGGCAAATCCGGCTACGATCGCTGTGAGTATCAATCATGAAAATTACACCCACAAGTGTATCAAAGACTGCGGCTATTTTGCCATGGTCGTCCTTGCGGAGGACTCCGATCCCAAACTCATCGGCAGATTCGGCTTTATGAGCGGCGAAAAGGTGGACAAGTTCGACGGCACGCCCTACTCGGTGCGCGGAAAACTTCCCGTCCCGGACGGCGGGCTCTGCTACTTCGTCTGTAAGGTCATAAGCACCATGGAGACGACCACGCATACCGTGTTCCTCGGCGAGGTGCTTGAAGCGGAAAATCTCAGAAAGGGAACGCCGATGACGTACGCCTACTATCACAAAGTGTTAAAGGGCAAAACGTCGGCCAAGGCGCCGACCTACGTCGCGGAGGAGCCGAAAGAGGAAGTGAAATACGTTTGCAGTATTTGCAGCTATGAATATAACGGCGACGTTCCCTTCGAAGAACTCCCCGACGATTGGGTGTGCCCGCTCTGCGGTATGGGAAAGGAATTTTTCCAAAAGGTCGGCGCAGACGGCAAAAAAGTTTCGGCTGCAAAGAGCGAAAAATGGGTGTGCAAAGTCTGCGGCTATGTGTACGACGGCGACATCCCCTTCGAAGAACTTCCCGACGACTGGCTGTGTCCGATCTGCGGCATGGGAAAGAGCGAGTTCGAAAAAATGGCATAAAAGCATAGACGCGGCGGCGGGCAGGATCTCTGCCCGCCGCCGCTTCCGTCTGAAAACTTTTCAAAAAACGCTTGACAAATACCCCGAGGAGGTATATACTTTGTATACCCCCTTGGGGTATTGCATAATATAAAAGGGAATACGTTATGGAAAATTGTTGTTGCAAAACCAAGACGAAAGTGCGCACCGAGGAGGAGAAAAAGAAGATCGTCTCCCGTCTCAACCGCATTGCGGGGCAGATCGGCGGCGTGAAAAAGATGATCGAGGAGGACCGCTATTGTGACGATGTCCTTATTCAGCTTGCCGCCGTCGACAAATCGGTGAAGAGCCTTGCGGGAGTCATTTTAGAGAGCCACATGCACTCCTGCCTCATCGAAAACATCAAGGAGGGAAATCTTGCCGTTGTGGATGAGGTCGTGGACCTCTTCAAACGGTTCCAATAATATGAAGAAAAAATACAGCATTACGGGAATGACCTGTGCGGCGTGCGCCTCGGGTATCGAGCGTACGGTGAAAAAGCTCGGCGGTGTGCAATTCTGCACTGTCTCGCTCATGGGCGAGTGTATGGACGTTCAATTCGACGAGACGCTCCTCGGCGACGAAAAGATCAAGAGCGCGGTATTTTCGCTCGGCTACGGCGCGTATGATTACGGCAAAGCGCCGCAAAAAAAGAAGAGCGTCAGCCCGCTTTTAGTGCGCTTCTTGCTCTCCGTTGTCCTGCTTCTGCCCCTCATGTATCTGTCTATGGGCGGCATGCTGGGGCTTCCCGTGCCGAGCGGATGGTGGAACTATGGCTTCCAGCTCGGCCTTGCCACCGTCATTCTCATCGTCAATTATCCGTTCTTTACGAGCGGCACGCGCGCGCTCTTCAAACTTGTCCCCAATATGGACACCCTCATCACGGTGGGGAGCGGCGCGTCCTATCTTTACAGCCTCGTCGTGCTCATTCTGAATGCGACGACGGGCGCGGAGCACGGGCACCTCTTTTTCGAGTCGGCGGCAATGATCTGCACCCTCGTCTGCCTCGGCAAATGGTTGGAAGACCGCTCAAAACGCAAAACGGGTCGCGAAATCGAAAAACTCATGTCGCTCGCACCCGACGTCGTTTCCGTGGAGCGGGAGGGGAGGGAAGAAAAAATTTCCCTCTCAGACGTGCGGGTCGGCGATCTTCTCATCGTGCGGCAGGGGGAGTCGATCCCCGTGGACGGGATCGTCGCCGAGGGGCAGGCCTTTGCCGACCAGTCGGCGATCACGGGGGAGAGCCTGCCTGTGGAACTCACCGCGGGGAGCAGGGCGATGAGCGCCTCCCTCGTCTCGGGCGGTTTCCTTAAAATCAAGGCGGAAAAGGTGGGCGAGGACACTATGCTCGCGGGCATTATCCGCATGGTGCGCGAAGCGGGCGCGAGCAAGGCCCCCATCCAAAAGCTCGCAGACAAAGTTGCCGCCGTATTCGTGCCCGCCGTCTGTCTCATCGCGCTCGTCACCTTTGTCATTTGGATCGCGGTCATGCGCGACTTCGCGCAGGCGATCAATTATGCGGTCTGCGTGCTCGTCATCTCCTGTCCGTGCGCGTTGGGTCTTGCGACTCCCGTTGCGATTATGGCGGCGACGGGCCGCGGCGCGTCGCTTGGCGTTCTCTACAAAAATGCCGAAGCGTTGCAGAAAATGGCGACCGTGCACGAGGTCATGCTCGACAAGACGGCGACGATCACCGAGGGAAAACCCAAAGTGGTGTTCTTCGAAGGGGACGACGAAGGGAAGAAAATCGCATACGGGTTGGAAAAAAAGCTCAATCACCCCCTTGCGCGGTGCATCGTGGAGTTCTGCGGGGAGGGGTACGAGGCGCAGAGCGTGGAATATGTTGTCGGGCAAGGCGCGGTCGGGAAAATAGACGGCAAGACCTATTTCCTCGGCAACGAAAACCTCATGCAGGCAAATAGCGTAAAGTTTCTTGAATGGATAAACGCGTTTGAACGGCTCACCTCGGAGGGCAAGACGGTGCTCTTTCTCGCCGATGGGAAAGAGGTGCTCGCTCTCTTCGCCCTTGCCGACACCTTGAAGGAGGGGAGCAGAGAGGCGATTTGCGCGCTCACCCAAATGGGGTGTCTGCCCGTCATGCTCACGGGGGACAACCAAGCCGTGGCGAGCTATATCGCAAGAGAGGCGGGCTTCCCGCCCTACGACGCCTGTCTCTGCGCCGAGCTATTGCCCGAAGATAAACTTCGCTACGTGCGCGAAGCGCGGGAGCGGAACGAACGTGCGAAAAAGGAACTTCGCACCGCGCGGCGGGCAAACCGTTACGTTGCGATGGTGGGGGACGGCATCAACGACGCACCCGCTTTGAAGGAGGCGGACGTCGGCATTGCGATGGGCAGCGGCACGGACGTCGCCATCGAGAGCGCAGACGCCGTACTTGTGAGCGGGGACATCTCTGCGCTCCCCCGCGCGATCGCCCTTTCCAAGCGCACGATGCGGATCATCAAACAGAACCTCTTTTGGGCGTTTTTCTACAACTGTATCGGTATTCCGCTCGCGGCGGGTGCGTTCGCGTGGGCGGGAGTCATGCTCAACCCCATGATCGGCGCGGCGGCAATGAGCCTTTCCTCCCTCTTTGTGGTGACGAACGCTTTGCGCCTCATGCGCTTCGGAAAGAGAAAGCCCATGGCGCGCGGCGCCGAAAAGGATGAAAAAACAAATCAAAATAAAGGAGAAGATAAAATGAAAAAGACATTGCAGATCGACGGAATGATGTGTGCACACTGTGTACAGCATGTAACGGAAGCGCTCACCGCGGTGGATGGGGTAAAAAAGGCGGACGTGAGCCTCAAAAAAGCCTTCCAAAAACACGGCTCCGCCGTTGTGGAACTCGAACACGAGGTCTCGGACGAAGTCCTCACAAAGGCGGTCACCGAAGCGGGGTACACCGTCGTGAGCGTTGCTTGAAGCAACAAAACACAACACATTCCGACAAAACCGTAAAATTTGCGTACGTGCACATATGATATTCTGTCATAAAAAAGGAGAAAATTATGACAGAAACTTTGTTGCTCGATCGGCGCACGCAGTCTTTGGTGGAGGGGTATGTGCCCGAGGGAGAAATTCTTTCCTCTCTCGTGCGTTTCTTTTCCGTTTTTTCGGACGGAACGCGGCTGCGCATCCTCTCCGCGCTCGCGATCTCCGAGATGTGCGTCACCGACATCTCCCGCGTGCTCTGTATCAACCAAACCACGGTCTCGCACCAGCTTCGCTTTCTCAAAGATGCGGGCCTTGTCAAGACGGAACGCCACGGAAAGATCATCTTTTATTCGGCCGTGGGAGAGGTCGTCAACGACGTGCTCTTACAGGGCGTACAGTTTTTGGGATACTGAACCTCGGGGAGAGCCGAATTTTTCATACTGTCGGGTATTCTCCGCTTTGTTTGCGTTACGCTGAAAAAGAACTCTGTGCGGAGTTCTTTTTCAGCGTAAATTATTTCACAAGCTCGTCGAGCGACACTTCATACAGGCGCGCGAGTTTAATAAAATTTTGTAAGGTTGGAACAGTCAGCCCCCTTTCATAGGCGTGGTAAGATTGATAGGTAATGCCGAGTTTTTCCGCCACCTCTTTCAGCGTAAGGTGAGATTGTTCCCTAAGTTGTTTAAGATTGACCGACAACTGATAAAGTTCTTGCATTTTTTCTCCCCGAACACTTGACATTATGCAGTTTGAAACTGTATAATGGAAAAAAATTCAGTTTGAAACTGAAAACCAAAGAAAAATGAAACAGTTTGTCCGCGGGCGGCGCTTGCATGAGAACTTCTTTTTAGCGCTTGCCTTTTGCGACAAGAAGTGATAAAATAAACTTGACGTCAACAGGCGTATCCAATGAGGAGAAAAAAGGATGAAACGTAAATTTTCGGTTATTCTTTTGGCGGTCGCAGTGGCTCTTTGCATGGCGTTCGGCCTTACAGCGTGCGACAAGACGTCCGATCCTGCTGATCACGTTCACAGCATGACAAAGGTCGAAAAAATTGACCCGACCTGCACCGCTGACGGGATCAAGGAGCTTTGGCATTGCACGGTCTGCGGCAAGGACTTTGCGGACGAAGCGGGCAAAGAAGTGCTCGGCGATGTTATCATTCCCAAGCTCGGGCATCACATGGAGAAGGTCGCAAAGGCCGACCCGACCTGTATTGCGGACGGGACCAAGGAGCATTGGCATTGCACGGGTTGCGGCAAGGACTTTGCGGACGAAGCGGGCAAAGAAGCGCTCGCCGATGTCGCCATTCCCAAGCTCGGGCATCAGATGACAAAGATGAAGAAGGTCGATCCGACCTGCACCGAGGACGGGACCGAGGAACATTGGCATTGCACGGTCTGCGGCAAGGACTTTGCGGACAAAGAGGGCAAGGAAGTGCTCTTCGCTCTCGCCATTCCCAAGCTCGGCCACGAGCTGAAACGGGTTGACAATGTCGTTCCGACCTGCACCGAAGACGGTGCCAAGGAGCATTGGCATTGTACGGTCTGCGGCAAGGACTTTGCGGACAGAGACGGAAAGAATGCCCTCGACGATGTCACCGTTCCAAAGCTCGGGCATCAAATGACAAAGGTCGAAAAGGTGGACCCGACCTGCACGGCGGAGGGGACAAAGGCGTATTGGCAATGCGAAAGTTGCCATAAGAAGTTCGTTGACGAAGCGGGAAGCGCCGAAGCGGGCGATCTGACCATTCAAAAACTCGCCCATACTCCCGAGGAATACATCGAACAGGAGGCCACCTGCGATGTTCCCGGGAAGAAGTGGCAGCGTTGCTCGGTCTGCCATACTGCGCTCTCGGGCGAGGAGACGATCCCCGTGCTCGGGCATGATTGGGGCGATTGGATCTCCAACGGCGACGAGACCTGTACGGCCGACGGAACGGAGACGAGGAAATGCCGCCGCGCGAATTGCGACGCAAGCGAAACGCATACCCGTTTCGGCAGCTCGCTCGGGCACGATTACGATGAAAACGGCGTCTGCCGCCGCTGCCGTCAATCGGCGGGGCCGCTGGACGGCGCTCCCGTCGTCCGCGGGGATGGGAAGATCGTATTCGGCTCCTATCCGCAGAGCGAAGTGAAGAACGAGGAGACGGTCTCGGCGCTCACACAGCAGGCGGGCGCACTTCCCACCGCGGAGAATGCGGGCGCATGGACCGCTTACCCCTATTATCTGACCAAGACCGTAAACGATTATATGTGGTACATCGACCTCCAACACGGGTACGAGAGATACCGCGGGGTGTACTTTACGTCCTACCGTCCCTATTATGTCGAGCTCGGCGGATACGCAAGTTCGAGCTATCAAGACGAAAACGGTTACACGGCGGAACAAGTGTATTGGTTCCGATACGACCCCATTGAATGGCATATTTTGGAGAAGGACGACGAATCTGCCTTTTTGGCCGCCGATCTCATTCTCGACAGCCAGCAATTCTATCACAGCTCGCTCACCTATACCGAGGGCGAAAGACAGATCAGCCCCAACAACTATGCCG
>CANRPN010000014.1 GCA_947632505.1 uncultured Clostridia bacterium | reverse complement strand
ACGATGATACAGGCGACGGGCATCACCATTCCCGCGCTCATCTCCTTCATCGCCTTCAATATGGTGACCATTCCATGCTTTGCCGCCTGTGCGACGGCCAAGAGCGAACTTCCCAAGGGGAGATTCGCGTGGACGCTCCTCTTCTGGCTTGCAACTTCCTACGTTGTCGGCACGGTCATCTATCTTGTCGGCAGCTGGTGGTGGACGGTGTTCATCGTGCTTGCCTGCATCGCGGCGGCCGTCTGCGGCATCGTCCTCTGGAACAAAAAACATCCCTTGGCAAAGGCGGCGGAAGCAGCGGAAGCGGCCCTTCAAGAGGAAGCGGCGATCGCAAAGGGAGGCGATTAAATGCATTGGTATGAGATCTTGATCATCGTACTTGCGGTCTGTTTCGTCGTCGCGGTCGTCGTGTGGCAGATCGTACGGCGGGCACAGGGAAAGGGCGGCTGCGACTGCGGCTGCGCAAATTGCAACGGCGCCTGTCCCCACTGCACGCAGAAAAAAGAAAAGTAGCTCATTCAACAATCTCCATAAATCTTCGGAAAGAGAGGGCGCCATGCTCTCTCTTTTCGGTTGCCGTCCGCTGCCCTGCAAAAACCGGGCGGGCGGTTTGGAAAAAATTGCGTTGTTTCCTTTACATTCCCTCCGCAAAGTGCTATAATGGGTCTCGGCTCTCGCAAGGAGGGCAAAAAGGGGGTAAATATATGGCAAGGATCGTTCTCAACGAAACAAGTTATCACGGCGCGGGTTCCGTCAAGGAGCTTGCGGGCGAGATCAAGGGCAGAGGCCTCAAAAAAGCGTTCGTCTGCTCCGATCCCGATCTTTTGAAGTTCGGCGTTACGAAGAAAGCGACCGACGTATTGGAGGAAGCGGGCATTCCTTACGAAATTTATTCGGATATCAAGGCCAATCCCACGATCGAAAACGTGCAGGCGGGGGTCTGCGCCTATCACAAGAGCGGGGCGGATTGCCTCGTCGCAGTCGGCGGGGGATCGAGCATCGACACCGCCAAGGCGATCGGCATCATCGCCGCCAATCCCGAATTTGCCGATGTGCGTTCCTTGGAGGGCGTCGCTCCCACCAAGAACCCCTGCGTGCCGCTCATTGCCATTCCGACGACGGCGGGAACGGCGGCAGAAGTCACGATCAACTACGTCATTACCGACGTCGAAAAAAAGCGCAAGTTCGTCTGCGTGGACGTGCACGACATTCCCGTCGTCGCGATCGTAGACAGCGATCTCATGAGCACCATGCCAAAGGGCCTCACCGCCGCGACGGGCATGGACGCGCTCACCCACGCCATCGAGGGCTACATCACCAAGGCCGCGTGGGAAATGACGGATATGTTCCATTTGAAGGCGATCGAGATCATTTCGAAGTCTCTCCGCGCCGCCGTCAGAGGCGAAAAAGAGGGGAGAGAGGGCATGGCGCTCGGACAGTACGTCGCGGGCATGGGCTTCTCCAATGTGGGCCTCGGGATCGTGCACAGCATGGCGCATGCGCTCGGCGCGGTGTACGATACTCCTCACGGGGTCGCAAACGCCATTCTTCTGCCCACCGTCATGGCGTATAACGCCGAGGCGACGGGCGAAAAATACCGCGACATCGCCAAGGCAATGGGCGTTCAGGGCACGGAGACCATGTCGCAGGAGGAATACCGCGCAGCCGCAGTGGAGGCGGTCGCCGCTCTCTCGCGCGACGTCGGCATTCCGCAGACTTTGAAAGGGATCGTCAAAGAGGAGGACATTCCTTTCCTCGCCGAGAGCGCCATGGCCGACGCCTGCCGTCCCGGCAATCCCAAGGAGCCCACATATGAGGACATTGCGGCGCTCTATCGGTCCCTTCTTTGAGAAACGCCGAGAGCGGACAAAGAGAGAGTGTTCCGCGGAAATCAACTATGGAAAAGAAAGAAAACAAATCGAACACCTTCGGCGCGGTCGTTGTCTCGGCGGTCATCCCCATTCTGCTTTCGGGAATTTTGCGCGCCTTCGGGATCTATATCTTCGTCACGCCGAATAAATTTGCGCCCGGCGGCACCAACGGCATTGCGGTGCTCCTCGAATTTGTCACCAAGTGGAACTCGGGCTGGTTCATGCTCATGATCAACGTGCCGCTCTTCTTTGTGGCGTTCTTCTTTTTGGGAAAGCGGGAGGCGATCATCTCCACGCTCTCCATGCTGCTCACTTCGGGGCTTTTGATCGTCTTTGACTATATCCCGAACTTCGATTATTTGAAGTTTGTAAGTCCCGACGGAACGCAGCCGATCGTATACGGACTGCTTGCCGCAGCGGCGGGCGGAATTTTCCTCGGCGCGGCGCTCGCCATCATGATCAAGAGCTGCGGCACGGCGGGGGGAACGGCGGTGCTTGCCTCGCTCGTCAACAAACGCTGGCGGTTTTTGAGCGTGAGTTGGCTCACTTCGGCGTTCGACGCCACGGTCGTGTTCGTCTCCTTCTTCGTCTACTATCCTTGGGACGCGTCCTTTGCAAGCAAGCTCACGCCCGTGCTTTTGGCGCTCGTCTCCCTCGTCGTTACGAGTAAGATGTCCGACCTCATTCTGCAAGGATACAAAACGGCTTACCGCTTCGAGATCGTCACCAACCAGGCGGAGGAGATCGCGAAAGAGATCATGGAGACCACCCATCACGGCGTGACCGAGATACCCGGCTTGGGCATGTATTCCCATTCCGAACACAAGGTGCTCGTCTGCATCATCCGGAAACGGCAGATCGCCGAGATCCAGAAGATCATCAAAAAATACCCGGGCACCTTCGCCTCGTTTACGCCGACCTCCGAAGTGTACGGTAAATTCATCAAGTAAGTTGTGCGCCGCCGCGGGCATTGCCCGCGGCGGCGCCTTTTCTCTTGACAAAAAAAACAAAAACGTGCTATACTGAGTTTATGGAAAACAAGATATACGACGTGGCGGTAGTCGGCGGGGGGATCGCGGGCTACACGGCGGCGCTCGTCCTCAAAAATTTCAAAAAGAATTTCCTCTGGGTGGGAACAAGGCCCTTCGGCGAAAAGCTGCTCAAAGCCGAGCGGGTCAAAAATTTCCCTTCTTTTACGGGAAACGGCGTAGAACTCGCCGCGCTTTTGGAGCGGCAGATGATCGTGGAGGAGGTGCCGTTCACCAAGGCGAAGATCGACGGGGTCTATGCGTCGGGAGACCGCTTTCTGCTCACGAGCGGCGCCCTTTCCTACAACGCCCGCTCGGTCATTCTCGCAACGGGCGTGGAGACGGAAACGGTGAAAGGCGCGGCCGCCTATCTCGGGCGGGGCGTGAGCTACTGCGCCGTGTGCGACGGTTCGCTGTATCGGGGCAAGACGGTCGTCTGCGAGATCTCCTCGAAAAATTACGAGGAGGAGGCGGAATATCTCGCGGGGCTCGCAAAAAAGGTGTACGCCTTTTGCAAATATAAGAACGCGGCTTTCCGTGCGGAAAACATCGAGAGAGTAGACGATACGATCGCAGAACTCGAAGGCGAGGGGCGCATTACGGGCGTGATAACAAAGAGCGGAAGGAAGATCGAAGCGGACGGCGTGTTCTTCTTGAAGGATTCCGCGCCGCCTGCGGTGCTCGTCGGCGGCCTCGAAACGGAGGGGGGACACGTCAAGGTCGCGCGCGACATGTCCACGAACCTTGCGGGGCTGTTTGCTGCGGGCGACGTGACGGGCAGACCCTACCAATATCTCAAAGCCGCAGGCGAGGGCCTTGTTGCGGCGTATTCGATTCACAACTACCTTGTTCACGAAAAATCTTTTGCTACGCAAAATCTTTTTCCGTGAGGAAATGGGCTTTTATGCCTTAACTTGCTCGACCTCTCGTTCGTTTCAAAGGACAAGAAGGCAAAAGTAATTGCCAAATTGGGTCGCGCAGCGCAAAAGCGTGGTTTTGCTCGCGCAGTGATCATGTTCACGAAAGATCTCTTGCTTCGCAAGATCTCTTTCCGTGAGGAAATGGGGTAAACCCTTGCCCACCCCTTGAGGGGTGGGTGGCACGCGCTCCGCGCGTGACGGAAGGGGTGTTTGCGATTTGAAAAGAACACCCCCTCAGTCTCGGCTAACGCCTCGACAGCTCCCCCTCAAGGGGCAGCCAAGGGGAAACGTTGCCCCCTCCAAGGAGGGGGACTAAGGGGGTGGTGTCCTTTGCACTAAACATTCACCACCTCAGTCACCTACGGTGACAGCTCCTCCTAAGGAGGCGCCTTTCTCGCCCCCTCCAAGGAGGGGGATCAAAGGGGTGGTGTCCTTGCCCGCCCTCGCGTTAGCGGGGGAGGGGTAGGGGAGGGGGCACCTTATTTTTTCCCGCATGGCACACCGTCCCCCCTTTCAGAAACATAACATTCCCAAACCATCAACATAAGGAGAAATCATATGAAAAAACTGCTGTTTGTCGATTGCTGTATCCGCGGGGAAGTTTCGCGGACCAAACAACTTGCCGACGCCTTTTTGTCTGCGCTTCCGGGCGGCTACGCGACGGAGCGGGTCGATCTCGGCACGGCGGACATTTTCCCCCTCGACCGTGCGCGCTACTTCGCACGCGAAAAGCTGTTGGACGAGGGAAAGCTCGGCGACCCGCTCTTCGGCTATGCCAAGCAGCTCGCCGCGGCGGACATTGTTCTTGTCGCCGCTCCCTTTTGGGACATGGGGATCCCCGCGCGGCTCAAAACATACCTCGAAAACGTCTCGATCGCGGGCATTACCTTTTCCTGCGACGCAGAGGGGAACTACGAAGGACTGTGCAGAGCCGAGCGCATGATCTTGCTCACCACGCGGGGCATGGAGATCCCCGACGGCAGCGAAATGGAGCAGGCGACGCCCTATCTCAAAGCGATCTGCAAGTTCTTCGGGATCGGCGGCTTTGAGACGGTCTCCGCATGGGGAATGGATACACAGCCTCCCGCCGAAGCGGAAAAGCGGCTCCTGCTTGCCGCAAAAAACGCGCGGGAACTCGCGATGAGCCTGTAAAATTTACCATAATTTTCCTCAAAATGCTTGTAAACATGGGGGAAAGTGTGTATAATAATAATCAGACGTGCCAAGAACCGCACGCAAAAGGAGATCTTTATTTCAATGGACGCAGGCCCATCTACGGAATTGCCCCCAAGTGCGCTGCTCGTTAGCTCCTCTTTCACGGGCGTGACGCTCGCACTCGTCATCGCGCTCATCGTACTCATCTTTCTCTCGGGATTTTTCAGTGCGGCGGAGACTGCTTACACCAGCTTTTCCACCGTCCGCATGCGGCGCTACGCGCACAGGAAGCGTTCCGCCCGTCTTGCGCTCAAAATGAGCGAAAATTACAACAACGTTCTAACGACGCTCCTCATCGGCAACAACATCGTCAACATTGCCGCAGCCTCGATCGCGACCGTGCTGTTTACGGCGGCGCTCGGAGAGGAACTCGGCCCCACGATCTCCACCGTCGTTCTGACGGTCATCGTGCTCATCTTTGGCGAAGTCACGCCAAAGACGCTCGCCAAGGAAGCGCCCGAAAAATTTGCCTGTGCGGTCGCCTATCCGCTCTATGCGTTTTCCTTTGTCTGTATGCCGCTCAACTGGGTATTCGGATGGTGGAAAAAGTTCATCTTCCTCCTCTTCGGGCTCAACAAAAAGAAACCGAAATATACCGAGGAAGAGTTCAAAATGATCGTCACCGACGTCAAAAAGGAGGGGGTCCTCAACGAGACCGAGCATGATCTTATCGAAAAGACTCTCCGCTATGACGAATTGCACGTCGGCTCCTGCATGATCCCCCTCGACCGGGTGATCGCCGTGGAGATCCGTGACGATTCGCGCCTCCTTCTGCGTCTCTTCCGCGAGACGAATTTCTCCCGCATTCCCATATATAAGGGGACGAAACAGAATATCATCGGCATTCTGTACCGCGCGGATTTCTACGAGAACATGCTCGCGGGCAGAACCAATTTCGAAAACATTGTGCGGCCCGTATCATGGACGACGACAGACGAGAAGCTCTCCGCACTCATGAAACGGATGCAGAGCATGCGCGAACACATGGTGATGGTCGGCTCGGAGGGGAATGCGCTGGGGCTCATCACCCGCGAGGATATGATCGAAGAGCTCCTCGGCGACATCGACGACAAGTACGACTTAACGCCCGTCACTTCGCCCATCCAACCCTTCATTCCGGAGCCCGAAAAGCCGGAAACGGTGGACGAAACGGAGGAATGAGCGTCCGTTTTGCCCGTTCGGGCGGGAGAAAATCGTGTTTTCATAGGCCGTCATGAATCTACTCATTCCCTGTGCGGCGGGGGTGGAAGCCTCCGTCAAACGTCAACTGCATACGCTCGGATACGGCGACTGCCCCGCAATCAACGGAAGAATTTCCCTTGCGGGGGATTTTTTCGATGTCGCGCGGCTGAACGTCTTTTTGCGTTCGGGCGAGCGGGTGCTCCTCGAACTCGGCGCCGCGCCCGTCTCCACTTTTGAGGAGCTGTACGACGCGGCTTTCTCCCTCCCTTGGGAAGAATTTCTCTCCGCGCATTCCCTCATCCGCATGGACGGCAAGAGCCACCAAAGCAAGCTCGGCGCGATCAAGGCTGCGGGCGGGGTCGTGAAGAAAGCGATCGTCAACCGTCTCAAAGAAAAGCTCGGCGTGCGTTCGCTCGACGAAAAGGGGGAGCGCGCCATCGTCGGTGTTTCCATCTTCCGTGACGTGGCGAGTTTCACGCTCGACACTTCGGGGGAAGGACTTCATAAGCGGGGCTACCGCACGCTTGCCTACGAAGCGCCCCTCAAAGAGACGGTCGCCGCGGCCATGGTGGAAAGCAGTATCTACCGCGCGGGAAAGCCCTTTGCCGATCTCTTTTGCGGAAGCGGCACCATTCCCATCGAGGCGGCGCTCTACGCCTTAAAGATCGCCCCGAATGCCCGGCGGGAGTTCGATTTTTGCAAGTGGAAGTGCACGCCGGAGGTCCTGCCGCAGATCAGGCAGGAGGCCGAGGATGTGCGCGACAGACAGACAAAGCTCGCTCTTTTTGCCTCGGACCTCTCGGAGAACGCCGTTTCCATTGCCCGCTACCATGCAAAGCGCGCGGGAGTGGGGGAACACATCCGCTTTGCCTGCGCCGATATGCGAACGTTCTCCTCTAAGGAACCATACGGAGTGCTCTTATCCAATCCTCCCTACGGCGAGCGGCTCAAAGAGGGAGATCTGTTTGCCCTCTACCGCGATTTCGGCAGAATGTACCGCTCTCTGCCCGATTGGAGCTGCTATTTTCTCTCGGGCTATGCGGAGGCCGAGCGTGCCTTCGGAGGCAGGGCGGCGAAGCGGCGGAAGCTGTCCAACGCCAATCTGCCCTGCGGTTTTTACGGGTATTTGGGTGCACAGCCCCCGAAAAACAAATGATAATATTGTGAAAATTTTGAAAAGCGTGCTTTACAACTTGACAGCGCGTTTTTTTCTGCATATAATGAAATCGGTTTTGTTCAGAACCGTACAAAAGGAGAAGAAGTATGGAAATCAACAAGTATCTCATCAAACTGATCACGGCGGCAAAGGGGCTGGAAAAGCTCGACCTCTTTATGGGCAAAGCCACCTTGTCCACGACGGAATTTCGCCTTTTGCAGGAGGTCGTTATCGAACAGGAAAAGGGACAGGACATCATTTCCTCCGAGCTTGCCCGCAGGCTCGGTATCACCCGTTCGGCGGTATCGCAGATCGTAACAAAGCTGGAAAAGGCGAACGTCGTACAGCGCACCGCCTCCGACTTCGACCGCAAGATCGCCTACATCCGTCTCTCCGACTATGCGCGTTCGATGTTTGTTCAACAGTGCGAGCAAGCAAATGCGGCGATGGAGGAGCTGGAAAAGAGGTTTGGGAAAAAGCGTCTGGAAAACTTTTTCAGCGAGTACGACGAACTCTGCAAGTCCTTTTGCGAAATCGTCGAAATGCATCAAGGAGAAAATTGACCGCCGCTTTATCGGCACGGAGAAGATAACATGCTCAAATTAGTCAACATCACAAAGGATTATAAGGTTGCCGACGGCTATGTGCACGCCTTAAAGGGGATCGATCTCGAATTTCGCAAGAATGAGTTCGTCTGCATTTTGGGCCAATCGGGCTGCGGAAAGACGACTCTTCTCAATGTGATCGGAGGACTTGACCACTATACCGAGGGCGACCTCATCATTCAGGGAAAGTCCACGAAGGACTTCAAAGACAGGGATTGGGACGTCTACCGCAATCACCGCATCGGATTTATCTTTCAGACCTACAACCTCATTCCCCACCAAACGGTTCTGGGGAACGTGGAGCTTGCGCTCACGATCGCGGGCATCCCGCGTGAGGAACGGCGGGAGCGGGCGAAGCAGGCGCTCGAACGGGTAGGGCTCGGCTCGGAGCTTTCCAAGCGCCCCAACCAGCTTTCCGGCGGGCAGATGCAGCGTGTCGCGATCGCGCGCGCCCTCGTCAACAATCCCGATATCCTGCTGGCAGACGAGCCCACGGGCGCTCTCGACAGCAAGACGAGCGTCGAGGTAATGGACCTCATCCGTGAGATCGCAGGCGAGCGGCTTGTCATCATGGTGACCCACAACCCCGAGCTTGCGGAAAAGTATGCCACCCGAATCGTGCGGCTGAAAGACGGCCTGGTCGAGGCGGACAGCAACCCCTACACCGAGGAGCAAAGCGAGGAGAAGTGGGACGTAGACCGCGAGGCGGAAAGCGTCCGCAATAAGAAGAAAGAGGGCAAGAAGGCGCGCGCAAAGATGAGCTTTCTCACCTCGCTCTCCCTTTCGGCGCGGAATCTGCTCACAAAGAAGGGCAGAACGATCTTGACCTCCGTTGCGGGCAGTATCGGCATCATCAGCGTCTGCCTCGTGCTCGCGCTTTCGAGCGGCTTCAACAACTACATCAAAAAGACGGAAGAGGATATGCTCTCCTACTATCCCGTGCAGGTCACGGAAAACACCTTCGACATGACCGCCGTCATGGGCGCGATGCAGACCTTACAGGATTTCGGCGATTTCAAGCAGATGGACGACAAAGTGTACGTCAACTCCTTTTTGACGGGGATCGCAAAGAAGATCGCCGTGACCAACGACATCAGCCAAAAGTATCTTGACTATATAGAGAAGATGCCTGAGGAGTATGTGAACGCCATCCAATACGGCTACGGGGCCACTCTTTCGGACAATCTCTTCACTTCGGCTACCGTCGGCGGCGTGGAATACGACGACGAAGAGGGACATCATAAGACCGACGTCTCCGAGCGCATTTCCTCGCTTTCCTCCTTGGAATCCTACTATCTGAACGAGCTGCGCACCTATTCGGACGACTTCGACAACCTGCTCTACATGGCGGATTATTTCGACGATATTGTGTTCAAAATGCCCGATACGGCCGATCCCACGGCAGAGGACTATGCCGATTTTGTGCTTTCACAGTACGATGTTTTGGGCGGTGCAGAGGCGCACTTCCCCAGAGACGAGACGGAAGTCGTGCTCGTCGTGGGCGAAAACAGCATGATCATCGACATGACTCTCGCCCAGCTCGGTCTGCTCGACGAGAGCAGCTTCATCAAGCCCTTCCTCGAAAGCCGTGACAGCGACGCGCCCACCAAAGTGAATACCATTCCGATCGTAGATGAGCGCGACGAGGCGAACAACGTCGTTGCGGAGGGTATCATCGGCAAGGAATTTACCCTCTTTTATAATGACGGAGTTTATTCCGAGACCGGTCTGAATCCCATGATGGGCTATCCTTTCCAATACAACGGCGTCCGCGATAAACTTACGGCGGCCGATGAGGAGGGGATCAACTTGACGATCAGCGCCGTTTTGCGGCTCAAAGAGGGCTACACGTACGGCTGTCTTTCGGAGGGGCTCAACCTCACCGAGGCGACCTTCAACAAATATATTCAAAAGAACATGCAGTCCAAGATCGTGCAGTGGATGAAGAGCGATGAAGCGCGCGTTCCGCAGGAGATCGTGGATATGATCAAGGCTTCGGGAATGCTCGACGACCTTCCCTCGACCTATCAGAACATTGCATTCTACTTCTCGCCCTCGGCGCACCACACCAACGACAATTCCGACTTTTTCAGCGTCAGCTACGGAAATGTCTCCACGGGTCTCACCTATTCGTTAGACAGGAGCCTGCGCCGCATGGGCGGTTCCGATGAGCCGAGTTCGATCGCGATCTATCCCAAGGACTTCGAGAGCAAGGAAAAAGTTCTCAGTTATCTCGACGGCTGGAACAAAACGGTGGGGGAGGACGAACAGATCACCTACACCGACACGGTGGGGCTTTTGATGGGAATGGTGCAGACAATGCTCGACGTCATCACCTATGTGCTCGTCGCCTTTACCGCGATCTCGCTCATCGTCTCGTCCGTGATGATCGGTATCATCACCTATGTGTCGGTCGTGGAACGCGTCAAAGAGATCGGCGTGCTGCGCTCCCTCGGCGCAAGAAAGCGGGACATCAAGAACCTCTTCAACGCGGAGACATTCATCATCGGTCTCGGAGCGGGCCTCATCGGTGCGGCGGTCACCTATCTTCTCGAAATTCCCATCAATGCGATCATCTATTCTCTCTCGGGGATCTCGGGGATCGCTTCGCTGCCCATTCTTACGGCGGGGATCATGGTGCTCATTAGCGTGGCGCTCACGCTCATCTCGGGGCTCATACCCGCAGCGGCCGCCGCGAAGAAGGATCCCGTCATCGCGCTCAGAACGGAATAAAAGGCAGATGGGTAGGGCATACTTCTTTCAAACGAAAAGAGGTGCTGCATGGCAAAGAAGAAAAGGCTTCCGAATCTTACCGACGAGGAGTATGAGGAATATTTGAGATCGCTGTTAACGAAATAAAAAAATCGGGAGAGAACTCCCGATTTTTTTATTTTGGGCAGTCCGCGGCACAAAACGTCATTCCGAGTCGCATGCGTCATTCCGAGCCGTAACGGAAAGTACATAGTTCGTCATGGCACTTCTTCGAGGGAATCTTGCTACGTTTCAGTCTGTACAGTGCAAGCCTTATCGTACCAAGATGCCTTCGCGTACTTACGATTCGAACTGCGTAATGACGTTTCGGCTCAGCATGACGCGCCCTCGCTTGTCCCTTTTCGGGGGGCAAGAAAACGGCGCAAACGGTTGACAAAAGCCCAATATTATGGTATAATAAGACCACAATAAGAACGTAATCTGATAGGAGGCAATATTATGATGCGACCCTTACCGAAAATTCTGCCTGTAAACGAGCTGAAAAATACGGCAAACATCATGAAAACTTGCAAAGAGAGCCCCGTTCCGATCGTGATCACTAAGAACGGGTACGGCGAAGCAGTGTTGATGAGTGTACAGCTCTACGAGGAAATGTTTGCAAAAATGCAAGAAGCCGCATTGCTCAACGCGGGGCTCGAAGAGATCGAACGGGGCGCTGCTCCCGCGGACGGAGCAGCGTTTTTCGATCGCATGAGGAGCAAATATGGCAAATAATTATCGGCTGAAAATCTTTCCTTTGGCGCAAGCGGATTTGGAGAGCATTTTCGCCTATATCTCCGAGGAGTTGAAAAATCCGCTTGCGGCAGTCAATCAAATAGATGCCTTCGAAAAGGCATTTCGTACAGTGTGCGAGTTTCCCGAAAGTTGCCCGTTTTCAGACAACGAGTATGTGAAAGACAAAACTTTGCGCAAACTCATCGTCAACAAATACATCGCATTCTTCCGTATCAAAGACGAGGAAATTCAAGTCGTCCGCGTGTTACACGGAATGAGGAATTATCAAGACCTGCTGTAAAGTTTCCGCGTTTACCCTTCCTTGCGTACACCCAAAATGTGCAGTCCGCGCGTGACAGGGGCACGGTAGGAGGTAAGCGTCTTTCCGAATGCGTCATAAGAGTGCGCCGCGATGAGAATGTTTCGCCCCGAAAACCCGATCACGACGGGGGAATGATAAAAATCGCCCGTTTCCCGTCCGAGTTGCACGATGTCGCCGAGCTCCAACCTGTCAAGCGGAACAACTTCGGCAAAGGGACCCGCGCCCTCGTTGTTTGTCAAAAAGTTATAGAGATATTCCACCCCCGTCCAGGAGGCGGTCCGATCGTTTGCCGAACGGTAGAACCACCCATAGACGGGGGTAAAATTCATCACGCCCGCACCCGCAAAGATGCATTGCGAGGCGAAATTCGTGCAGTCGCCGCCGATCGCGCTGAAATCGTAGTAGACGGGATTTCTCGAAAATGCCCAGCGGCGGGCATAGGCAACAGCTTTCTCTCTGTCATAGGGAAGAAGTTCGTAAGGCATAGTCCATTCTATGCCGTGCGGTTCATATCGGTGCGGGACAAGACATAAAATAGGGCGTGAAATATCGCCGTCCCAAAAACAAAGTGCGGCGGCGCGTCATCCTTGCGCTCGTCGCACTCTCTTTCATCGTCCTCGTTATCGTTCTGCACCTCAATATCACACGCGTGCTCACCTCTGTTGCGGAGGCCTCGATGCGCTCCATCACCACGGTCGCCGTCAACGACGCCGTCTACTACACCCTTTCCGACCGCGTGCGCTATGAGGAGCTCGTCACCGTCAGCCGCGACGGCGAGGGAAACATCACGGCGATCTCTTCCAACCCCTTCCAGATCAACCGCATCGCGCGCGATACCGCTTACATGTCGCAGGAAAATCTTCAAAAAATGAGTGAGGACGGAGTGGAGGTCCCCCTCGGCGCCTTTTTCGGCATTGAAGCATGGGCGGGCTTCGGCCCCAAGATCCACATGAAGATCATCCCCATCTCCAATGTGGAATGCCGTTTTGCCTCCGCATTCGAGGAGGCGGGCGTCAACCAGACAAAGCACTCCATCTATCTTGAAATTGTTGCCGACATCTCCATCATCATGCCATCCGGGACAAGGAACTTCGCCTCGCTCACCGAAGTGCTCATCTGTGAGAGCGTGCTCGTCGGCAAGGTCCCCGAGGTCTATCTGCAATCGGACATCTTCGGAGGCGGATACGATCTCGCCCCCACTAAATCGCCTTGATCAATTCGAGGATCGCGGGGGTGCCGCTCTCGATCTCGCATGCGGAGAGGGTAAAGCGCAGCGTATCATCCCGTTGCAGCGCGGTCAGCGCAGCGGGAAGGGAGGAAAGTTCGCTCTCACGCAAGATCCTGCACAGTCCGCGCTTTTCGAAATAGAGTGCGTTCTGCAACTGATCTCCTCGCGAACCCTTTTCGAGCGGCACAAACAATGCGGGCTTTTTGAGCGCAAGCGTTTCGAATACGGTATTGCTGCCCGCACGGCATAACACACAGTCGCAAGCGGCATATGCGCTGCCCATATCGCTCTCGAACTCCCGCTGCACATAGCCGCTTTGTCCTTCGATTTGCCCGTTTTTTCCCGTCAAGTGAAGAATTTGCCAATGGCGGAGAAGGGCGGACAGGTTTTTGGCGATCGCCTCGTTGATCGCTCTGCTGCCGCTCCCGCCGCCGAGGACGAGAAGCACGGGCTTTCCGTCCGTCAGGGAATACTTTTTCAATGCGCGCTGCCTGTCGCCGCGGAAGAGTTCCTTGCGCATGGGCGAGCCGACGTGTTTCCCGTTTTCAAACAGTTTCGCGGTCTCGGGAAAGGAGGTCAGCACAAAGCGGCACTTCTTTGCCATGAGTTTTGTCGCCAGCCCGGGCGTGAAGTCGCTCTCGTGGGTCATGGCGGGGATCCCGAGCCTGTTCGCCGCCCACACCGCGGGGTAGCTCGCAAAGCCGCCTTTGGAGAACACGAGATCGGGCTTTTCGGCTTTCAGAATTTCCAGAGCCTCCTTCTCCGCAGTATGCAGGCGGGCGGGGATCTTGAAATTTTCGAGAGTGAAGGATCGGACGAGTTTGGGACAGTTCACTTCGAAAAAGGGATAGCCCGCCTCGGACACAAGCGACTTTTCGATGCCGCTCGTGCCCATATAAGCGAGCTTAAAAGAATATTTGAGTTCGTTCATTACGGCGAGATTCGGCACCACATGCCCTGCGCTTCCGCCGCCGCAGAAAATGATGTATTTCATAGAGCACCCGTCTTACAGTATATGCAGGACGGGCGCTTTTTTTCACGGTTCAGCGGTAACTTTCGAGAATACGCTTTGCCTCCGCCCGTACCCGCTCGGCCAGCGAGAGGGGGGAGAGCACGCGGAACCCGCCTCCCGCCGCAAGAATGGTCTTGACAAGCGCTTCGTCGTCGTGCAAAGTCACCTCGGCGATGTATCGGTCCCCTTGCTTGGTCACGTTTTCAATGCCGAGCCACTCCTCGGCGTAGGTGATGGATTCGGGCAAAATTTCAAAACGGGCGCTCACCATGGCCTCGCCGTCGTGCCAAAAGCTGAGCGGAACGTCGTCGCGGCTGAACGGAATGCGCTCGAAACTCTCTCCCGTTCTCATGATCACGCGCATCCGCCCCAACTTAAAGAGGCGAAAGGCGCAGCGGACCGTACAGTAGGCGTACACGTACCAAAGATTTTGTTTGAGAACGAGCAGGTGAGGATAAATTTTGCGCTGGGTGTGTTCCCGTTCGCGGGAATAATAGTCGATTTCAAGCGCCTCCCGCGTCTCGATCGCGTTTTCGATGAGGGCGAGTTTTTCGGAAAATCTTTGCTCGTCTCCCCAGCTCCCGCTGTCCACAAGAATGTTCCCCGAGAGGGAAGCGCCGAACTTTTCCGCCTTCATCTGCGCCGTGATCTTTTGAATGGCGGACGCGAGGACGGGATCGGAGAGCTGTGCGTTCATCGCGAGAAGCGCGTCGACCGTACGCGCGTATTCCTCCTTTGTCATCAGTCCTTTGGGAAGTTTGAAGGCATCGGAAATATAGATGCCTCCGCTTTGGCCGCGGGCAATGTCGATGGGGACGCCCGCGATCGTCATCTCGTCCACATAGCGATAGATCGTGCGCACCGAAACGTCGTACTTTGCGGCCAATTCGCCTGCGCTGATCTTCCGCCGCGCAAGCAGAGTAAACAAAATACCGAGCATGATTTGATATTTCATCGTTTTTTCTCCAAAAAAAGTTCAGATTCCTAAAAAATTTTACCAAACTTGACAATATATGTCAAGTATCATGGCTATAATTTTTTTCGGAAGGAAACGAAAATGACAGACAGAGAGATCGAACGGGTAATTCAAGAGGGAAGAAAAGAGATCGCGGAGCGGCGCAATGCCGAACTTCGCGCACGGATCGCGGCGCGGCAGGGGAGGACGCTGAAAGTTCTGCAATTCACCTGCGGCATCGGTATGGAGGAGGCTCCGTCCCAAAAAATTCGGGAATGTGCGTTGATTTGTTGACAAATTTTGCACGCTCGTGTAAAATAATGGAAATATCACACGATTCGGGAGTTTTCTTATGCAAAACGTTATGGATACCCTGCGTGCGCGGGGCTTCATCAAACAGACCGTCTATGAGGACGAGCTCTACGAACTTTTGGGCAAGGAGAGCGTGCCCTTCTATATCGGCTTCGATCCCACGGCAGATTCTCTGCATGTAGGGCATTTTATGCAGCTCGTCGCCATGCGGCATATGCAGCTTGCGGGGCACAAGCCCATCATTTTGATCGGGGGCGGCACCGCCATGGTGGGGGACCCTTCGGGCAGAACGGACATGCGCTCCATGATGACGAAGGAGACGATCGCCTACCATGTGGAGTGCTTCAAAAAGCAGATGTCGAAGTTCATCTCCTTTGAGGGCGAGAACGGCGCGATCGTCGTCAACAACGCCGATTGGCTCTTAAATCTCAATTATATCGACTTTTTGCGGGACATCGGCGTGCATTTCTCCGTGAATAAGATGCTCACGGCGGAGTGCTTTAAGGCGCGCATGGAACGGGGGCTGAGTTTCCTCGAATTTAACTACATGCTCATGCAGGCGTATGATTTCCTCGTTTTGCACCAAAAATACGGCTGCTCCTTGGAACTCGGCGGCGACGACCAGTGGAGCAACATCCTCGCGGGTGCGGACCTCATCAGAAGAAAGGAAAGAAAGCCCGCTTTTGCGATGACTTTCCAGCTCCTCACGACGAGCGAGGGCAAGAAGATGGGCAAGACGCAGAAGGGCGCCGTCTGGCTCGACGAAAACAAGACGAGCCCCTACGAATTTTATCAATATTGGCGGAATACGGCCGACGACGACGTGGAAAAGTGCTTCTGCCTGTTGACGTTCGTTCCGCTCGAAGAGATCAAGCAGCTCTGCGCCAACCGCGACGAGCGCATGAACGCCGCAAAGGAACGGCTCGCCTATGAGCTTACCAAAATGGTACACGGGCAGGAGGCTGCCGACCTTGCGCAGTCGCAGGCGCGGGCGGCATTCGGCGGCGAGGGCGAAATGCCCGAAAAGGAGATCCCCGCAGATACTTCGACTCTTCTCGGCGCGCTCGTTGCGACGGGGCTCTGCAAAAGCAACGGCGAAGCGCGGCGGCTCGTGGAGCAGGGCGGCGTCTCCGTGGGGGACGTGAAGGCGACCGACGTGAACATGCCCCTTCCCGCGGGAGAATTTGTTCTCCACAAGGGCAAGAAAGTGCACATCAAGGTCGTGCGCAAGTAAATGGAATACAAAAGCGTTGTCGGGGAGACGGTCACCGAAAAGGTCATCGAAAAGAGCAGGTTCTTGACCTATGTTGCGCACACGGAGGGCGAGGAAGAGGCGAGAGCGTTCCTTGCCCGTATCCGCGCGCTTCATCCTGCGGCGACCCATGTATGTTTCGGCTACATTGCCGATAAGATCGGAAACGAACAGCGTTTTTCGGACGACGGAGAACCGCAGGGAACGGCGGGCATGCCCATTTTGGGCGTGATCAAGGCGCAGAACCTCAGGGAGACTGCGATCGCCGTGGTGCGCTATTTCGGCGGGATCAAGCTCGGCGCGGGCGGTCTTACGCGGGCCTATGCGGGCGGCGCGGCCGACGGTGTGGAAGCCGCCGAAAAGCGGGTCTACACGACGGGCGTGGAAGTTTCGCTCGAAGTGGACTATCCCGAAGTGAATGCCGCACTGCGGTTTTTGGAGGGGGAGATTGTCCTTTCTCGGGAGTTCTCCGACAAGGCGCGTTTCACCGTGATGATCAAGGAGAGCGACGAGGGGGACTTCACCGCCCGCGCCCTTGACTTTTTCAACGGGAAAGTGACCCTCTCCGCAGGCAAGAGATATTTTTACCCGTTTTAAGTTCACGCGTTTCTTTGCCGTGCCAGCCCCTTGGCTGCCCATTGAGGGGGAGCTGTCATGAGCCTGCGAATGACTGAGGGGGTGTTTTTTATGACACCCCTTCCGCCTCCTTTGTCGGCACCCACCCCTCAAGGGGTGGGCAAGAGCAAGCCCCCCCTAAGGAGGGGGGATAGGGGGTGGTGTCATTTCGACCAAGCCGCGCAAGCGGCGCGTGGAGAAATCTCGCCTTATGATAATGCGGTAGAGATTTCTCGACTACGCTCGAAATGACATTTTGGAATGTGTCAAGGAGTAAATCAGTCGGAGAAAAATTTTTCCGACTTTTTTTGTGCGAACGCTTGACAAGTTTACTTGGCAATGCTATGATAGACATACCAAGTTTACTTGGCAAAGGAGAGAAATATGGACGAAAAACAGGAGCAAACCACCGAGAGTGAAAGCGAACAGACGCTCTCCAAAGAGGAAATTTTAGAGCGCAGCCGTACAGAAAACGAAAAGAACGGCGACGAGCGGGAACAGAGCCGCAAGCTGTGGTCGAAGTACGTCGGATTTATGGCGACGGTACTTGCCTGCGCCGTCGTCCTCTTCGTGCGGGTGTGCACGGAGGATACCGTTCCTTACGATCTCATGGCGATCATCTTTACTGGGCTTGTCGCGCAGAATGCCGTGGAACTGTTCGTCACCACAAACAAGAAGCTGAAAGTGCTCTCGCTCATTGTGACGGCGGTCGGCCTCGCGGCCGCGATTCTGTATTGGGTGGAATGGGGAATGTCCCTTGCGGGAAAATAAAACGAGTGAAATGGACGAAAAACTAGTTCTGCGCAACCGCCTGAAAGAGGTGCGCGCGGCAAAAAATTTATCGCAGGAAGATTTGGCGCGGCTCGTGGGCGTTTCGCGCAACACGATCTCCTCCATCGAGACGGGACAGTTCTGCCCCACGGCGAAGCTCGCCCTCGTTCTCTGTATCGCGCTCGACAAAAAATTCGAAGAACTCTTTTACTTTTAAGAAAGATGAAATTTACAACGTCGGAAAACAAAAAGCAATTCAAAAACCGCATGGAGAGCGCCAAGACGGCGGAGCGCGCAAAGAAGCTGAAAATGGCGGTCTCGTGCAAGGGCGACCGCGCGGAGATCGTCGTCTGCCGCCGCGGGAAGAAGCCGCAGTACGCCTTTGTCGGAACGATCGCCGAACAAAACGGGTGCATTCTCGAAGGGGAGATCAAGCTCGTCGGCAAGCCGTGGATGTGGTACGATTACTTTTTTACCGCGCTTACCTGCCTCATCTTTCTGCCGCTGACGGCGTTGCTCCTTGCGGGCGATCTCGTCATGACCGCGTACCTCGCCGCAGGGAACCCCGTGTGGGGCGGCAGTTTCGCTTTTCCCTTTACGACCGCCAAGAGCCGTGAGAAGAAACTTGTCTCCTTTTTGGAAGAGACGCTGTTGCTCAAACGAAGCGATTGATCGAAAAGGGCGGCGCCCCGCAGATACTCTGCGGGGCGCCGCCTATTATTACGCGCTTATTTTTTCTTGCGTTCTTTGAGTTCGGTGAGCGCCTTTTCGGCATAGCCTTCAAGTTCGTCGGCAAACTTCCGCGCCGATTGGAAGGGGAAGCAGAAGCTCGCGTGCTTTGCCTCGAACTTTTCCGCATGCTCTTTGATGCTCTCCTTCAAATGCTCGTAGTGGACGACGATCTGCTTGTCCTTGGCGAATTTCCGGATCTTCACGGAGAGATCGAGCGAATGCCCGAGGTCGACGAGGAAGATCCCGAGGACGATCCCCACGAAGAAGGAGAACCACATGTTGTTGACAAACCACGTCACCGCTTTCAGCACGGGTTCGTTCATGAGGAAATAGAAGCCCGCCGCAACGAGCAGCCACAGAAAGGAGAAGAGGGGACAGATGATCCCTTGAATGTTTCCCCATTGTTTGGAGTAATCCCACAGCTTGATCTTCATGCCCTTGATGAAGATGAGCCCCGCAATGTATTCGATGACCGTCATCATCGCGCCCATGATGAGAATGAGAAGAAGCGCGTCGAGCCACGCAAGGCCCGTGTGGATGGGGATGAGGGAGATCGCGAACATCAGGGAGAGTCCGAAGCCGTAGAGGGGAATATAGGGGCCCGTCAAAAAGCCGGGGTTGATCCACTTCTTCGCAGAAAAGAATCTGCGGAAGAACACCTCGACCACCCAGCCGAGCATGCTCCCCACGATAAAGAGAAAGGCCGCCACCAGAAGTCCGTCCAAGAATTTCATTTGTTTGTCCTTTGCGATTTTTCTGCATTATAGCACAGCGGAAAAAAATTTGCAACATTCGCCTGCCGCTTTTTTGTTTATTGCCGTCGATTTTGGGTATATAAAAAGAGAAGGTCGAAGTTGAGGGACGATTTTCCCCCTTTCGGCACTGCGTGCCACTTTCCCCCGCTGCGCGGGGGACAGCAAGGAGGACGGTGAACTTGCCCGCCCTCGCGTCAGCGGGGGAGGGGTAGGGGAGAGGGGTACATTCAAACTTAACAACTCTTCATAAAGGAGGAAAAAATATGGACGCAAATAAATTCACCCAAAAATCGTTACAGGCGATCCAAACGGCGCAGAATACCGCGCTCGAATACGGCAATTCCGAGCTCAACTGCACCCACCTTTGTCTTGCGCTTTTGGACAGCGACGGACTTGTCTTTCGCATTCTTTCCCGCGCGGGAACGGACGCAAACGGGCTTCAACGCGCCGTCAAAGAGGAAGTGGAGCGGCTTCCCCGCGTTTCGGGGAGCGGAGCGGGGCAGGTCTATGCCACCTCCGCGCTCGCGCGTACCCTTTCGGAGGCGGAAAAACTCGCCGCGGGCATGCGGGACGACTATGTCTCCGTGGAACATCTCTTTCTGTGCCTCTTCGACAACGCAGAGGAGCGGCTCAAAGAGGTGTTCAAACGTTTCGGCGTGACGAAGGACGGCTTCCTCAAAGGAATGAAAGAGGTGCGCGGCAACCAGAACGTGAAGAGCGACAATCCCGAGGATTCCTATGAGGCGCTCGAAAAATACGGCATGGACCTCACCAAGCGGGCGCGCGAACACAAGCTCGAACCCGTCATCGGCAGGGACGAGGAGATCCGCAACGTCATCCGCATCCTCTCCCGCAAGACCAAGAACAACCCCGTGCTCATCGGCGAACCGGGCGTGGGCAAGACGGCGATCGCCGAGGGACTTGCCCAGCGGATCGTAAAGGGAGACGTTCCCGAGGGCTTGAAGCATAAGACGCTCTTTTCGCTCGATATGGGCGCGCTCATTGCGGGCGCGAAGTACCGCGGCGAATTTGAAGAGCGGCTCAAAGCCGTGCTGCAAGAGGTCACGAAGTCGGAGGGGAATATTCTCCTCTTCATCGACGAACTGCATACCGTCGTCGGCGCGGGCAAGACGGAGGGGGCAATGGACGCGGGCAACCTCTTAAAACCGCTGCTCGCGCGGGGGGAACTGCACTGTATCGGCGCGACCACCCTCGACGAATACCGCAAATATATCGAAAAGGACGCCGCGCTCGAACGGCGGTTCCAACCCGTGCTCGTGGGCGAACCCACCGTGGAGGACACGATCTCCATTCTGCGGGGCCTCAAAGAGCGGTTTGAAATTTTTCACGGCGTGCGCATCCACGATGACGCGCTCGTAGCGGCGGCGACCCTCTCCGACCGCTACATTTCCGACCGCTTTTTGCCCGATAAGGCCATCGACCTCGTGGACGAGGCCGCGGCGATGATCCGCACCGAGATCGACTCCATGCCCGCCGAAATGGACGCTCTTCACCGCAAGATCGTTCAGCTCGAAGTGGAGGAGAACGCCCTCGAAAAGGAGCAAGACAACCTCTCGCAGGCCCGTCTCGAAGCGCTCAAAAAGGAGCTCGCCGACTGCAAGGAGAAATTCAACGGCATGAAGGCGAAGTGGGAGGACGAGAAGGCCGAGATCCATGCCGAGAAGGAACTGAAAGAGAAGCTCGATACGCTTCGCGGAGAACTCGAAAGCGCCAAGCAGAGAGGGGATTACAGCGCCGCGGGACGGCTTGAATACGGGGAAATCCCCGCGATCGAAAAGAAGCTCAATGCCGCCAAAGAAGCGCAGCGGGAGAATGCGCTCTTACAGGACGAAGTGACCGAAGAACAGATCGACCAGATCGTGGCCCGCTGGACGGGCATCCCCGTAACGCGCTTAAAAGAGGGCGAGAAGGCCAAACTCTTGCGCCTGCCCGAGGAGATACACAAGCGGCTCGTGGGGCAGGAAGAGGCCGTTGCGAAGGTCTCAGAGGCGATTTTGCGCGCAAGGGCGGGGATCTCCGATCCCAACCGTCCCATCGGCTCCTTTTTGTTCCTCGGACCCACGGGCGTGGGCAAGACCGAACTTTGTAAGTCGCTCGCCGAAAATCTTTTCGACGACGAGAAGAATATGGTCCGCATCGATATGAGCGAGTATATGGAGAAATTCTCCGTCTCCCGCCTTCTCGGCGCGCCTCCCGGATATGTGGGCTATGAGGAGGGCGGCACGCTCACGGAAGCCGTCCGCCGCCGTCCATACTCCATAGTTCTCTTTGACGAGATCGAAAAAGCGCACCCCGACGTATTCAACATCTTGCTCCAAGTGCTCGACGACGGGCGCATTACCGATTCGCAGGGCAGAACGGTGGACTTCAAGAACACCATCATCATCCTCACCTCCAATCTCGGCTCGGACATCATCTCCGACGGAATTGAAAACGGGGAGGTGAGCGCTTCGGCGCGAGAGGAGATCGACGCGCTGTTAAAGCGTTCCTTCCGCCCCGAATTTCTGAATCGGCTCGACGAGATCATTCTCTTCAAACCGCTTTCGCGGGAAAATGTCTCGGATATCGTGGAGATCATGCTGCAAAGGCTGAAAGCGCGGCTCAAAGCGGAGAACATCGAACTGAATGTAACGAACTCCGCCAAGCAGTATATCGCCGACTTCGGCTACGACAGCGTGTTCGGCGCGCGTCCGCTGAAACGATTCTTGCAGACCCACGCCGAAACGCCCATTGCGAGGTATCTCATCGAAAAAGACCCTCCTGCGGGCACCCTTCTCACCCTCGACAGGGGAGAAGGCGGGCTTGTGCTGAGATAAGAGCGTTTTGAGGGCGGCGCGCGGCAAATGCTTTTTGCCGCGCGCCGCCCTCATTCTCATTCTCCTTTTCTTTTTCATTTTCATTTCCATTTTCTTTATCATTTTCAGTTTCATTCTCATTATCATTATCGTCGTCAATTGCCGCGTATTTCAAACAGTTGTCTCATTTGCTTCGGTTTTCTTTTTCCTCTTGCAAAATGGGGAGAAAAGTGGTATGATAGGGCTATGGAAATTACGGCGATCACCCCGCAGGTGAAGGACAAAACAAGGTGCAACATCGAGACGGACGGCAGATTCTACTGCGGCATGAAGCTCGAAACGGTGGTTTCGAACCGTCTGAAAGTGGGCATGCACGTCAGCGGGGAGGAACTCTCCCGCATGCAGCTCGAAAGCGAAAAACTCACCGCGCTCGACAAGGCGCTCTTTCACATCACCGCGACCATGAAAACGGAACAAGAGGTGCGTGACTATCTCAAAAAGAAGGGCTATCTTTCCGATGTCTGCGACTATGTGATCGAACGCATGAAGGCGCATGGCTTTCTCGACGACGCCGCCTACGCGGCCGCCTACGCCGAGCATGCAGGGGCGCGCAAGGGGAAGCGGCTGATCGCCGCGGAGCTCAAACGCAAGGGGATCGCGGACGGAGACATCGAGAGCGCCCTCGAAACCCTGACGGGAGAGGAGGAGAGCGCTAAAACCGTTCTCGAAAAATATCTGCGCGGAAAGCCGCTCGACAGAAAGACATTGCAAAAGGCCTTTTCCTATCTCATCGGAAAGGGATTCGGCTATGAGACGGCCCGCGCCGTCCTCGGCTCCCTCGCGGAGGAGGAAGAATGAAGCGCATTTATCTCGAAGAGACGGTCTCGACGAACGAATTTATCAAACAATTTCTGACGGGCGGAGAGGATGTCGTCGTCTGCGCAGGCCGCCAAACGGGCGGAAAGGGCACCAAGGGACGTTCCTTTTCCTCCGAAGCGGGAGGAGTTTACCTCTCGGCGCTGACCTTTTACGAGCATTTTTCGGCCGAAAACGCCTTTGAAATTATGGCGCACGCTGCGGTCGCCGTCTGCAAAACCGTCTCTTTCTTCGGGCTCGAACCCGAGATCAAGTGGTGCAACGACGTGCTCATCGGCGGGAAAAAGATCGCGGGGATCCTCATCGAGAATGTCCTCTCGGACGGGCTTGTGCGGGCGAGCATCGTCGGGATCGGCCTGAATGTCGTCAATCCGCTCGCGGGGCTCGAAGGGGTAGCTGCGAGCATGGCGGAGCTTCTTTCCGCTCCCCCGCAGGTCGAAACGGTGCGCGATAAGCTCATCGAAGAACTCTTTTTGCCGACTTCCTTTCGGGACTATCTCGGCTATGTCAAATTTTTGGGAAAGCGCATAGAGGTGACGGAGGGAGATCGGCGCTACACGGCGATCGCGCGGGAAATTCTGCCCGACGGACGGTTGCTCATTGAAGAAAACGGAGGATCGCGCGCCCTCTCGTCGGCCGAGATCGCGATCAAATTTCAGGGTTGATTATGAAATATTCTTATTCGATCACACAAATCAAAGAGGCGGAAGAACGGGCGATCAAGAGCGGCGTTTCTTCCACGGAACTCATGCAGCGCGCGGGAAGAGCCTTGGCTTCGGAAGTGCTCCGGATCATGAAAGAGAAAAAAATTTCCGACGTGCTCTTTGTCTGCGGCGGGGGAAACAACGGCGGCGACGGGTTTGCGGCGGCGCGCTTCCTCGAATTGCAGGGCGTAGACGTTGCGGTGCTCTGTCTTGCGGGAAAATTTTCCCACGATTGCGCCGAGGAGGCCAAAAAATACACCGGCGTGCTGTTCGGCAGGATCCCGCGCAGAAGATACGCCCTCATCGTGGACTGCATTTTGGGCACGGGGCTGAGGTCCGCTCCCTCGGGGGATGCCGCCGCGCTGATCGAATTTATCAACGGCAGCGGGGCTTACGTCATCTCCTGCGACCTTCCCAGCGGGCTCTCCGAAAACGGCGTTGCGCTCTCGCCCTGCGTGCGGGCAGACCGAACGTTCACGGTCGGCGGCATGAAAAACGCCCTGCTCCTTGCGGACGGGGCGGACGTTGCGGGAGAATGCGGCCTTCTCGACATCGGTCTTTCTCCCCGAGGGGGCGCAGAGGTGTGGGAGAGCGGAGACGTCAAAGCGCTCTTTCCTCCCCGAAAGTCGCATTCGAATAAAGGAAACTACGGAAGCGTTGCCATTCTCGCGACGTGCAACATCCTCGGCGCGCCCCTTCTTGCGGCGGGAGCTGCGCTCAGATCGGGCGCGGGCTATACCGACATATACATGACTTCCGCGTCCGTCCCTTGCGAGGACGCGGAAAAGCTCGCATCCTTACGGGCGGCGGACGAACTGCACCGCGCGCTGTGCGCCGCGAAATATCCCGCCTGCCGCTTTTCGTTCTACGACGGAGAACCCATTTTCGCCAACGCGGCCGCCTTCGGCATGGGCGCGGGAGTGGGAGAGGGGACCCGCAATATCCTCGGCGAGCTGCTTTCCGGCTATCGCGGGACCCTCGTGCTCGATGCGGACGCGTTGAATACCCTCGCGCTTTCAAATTCCGTCGGTCTGCTCCGCGAGAAGCAATGCTCCGTGATCGTCACCCCGCACATCAAGGAATTTTCCCGCCTCACGGGAAGGACGGCCGACGAGATCTTGGCCGGGCCCATAGGGCTCGCCGAGGCGTTTGCAAGGGAATACGGCGTAACCGTCGTCCTCAAAAACAACCGCACGGTCATTACGGACGGAGAGCGGACCGCGATCAATTTGGCGGGTTCTCCCGCGCTTGCCAAAGGGGGCAGCGGAGACGCGCTCGCAGGACTTCTTGCGGGGACGTGTGCGCGGGGCGTTCCGCCCTTCGAAGCCGCTTGCGCCGCCTGCTTTTTGATCGGCCGTGCGGGCGAACTTGCGGAACAAGAGTTCGGGCAGTACTGCGCAACGGCGAGCGATGTGATCGAGTTCCTTCCGAAAGCGCTGATGTCCCTTTAAGCATAGCCGAATAGCCGCACCGCCACGGCGCACAGAAGCAAAATGCCGCCCGAAATGACATAGTAGAGCGGAAAAAGGGTGAAGAGGCTCATCACAAGCAAGAGACTTCCGCTCACAAAGAAGGGCCGTGCATTGCTCTTGGAAAAGGAACGGCGGAGTTTTTGTTTCACCGTCTTTCGCGGGATCTCGCCGCAGATGAGCGGGTCCGGCATGGTATTCGTACGGGAAAAGAGGGCGTATACTTCCTCCCCGCACACTGCTTTTATCCCGAAGGAGGCGAGCAACTTTTCCGCCTCGGGCGTGAGCGCATTGCACACGACGGAAAAGGGCTCCTTGCCGAATCCCCGCAAGAGCTGCGCGATTTCATCCGCGCCGACGGGTTCCATGGTGAAGAGCGGGACGAGAGGAACGCCCTCCGCCGAGAGGATCTCCCGTTCGCAGTGAGCGTCCTTTCCGTCGGCAAGATAGGCGGAAAGAAGCGCGGCGCGGACCCGCTCGGGCTTTTCGAGGGTCAGATGCAGCAGAAGAGCTTCCCGCTCCTCGCGCTGCTTTTTATTCAGAAATTTTTTGTTTTGGCTTTGATACATGAACAGAAAGGCAAGCCCGCCCACAGCGAGGGCCAGAGCGGCCGAGCAGATGAGAGAGATCCAAAGCGGCATGCGATAAAAGCGCAAAACGCTCAATCCGAGCACAAACGCACATGCACTGTAAAAGAGCAGATCGGCCACAAAGGCGAATCGCAAATTTTTCATGACATGATTTTTGACGCCTATTTTCGATTTTAGTCTTGCAAAGCGGCAAAAAGTATGCTATGATATTGGCATGAAGGTGGCAATCCTCGGCGGGTCGTTCGATCCCGTACACAGAGAACATGTCCGCTTGGCAGAGGCTGCGATCGAAGAACTTGGGCTCGGCCGTCTCCTCATCATGCCGTCCTATCGCGCGCCGCATAAGACGAAGGGCGCTTTTGCGAGCGGAGAGGACCGTCTTGCCATGTGCCGTCTCGCCTTTTCCGGCCTCCAAAACGCAGAAGTGAGCGATTTTGAGCTCAACGCGGGGGGCACAAGCTATACCTATCTCACTTGCAGATGGCTCAAAGAGCGTTTTCCCGCGGCCGAGCGTTATTTTCTCGTCGGCGCGGATATGCTCGAAAATTTTTTTTCTTGGCGGGAGCCTGACGAGATCCTCAAAAATGTTGCGCTCGTCGCCTGCGGCAGGGGAAAGCAGGAAATTTGCGGCCTGCACGGTCGGTTTCGGGAGCGCTTCGGCTGCGATTTTTCGGAGCTCGGATTTCGGGGCGGAGAAGTCTCCTCCACGGCGATCCGCACGGCGCTCGCCTTCGGCAAGGAGCCGGAAGAATTGGCGCCCACTGTGCTCGGTTATATCCGGGAGAGAGGGCTCTACCGCTATGAGGCCGCGCGGGCGTTGGAGCTGGAAAAACCCGAGCGCAGAGAGCACAGTTACCGCGTTGCGCAGCTGGCAACGGAGCGGGCCAAGAGCCTCGGCGTTCCCTTTGAACAGGCGCTCCTTGCCGCCATGCTTCACGACTGCGGAAAATACGTGCCGCTTTCAAGTCCGCTGCTTTCGGGTTTTTCGGCCCCGAAGGACGTGCCGGAGCCCGTGTTGCACCAATATACGGGCGCCTTTCTTGCCGAGCATGCGTTCGGCATAAAAGACGAAGAAATTTTGCGGGCGATCATGTACCATACGAGCGGGCGGGAGGATATGAGCACGCTTGAAAAACTGCTCTTTCTTGCCGATCTGTTGGAAGAGGGGAGAACGTTCCGCGGCGTAGAGGCGCTGCGCGCGCTCTTTTGGCAGGACCTCGACGCCTGTCTTGCGCGATCGCTCAAAGAACAGGTCGAATATCTGCGGACGACAGGCAAGCCCATATATCCGCTCACTTTGCAGGCGGAGCGCTTCTATTCAAAGGGCGAAAACGCAGAAAAATGATGTTTGCATAGTATTATTTCAGACATAATCAGCGGAAAATCAATACTATGTGTGACATAATCGCAAAAAACAGGAGGACTTTATATGGACAGTAAGGAATTGGCGCTCGAATGTTGCAGAGCTCTTTCGGCCAAGAAGGGTGAGGAGATCGTCATTTTGGATGTGAGCGAGCAGACGGTGATGTGTTCTTACTTTGTCATTGCAAGCGGCAAGAGCACGACGCAAGTTCGCGCCCTCGGGGACAATGTGGAAGAAGTGCTGAAAAAGAAATACGAACTCTATCCTGTACGAACGGAGGGGCTTCGCGAGGGTCGCTGGGGTGTGCTCGATTACGGGGATGTCATCGTGCATATTTTCAATGAGGAGAGCCGTCTGTTTTACTATCTCGAACGGCTTTGGGACAGCGGTCAGAATGTAACAAAATTCGAAGAATAAATCGCAAAGAGCCGATCGAAGATCCTTGCAAAAGCGGGCGCCGTATGGCGCCCGCTTTTGCATAAGGAAAGAAGTTTATCGGAAGCTGATTTCTTTTGGCTCGGAATAAGTCTTGCTCGCACGCTTTTTCTTGCGCTCCACAAGGTAGTACACGGTTTCCGGCTTCTTTTCGGGCGGCTTGGGCGGCTCGGCTTTTTCGGGCGGAGGCTTCTTGAAGAGCGTGCGGTAACCGACTGCGGCGACGCTTACAAGGTGCACGAACAGAAAAATGAGCGTATACAGCAGCAGGCACCAGCCAAAGCCCTGCCATTGTGCGGAGAGGAGTGACATGCCGGCATTGTAGCACATTCCGTACTGTCACAATAGGATTCATTTTTGAATACTTTGGAAATTTTTGGAAAAAATTTTCGGTATGGAAAATGAAATGATTTTGTCCGCAGCCGAGGCTGCGGAATTTGGTGAGTTCAAGCGCGCACGCAGGGAAATGGAGATCGCATTCACCCTCAAAAAACTGATCGTGGACGCCTCGCGCCGTGAGACCGACCGCGCCGCGCTCAAAAAAGCCTGCGAGACGGCACAGCGGCTCAATGCAAGCGGCATTCTCGTTTCGCCCGTGCATGTGGTGATGGCAAAAAAATTGCTGGGAAAGGGAAAGACGCCGCTCTGCTGTCTTGTCGGCGGTACCGGGGAAAGCCTCATGTCCATAAAGAAGTCGGAAGCGAAGCGTGCACTGCGGCAGGGCGCCAAGGAAATTCGCCTCGTTCTGTGCTATTCCCAACTCACGGGCGGGGGGCTGTCCTATCTCAAACGGGAGATCAAGCGGGTGCGCCGCGCCGTGCGGAAAGGGACGCTTATCGTCTCGCTCGAAGATCATTCTCTCGACGAGGAAGAGGTCGCGCTCGGCGTCCGCGCAGCGGCAGCGGGCAAGGCGGATGCCGTCTGCGTTCGTGGGGAGACGGCCCTTGTTATGCGCGCGGTCGAGGAGAGCCTCGGGCGGTTGCAGGTAGAGGTCTCGGGCGTGGAAAACGCCGAGCAGCTTCGGCTCCTTCTCAAAGCGGGCGCGGTGCGCGCCACGACGGGCAGAGGGGAGCAGATCGCAGAAGAGCTGTATACTGCCTGCGAGGAATCGCTCAAACCGGTCGCTGCGCAGAATGCGGAAAATACCGTGCGGCCCGCAGCTCCGGAAACGGAGCAGACATAAAAGGGAAGAGAAAAGAAATTTTAATTGTCATTTTGACCAAGCCGCAATAGCGGCGCGTGGAGAAATCTCGCCTATCGGGCGTTTCAAAAAGATTACGGCGATAAGGTGAGATGTCTCCGCTTCGGTCGACATGACATTTGAAGCGGCATCTCGGTGAAGAGGCATTTCAGGGACAGCAAGGAAAATAGTCCACGTGTCAAGATACCCCCACCCGTCATGGCTATGCCATGCCACCCTCCCCCAACTCTTTGGGGGAGGGCATAAACCTACCCCTTCAAGGGGGAGGCTCCCGCGTCAGCGGGTGGTGGGGGTGCTTATCCTTGGCGCCCCTTGCAGGGGGCAATTCACTTTTCCTGTACTTCGAGCGCAAAGGAAATAACGCCTTCCCCCAAAGTCAACGTAAGCGATAGGGCGGCTGTCTCCCTCTCCCACGCGACCGTCAACGTATTCTCTCCCTCGTCGACGGTGAATTGCCCCGTCTTTTCGTAGAACGCGCGGAA
>CANRPN010000013.1 GCA_947632505.1 uncultured Clostridia bacterium | reverse complement strand
TACTTACTCATTTTTTTATCCTCCGTTTGAGAAATAAATTTCTTTATTGAGTTTATTATATGATTATTTTATTTCTCTGTCAAGCAAATTTGAGTAATATTTTTACAATTTGAGAAAAAAAATAATTAAGGGAATTTTATGAACCGGATCAAAAATTTGCGATTGGAAAACGACATGAGCCAAAGGACATTGGCGGGAAAAATCGGGTGCAGCCAAAAATCGGTTGACTATTGGGAAAAAGGGTTGAGTGAACCGACGGCTGGGTTCATCTGTGCGCTCGCGGACTGCTTTGCCTGCTCTACCGATTATTTGCTTGGAAGAGAGGACGATTTCGGCATTGTGAGGATCGAAGGACGGCTGACGGAGGACGAGAGAAAAATACTTTCTTATTATGAAACTCTTTCCGAACCTTACCGCCGAGAGCTATTGAGCTACGGCGAATTTCTTTTGACGAAAAAGTAAAAAAGCCACGCGCTCGCCGCGCGGCTTAGACAGACTGTTTTCAGGCTACTCATTGTAGCCCCTCGATAAGAAGAAAACCGATCGAGCTGAACAAAAAAATCCCCGCGAAACGCGGGGATAATTCTTATGAACTTTTTTACAGTACGCTTGCGATGACAGCCGAAGCCAATAATCATTTCGGGATAGAGAAATATTTTTCTTAATATGCGCGCAGTCCTGTACAAAAAAACGGGCGGCACATTTGCCGCCCGTTGGTCTTATACCTTAGCTGATTTTTACCAGATCGCTCTCGTCGAGTCCGCGCAGGAAGTCTGGAATTTCGTAACCGCCTTCTGCCGTTGCAACTTCCTCTTCCGCTTCGTTCTCCCCCTCTTCGCGGTACTCCTCGCGCGCGTAGAGGTAGCTGTCCGTCTCGGGGCGGGCGATCGCCGCCATGAGCGCATCGTAATCGGGAAGATCGGCGAGGGAATTGAGCTTGAAACGCTTCAAAAATTCATCCGTCGTGGCGTAGAGAATGGGACGTCCGACCGCATCTTTCCGTCCGCAGGGGTAGATGAGTTTGAGTTCGACGAGCGCATGCACCGCGTAATCGCTGTTGAGCCCGCGCAGCATTTCGATCTCCGTCTTGGTGATGGGCTGTTTGTAGGCAACGATCGCGGCGCACTCCAAGATGGTGCGGGTGAGTTCCTTTTCGCGAATGGGATTGAGCACGGCCTCCACGCTCGCCTTATAGTCGGGATTGGAGGCGAGCTGCGCCTTGTTGTTGAATTGGAGAAGTTTGATCCCCCCTTCGCTCCCATAGCGCTCTTCAAGCTCGGAAAGAGCCTTTTTTACGTCGCGCATGGGGACTTCGAGTTTCTCCGCGATCATCGCAAGCTCCACGCTCTTGCCCGAAGCGAACAAAATCGCCTCAATTATATTCGTCAATTTGTCCAAGATAGTCCTCCTCCCCTCTGTCGGGATTGAGTGAAATGGAGATACGCCCGAACGCGCCGTCCTGGTTGACGCGCAGATATTGGTACTTCAAGAGCTCCAAGAGCGCCTGAAAGGTGGTGACGACTTCGCTGCGGGTAAAATCGCGGGTGAAGAGCTGTTCAAATTCCACCGTGTTTCGGCTTTCGAGGGTCTCTAAGATGGTCTGAACCTTTTGAGCCACGGTAAACTCATCCCGCGGGATCTCGCGCTCCTCCACGGCCGCCCGCTGTTCCTCCCGCTTCATCATGAGGGTGGAAAAGGCGGCGACAAGGCCGTCGAGCGTGAGATTTTCGAGGGAAAATACCGTCTTGGTCTCCCCCACGTTCTTGTCCGGTTCCTTGAAAAAGTAGCCGATCGTTTCCAGCTCTTTGAGTTTTTTCGTCTCCTCTTTGATGAGGCGAAATTCTTCGAGTGCGCGGATGAGCTGCGCCTTGTCCTCCTCGATCTCCGCGTCGAGTTCGGGGTCTTCTTCGAGGTTGGGAACCAAGCTCTGCGCCTTGATTTTCAGGATCGTCGCCGCGATGTTGAGGTACTCTGTCACCTTGTCCACGTCGAGATACGGGAGCCCCTTCATGTAGTCGAGGAATTGCTCCGTGACTTGCGAGACAAACACGTCCTTGATCTCGATCTCCTCCTTGTTGATGAGAAAGAGAAGTAGGTCGAGCGGACCCTCGAAGCCGTTGAGAACGGTCGTATAGTCCACGACCGACTCAAAATTTTCGCGGTTTACCATGCGAGCAACCCCCACAGCGCTTCAACGGGCATTCCGAACGCCAAGCCCCAGATTGCAAGAATGGGGAAACCGAGATATTTTTCCGCAAACTGCATGATCCAACCGAGGAGATTGAACCAATCCATCTGATAAATGCCGAGATTTTCCGAGAAGATCCTGCAAATGAAGCTCTCGACGACGAGGAAGAGCAGAATGTAATAGCCGTATTTTCTGAGGAATTGGTAGACCTTGCCGTGCCACTTGCTCAGCGCGTCTACGAGACGGAAGCCGTCGAGCGGATAGAACGGCAGGAGGTTGAACACGCAGAAGCCGAGGCTGTAAGCATAGAGCGCCCATGTCAAATAGTACAAAAAGGTTGTGAGGAAGGGAATTTCGGGCATGAAATTGACGACGACAAGCGCAAGCGGATAGAACAGAAACGCCGAGATGTAGTTGGTGATGATGCCCGCGCTCGCCGTGAGCCCAAGGCCCGTGCGATATTTCTTGAAGTTATTTGGGTTGATGGGCACAGGTTTTGCCCAGCCGAACCCGACGAGGGTAAAGCAGAGCAGACCGATGAGATCAAAGTGTTTGAGCGGATTGAGCGAAAGCCGTCCCGCCCATTTTGCCGTGGGGTCGCCGCACTTATAGGCAACGAAGGCGTGCGCAAATTCGTGAAGGGTCAATACGACCGTCACGGCAAGGAAACTCGCAAGCAATTCAATGAATCTGTTTGGGTTAAAAGTCATACGCACTGATTATAGCAAAATTTTTCGCAAAAGGCAACCGAAAGAGCCGATCGTGACAAAAAAATTCCACTATAAGTGGAGGAAAGAAGGAAAAATTTGTCAAGATATGGTAGAAGGGCGCGGCCCGACTGCCATCGCAGTCGGGCCGCGCCTCTTAAAATCCGTTATTTCAGCCGCGCGGGGATGACGTCGTTCCGCACGAGATCCTCATAGGTCTGCGGCTTGATGATGTACTCCGCACCCCCATCCTTTACGAGCACGGCTGGCGGTATGAAGTTGCGGTTGTAGTTGCTCGCCATAGAGTAGTTGTACGCGCCCGTAGAGAGCACGGCAAGGAGGTCTCCCCTCTTTGCCTCGGGCAGAGCCAGATTCACGCCGATCAGATCTCCGCTTTCGCAGCACTTTCCCGCGATCGAGACAAGCTCGGTCGGCGGTTCGTCCGCTCTGTTCGCGAGGATGGCCGTGTACTTACTCTCATAGAGGCAGAATCTCGGGTTGTCGAACATCCCCCCGTCGATCGCCACATACTTGCGGATCCCGGGGATCTCCTTGATCGCTCCCACCGTGTAGAGCGTAATTCCCGCCTCGCCCACGATCGACCGCCCCGGCTCGATCATGAGCTTCGGCTCTTTCAAACCGTACTTTGCGCACCCTGCCTTGACAGCGCCGATGAGCGCTTTCAAATAAGCGGCGTAGCCCTCGAAGGTAAATGTTTCATCCTCATCGGTGTACCAAATGCCGAATCCCCCGCCGAGGTTGAGGGTATCCGCCTCGAACCCGAGCGTTTTCTTCATGGTCGCCATAAAAGAAAGGCACTTTTCCGCCGCGATGCAGAAGGACTGCTTCTCGAAGATCTGCGAACCGATATGGCAGTGGAACCCCCTGAGCCGCAGGTGCTTTTTTCCGAGGATGTGCTTCGTCATTTCTTCGGCCGCGCCGCTCTGGACGGAGAACCCGAACTTGCTGTCAGGGGTCGCCGTCTGTACGAATTTATGCGTGTGCGCCTCGACCCCGGGATTGATGCGCAGGAGCACGTCCTGCACAATTCCCCGCTCCCGACAGGCGCGGTCGAGATAGTCCGCCTCTGCGGAATTGTCGACGGCGAAGAGCCCCACGCCGCAGTCGAGCGCATAGTCGATCTCCCGCGGCAGTTTGTTGTTGCCGTGCAGACAGATGTGTTCTGCGGGGAAGCCCGCCTGCATCGCCGTATAGAGTTCCCCGCCCGATACGACGTCTGCGCCGATCCCCTCCTGCTTTGCGATCGCATACATCGCCTCGCAGGAGAATGCCTTGCTCGCATAGAGGACAAGGCCGTCGCCGTATTCATTTGCAATCGTGTCGCGGTAAATTCTCATCATCCCGCGGAGATAGTCCTCATCAAAGACATAGAGCGGCGTGCCGAAGCGGCTTGCAAGTTCTACGCAGTCGCACCCGCCGATCGTCAAATGCCCTTTTTCGTTGACGCAGAGCGTCTTTCGTGTATTCATCGTTTGCCTTCTTTTTGTGGAATGGCAACATTATAGCACCTTTTTCGGGCGGCGGTCAAGAAAAATTTACCGCTTTGCCGTATGGGTCGTCCGCTCGGTTACCAATTTTCCGCAATGGACTTGAAAGCGTCGCCGTAAGAAAGTTTTTCGGCGGGTTCCGCGGCCAAAAGACGGCACCGAGAGACTTCCACGCCGTCGCGGTAGAGGATCGCCTCCCCCACGTCCGCGCCCGCCGCAAGCGGCGCTTTGAGCCCTTCTAAGAGGGAAAATTCGGTTGTAGCGTTTACCTCTTCCCCCCGCTTACAGAAGACGGTAAGGTCGCGCTCGGCACAAACGGAGATCTGTTTCTGTTTGCCGCCGCGCACGTTCAGTTTTGTTTCAAGCGGCTTGCCCGCCTCCACGATCTTGCGGCTCTCAAAGGCGGCGAAGGCATAGTTGAAGAGGTTTTTCACGCTCTGGAATCGCTTGTCCGAGCTCTCCGAGCCGATGACGACGGAGACGAGGCGGGTGTCCCCCCTTTTTGCGGTCGCCGCAAGGCAGAACCCTGCTTGCCCCGTAAAGCCCGTTTTACCGCCGTCGCAGCCGTCGTAAAAGCGGATGAGTTTGTTGGTATTGGTGATCGTCGTCGTGCGGCCGTCGGGGTGCGAAAAGTCCTCCAACCAAACCTTGGAAAATTCGAAATATTTTTCGTGGCTCAGAAGCGTGCGGAGCATGAGTGCAACGTCTTTGGCGCAGGAGTACTGCGGCTCCTTGGGCAGCCCGGTACAGTTGGAAAACAAGGTATTTTCCGCGCCGAGTTCTTTTGCTCGGGCGTTCATTTTTTCGACGAAGAGGCTTTCGCTGCCCGCAATGCGCTCCGCCATAGCTACGCAGGAGTCATTCGCGGAGCAGACTGCGATCGTCTTGATGAGTTCTTCCGCGCGGTAGGAAAGCCCGCTTCCGAGAAAGACCTGCGAGCCCCCCATGCCCGCTGCGCTGTCGCTGACGGAGATCTGTTCGTCGTATGAAAGGTTCCCATCGTCCGCCGCTTCGAAGCAGAGCAGGAGGGTCATGATCTTGCACATGCTCGCAATGGGCAGACGCTCCGTCTCATGTTCCGCATAGGCGCAGGCGCCGCTCTCAAAGTCGCAAAGGTAGGCGGCTTTGCCGCTCACAAGCTCCTCCGCTGCCCCGTTTTTTTCCTGTAAATGCATCGGCGCAAACGCAAGACATGCGGAAAGCGCCGCCAAAATAAATTTTTTCATACCCGCAGTTTGCGCTGTTTTTGAAAAAATATGATTTTGTCAGAGCAAATTTCCGAGCGGGTGGAAGAGCGCGAGCAGCAAGATCATTTCCAAAAGGCAGATAAGCGCAATGAGACAAAAAAGCGCAAGAAAGTCGATGAGCAGCTCTTTCAGGTCGCTTTCACAAAAGGAGAAGAAAAAGGCGCGCGAAAAGGAGATCCCCGCGGCAAGGAGGAAAACGACATCGACGAGCAGATGGATGGGCAGATAGAGCGCCAATGCAACGACCGCCCCCGGAACGGCATAGACGGAAAAGAGGATGGCGAGGGTCCCGCCGAAGGTATAGAAACGATACAGGAGCGTGACGACGGGCAAAGGCAGGCAGGCGGGATGCAGTCCGCCCGCAAGCACGAGAAAGAGCAAAAGTGCGTTCCCCGCCGTGCGTTCGAGAAAAATCACAAAGACATTGCGGTCGGAATAGCACACCCGGTCAAGAAATCGGTCGCAGATTTTCAGGTGATATTCATAAAAGGCGGGTGTCTTTATGAATACTATGCCACACATAGTACTACACAAAAGTGCCAAAATCAAAAGGACCATCCACCATTTTCGTGAAAGAGCGCGCGAAATGCAGCTTTGTAAGAAAAAAAGAGGGCGCATACCTTATTGTATGCCCCTCCACGAGTTGACTTTACTCTCCGATCATTTTTTCGATCCCGATGCCGTATCCCCTCGTCGGGTCGTTGATAAAGACGTGGGTCACTGCGCCGATGAGCTTCCCGTTCTGCACAATCGGGCTTCCGCTCATGCCCTGTACAATTCCGCCCGTCTCCTCTATGAGCTTTTCATCCGTCACTTTGATGACGAAGTTTTTATTATCTTTGTTTCCCTCGTCCACTTTGGCAATGGCGATCTCATAGGCCTGCGGACAAGTTCCGTCCACCGTGGAATAGATCACGGCTTTTCCGATCGTCGCCTCGCTGAGCGGGGCGATGTCCACGAGGGTGCAGCGGGAATAATCGTAATTTTCAAATGTCCCGTAAAGCCCTGTTTGACACACCTTTTCCGCCCGCGCGATCGCTTTGTCATTCAGAAACAAGCCGCGCAGCTCCCCTGCTTTTCCGCGCGTTCCCTTATTGACGCCCACGATACTGCAAAGATAGACCTTGCTGTCGGAAATTTCGAGCTGGTTGTTGCCCTCGTCGGAAACTTTGTGTCCGAGCGCGCCAAATCGCCCGGTTTCCTTTTCGATATAGGTGACCGTCCCGATCCCGGAAAGAGTGTCGCGGATGAGCACGCCGATCTTGTATTTTCCGCTTTTCTTTTCCTTGACGGGCAGGATGCGTACCTCTGCGCATTCCCCGCCCCGTTTCACGGTGAGGGTGACCTCCTTGCCCGCGCTGCCGGCGAGCGCCTCATTGAGATCCCCGATCGTTTTGATTTTAACGCCGTTCACGGCACAGATGCAATCGCCGGGTTTGAGACCCGCATCTGCCGAGGGACGATGTACGCCATCCTCTGCATTGACCTCGCTCAAATCAATGATCTCCGCGCCGCCCGCGCCGAGCAAAAATCCGGCCGTCATGCCTCCCAAATAATATTTTTCGCTTGCAGCGTCCGCCGCGACCTCGGTCTGCTGCGCAAAAAGCGTACCGCACAATGCGATCGCAAGCGCGGCAATATAAAATTTCAGCTTACGCAATGTGTTCCTCCGATAGTCCGCCGCATGGCAGACCCAACAGAGCTAATTTGCGTAAGCTGTCGTTGTTCTATGCGTTTTGAAATTTCCTGTTCTTGGGAGATTTCCTTTATTTTTTGTACTTTTTCGCCTCTTCGAGAAGCTGGTCGGCATGGCTCAGCGAGAGTTCTCCCGTATCCCCCGAGAGCAGGCGCGCCAATTCCGCCCGCCGCTCCTCGCCATTGAGCGCATGCACGCGGGTGTAGGTCTTGTCTCCCGCCTCCGTCTTTTCGATGAGGAATTGCCTGTCTGCCGCCGCGGCGATTTGGGCGAGGTGGGAAACGGCGATAATTTGCGTAGTTTGGGAAATTTTTACGAACTTTTCCGCAACGACTTTGGCTGTCTTTCCGCCGATGCCCGCGTCAATCTCGTCAAAAATGTAGGTGCCGATCCCGTTCATCGACGAAAGCTGTGCCTTGACGGCGAGCATGAATCGGCTCATTTCGCCGCCGGAGATGATCTTTCCAAGCTCTTTTAAGGGCTCTCCCGCATTGGCGGAGAACAGAAACCGCACGCCGTCAAGTCCTTCTGCGGTCGCCTTTGAAACGTCGTCGCGGGTGTAGCCGTCAAATTCCACCTCAAAGCGCGCAGAGGAAATATTGAGAGTTTCGAGCTCTTTCGTCACCCGCTTTGTCCAAGCCGCAGCGCACGCTTTGCGGGCGTTTGTGAGCGCAACGCAGGCAGAATAGAGGGCGTCGTCTGTGCTTGCGAGCTCCGCTGTAAGTTTTTCATAGCGGGCGCCGCTGTTTTCGAGGAGATCCCGCTCCTCTCTGGCGTTCTGTAAAAAACGGTCGATCTCTTCTTCCGAGCCGCCGTACTTTTTTTTGAGCGAGCGTATTTCGTCGATGCGGCTCTCTACCCTTCCGAGTTCCTCTTCATCGACATCGAGCTCCGCGGCAAGGGATTCGATCTCCCCGCCGAGGTCGTCAAGTTCCGCAAGGGCATTTTCCAGCCGTTCGCAAAGTTCGTTATAGTCGCCGAAGCGGGCGATCGAACGCAGGGCGCGCAGCGCGGAATTGGCGGAATCGGTCGCGCCTCCGTCCTCTGCAAGATATGCCCGCGCGGCGGAAAGTCCTTCGAGGATCTTTTCCGCATTTTGATACTTGGTACGGAGGGCCAGAAGAGACTCTTCCTCCCCCTTTTTGAGACCCGCGCGCTCGATTTCCCCGATTTGGAAGCGCAGGATATCCAATCGCCGCGAGCGTTCGCTCTCATCTCCGCCGAGCAAGGAAAGGCTGTTGATGAGTTCCTTGCGGGCCGAAAGCAGTTCGCTCACCTTTGCTTTTTCGCGCTCCACGCCCGCAATGCGGTCGAGAAGGCGCAGCTGGTTGCTCTCTTTGAGCAAGAAGAAGTGTTCGCTCTGCCCGTGTACGTCTACAAGGCGGGAGGTGATCCTTCTCAGCATGGTTGCCGAGACGGTGCAGCCGTTCACCTTGGCGCTCCCCTTTCCGTCCTGCCCGAATTTTCGGGAAAGAACCAGGGTCTCGTCGGGTTCGAGATCGAGCTCTTCCAGGAGCGCATTCAACTCTTCATCCGCGGAAAACTCGGCGCGCACCGAGCACTCGGCCTGTCCGAAGCGGATCATGCTCTTGTCCGCCTTTGCGCCGAGCACAAAGTCAATCGAGTCGAGAATGACCGACTTCCCCGCGCCCGTCTCGCCCGAAAGCACGTTGAGCCCTTCGGAGAACTCGATGTCGGCGCGGTCGATGAGCGCGATATTCCGTATGGAGAGACTTTTGAGCATTTGTTAAACCTTTGCGATACGCATGAGCCGCTCCGTCACTTCCTGCGCGGCTTCGGGAGTTTTGCAGATGGTAAAGACGGTGTCGTCTCCCGCGATGCTGCCGACGACCTCTGAATAATTGAGACGGTCCACCACGACGCCCGCATTGGCGCCGTTGCCGTTGAGGGTCTTGATGATGATGAAATTGCCGACGACCTGAATGGATTCAAGGCAGGCTTGGAAGAGTGCGCGCATTTTATCGGAAAGCTCTCCCTCGTTTTTGCTGATGGCGGCGTAGCGATAGCGTTTTTGGGTGCCCGCTACCTTGAAAAGGCGAAGCTCTCTTACGTCACGGGAGACAGTCGCCTGCGTGACATTAAAGTTGGCGTCCGACAGTTCCTGGCAGAGCTCCTCCTGCGTTTCGATCTCTTTTTCCTCGATGAGCTCGAGAATTTTCGTGTGCCTTGCGTTTCTCAACATTTGATTCTCCCTTATTCATGAATGTTGTCAATTTATTTTTTCCGTCAAATGGCGGAAGAAATCTTCTTTTTCCTTTACAAGAAAGGTGGCGTGACGGGCCGATTTTTTCACGCAGAGTTTTTCGCCGCGGTGAAGTTCGCCCAAAAACTCCCCGTCACCATGGACGATCGCGCCGTCCGGGAAAGTGAAGGAGAGCTCGCTTTTATCGGAAATTACTATGGGACGGCTCCTCAGCGAAAAGGCGTTTACGGGGGTGAGCAAAAAGGCGCCGCAGCCGGGGGTAAGAATGCTCCCGCCCGCCGAGAGCGAATAGGCCGTGGAGCCCGTGGGCGTGGCGAGAATAAGCCCGTCTGCGGCAAATTCTCCCGCGGAGCGATCGTCGATGTTGACAACGATATGGATGACGCCGTCCTCGGCGCCGCGGGCGATACGACGCATGAATACGATCTCGTTGAGGCAGTGGCAGGTTTCGCCGTGCACGGTCGCTTCGAGCATGGTGCGGTCCTCTTGGTCGCAGGATGCATGCAGGGCGAGGGCAACGGCCTCCCCTTCCTCACCCCGCTCAAAGGCGGTGAGAAAGCCGATCGTGCCGTAATTGATGCCGAAAAGCGGGATCCCGAGCAGGGAAGCTCTTCTTGCCGCGCGGAGCATGGCGCCGTCTCCGCCGAGCACGATGAGACGGTCCACTTCGCCAATCGCTTCGGCATCGGAAAAGATGCGCACAAAAGCGCCCGAGGCAACCAACGCCGCCTCGAGCGACAAAACCCTCTTTTCGGGCACTTTTTTCTTGTGATAAAATATCCCGATCTTCATAGCGTCCGCGTTATATTATAACTTTTTTATGAATAAATGCAAGGGGTTTTTGCAAAAATTTTCGTATTTTCCGAAAAAAAATTATATTCTCGGGAAAAGCGGAGACAGGAAACGTTCCTTTCCGGCCGCCTGTCCGTTCTTGCGGAGAAAAAGAACATACTCCGTATTTTTTTTGGGGCGGACGGGGGCGACGGCGAGCGCGGACGGCGCGAGTTGCAGGGAAAGGCAAAAATCATAAAAATCGCCGAGCAGTTCCCCGTGCAGAGCGGGCGGGCAGATACCGTTTTTGTTGACGCCGCTCTTTCCGCATTCGAACTGCGGCTTAAAGAGCACGAACGCGTTTCCGCTGTCGGGCAGGAGTTCCTTGACGGCGGGCAGGATGAGGCGGAGAGAGATGAAACTCAGATCGCTCACCACGCCGTCGAGTTGGCAGGGAAAGTCGGTCGGCAGAAGATAACGGGCGTTCGTGTTGTCCATCACCGTCACGCGCGGGTCGGAAGCGAGCGAGGGTGCAAGCTGACACTCCCCCACGTCCACGCAGAACACCCGTTTCGCGCCGCGCTGCAAAAGACAGTCGGTAAAGCCGCCCGTACTTGCGCCGAGGTCGGCGAAGGTGAGACTTTCTACGGACTGACCGAATGCGTCCAGCCCGCGGGCGAGCTTGTAACCGCCGTTTGAGACGAATTGCGCGCTGCGGGAAAGAAAGGAGAAACTGTCCCCATCGTGCACCTCGGCATCGGGAGAGAGCGGCCTACCGCCCCGCAGCACAAGCCCTTCTCTGAGCGCTTCGGCCGCTTTATTGCGGGAACCGAACCGCTCCGCAAAGAATTTATCGGCACGCATAGGCGTTCCTCACCGCGTCGAGAATCGCGTTTTCGTCGAGTCCAAATTCCTGCATGAGCACATGGGGCTCCCCATGCGGCAGAAAACGGTCGTCCAACCCGAAGGAGAGAACATGCTTTTCGATCCCATGGGAGCGGTAGAAGCGCGCCACGGCATCCCCCAAGCCGCCGATGAGCGCATTGTCTTCGAGCGTGATAATTGTGCCCTGTGCAAGGGAGAGAAGGAGCTCTTCGTCTAAGGGGCGCAGGAAACGGGCATTCACGAGCCCGACCTCCATGCCTTCGGAAAGTGCGCGGTCTCGCACGGTTTCGGCGATTTTTAGGCATCTTTCTCCCGCAGCAAGCAGAATTATGTCAGACATAGTACTATGTAAAAGCTCAAATTTCCCGATTTCGAAGTCGGAAATCTCTCCTTCCGTCCCTTCACGAGGGTAACGGATGGCGAGCGGACCGCGAAAATCGACGCTCTTGCGCAACATTGCGCGGAACTCCCCGATGTTCTTCGGAATGGCGACGGTGAGATTCGGGACGAACGAGAGAAAGCTCAGATCAAACACGCCCTGGTGGGTTTCTCCGTCTGCTCCCGAAACGCCGGCTCGGTCGATGCAGAGCGTGACGGGCAAATTTTGCGCGCAAATGTCGTGGATTATCTCGTCAAAGGCCCGTTCCAGGAAGGTGGAGAAGATCGCATAGTAGGGTTTCATCCCCGCGGCAGCCATAGAGGCGCAGAGCACCGAGGCGTGTTCCTCGCAGATGCCGACGTCGAAGGCGCGCTCCGGGAAGGCTTCGAAGAAGGGACGGAGCCCCACATTGTCGGTCATCGCGGCTGTCACCGCCACGATCTCGGGATGATTTTTTCTGAGGGCGCAGAGTTCCTCGCCGAGCGCCGCGTTGTATTCGCTTTGGATTTCTGCGGGACTGATCCCGTGGGTTTTGACGGGCGCGCTCTCGCAGAAAGAGTAGCCCTGTCCCTTTTTGGTGACGGCATGCAAGAGAACGCTCCCCTTTTTCAGATCCTCTTTCGCCTGCGCTAAGGCGGGCAGGAGCTCGGAGAGGTCGTTTCCGTTCACGGGCCCGCGGTAGGAGAGCCCAAACCGCTCGAACACTTTCATATCTTCGAGAGGCGGTTCTCCCTTCATTTCGCCGAGCAGTTCGTGCATGCCTCCCACGGTGGGCGAAATGGACATGCCGTTGTCATTGAGCACGATGAGCACACGGCTTTCCAAGATTTTTACGCTGTTGAGCGCCTCATAGACGAGCCCGTTGTTGAAGGAGCCATCTCCGACGAGGGCGATGACGTTGTGATCCTCCCCTTTCAGGTCGCGCGCTTTGGCAAAACCGAGGGCTGCGGAGATCGCCGTGCCCGCATGTCCCGTGTCGTAGCAGTCGTACTCGCTCTCGCTGCGCTTCGGAAAGCCCGAAAGTCCGCCCCGCTTCCGCAGAGTATGAAACACATTTGCGCGGCCCGAGAGAAGTTTATGGGCGTAGCATTGGTGGCCGACGTCGAAAATGAGCTTGTCGCGCGGGAAATCGAACACGCGGTGCAGGGCGACGGTGAGCTCCACCGTGCCCAAATTGGAGGCAAGATGCCCCCCGCAGACGGAGACGGTGCGGAGGATCTCCTCCCGCAGCAAGCCGCAATCTTCTTTTAATTGTTCGAGGGAAGCATTTTTCAGTTCCTCGGCAGAAATTTGTTTCATGAGCTAATTGTCCCGCTCTCTCACGAGCTCTATCATGCAGGAGAGAAATTCGTCGCCGCCGAGCGCATCCAGCAGGGAATGGCACTTTGCGGCGGTCTGGTCGGCGAGCACTTCCGCCCGCTTCATGCCGTATACTTTCACGCAGGTGAGTTTTTCCTCTGCGGCGTCCTTTCCGAGCGTCTTGCCCATCTTGGCGCTCTCCCCCTTCTCGTCCAAAATATCGTCTGTGAGCTGAAAGAGAGAACCGAGCGCCTGCCCGAAGTTTTCTGCCGCCTGCACGTCCCCTCCGCCGAGCATGGCCGCCATCACGATGGGAGCTGTGATGAGTTTTCCCGTTTTATGCGCATAGATAAAACCGAGTTCCTCCTCCCCGCCTGCCGTGCCCGTGAAGAGAAGATCGGCGGATTGCCCCGCGATCATGCCGTCCGCGCCCGCTGCATCCGCGAGATATTGAGCTGCGCGGAGATGCGCTGCGCTTCTTCCGCTTTCTTTGAGCAACAGTCGCATTGCTTCGGAGAGAAGGGCGTCTCCCGCCAGAATGGCATTGGCCTCGCCGAACACTCTGTGATTGGAAGGATTGCCGCGGCGGAAATCGTCGTTGTCCATGGCGGGAAGGTCGTCATGGATGAGGGAGTAGGTATGAATGCATTCGAGGGCGAGCGCCAGCCCCGTTTCGGAGGTATAGTCCGCGCCGAAGCGGCTCAGCGTGCCGAAAAAAAGCACGGGACGCACCCGTTTCCCGCCCGAAAGCAGGGAGTAGCGCATACTCTCCGTGAGGACGGGCGGCTGATGGTTCATCTCCGCGCAAAAGTGTTTCAGTTCTCCCTCAAAGAAGGAGCGGTAATCTTGGTATTTCTTTTGAAAGTCAGTCATTTGTATCTTTTTTCGGCTGCGGTGCAGACGTTTGCTAGCAGCATGGCGACGGTCATCGGACCCACGCCGCCCGGTACAGGCGTGATGAATGAAGCCTTTTTTTCGGCCTCCTTAAAGTCCACGTCTCCGCAGAGCGTTCCGTTTTCGCGGTTCATGCCCACGTCGATAACGACGGCCCCCTCCTTCACCATATCGCCTGTGACAAGTTTTGCTCTTCCCGCTGCCGCAATGAGGATATCCGCTCTTCGGCATTCCTCTTTAAGATCGGGCGTACGGGAGTGGCAGACGGTGACGGTGGCGTCCGCGTTGAGCAGCAGCATCGCCATGGGCTTTCCGACGATGTTGCTCCGGCCGATGACGACGGCGTGTTTGCCACGCGGTTCGATGTGGTAACGCTTCAAAAGTTCCATCACGCCGAGGGGGGTACAGGCGACGAGCCCATCCTGTCCAAGGGCGAGCGCGCCGATATTTTTTTCCGAAAACCCGTCCACATCCTTTTCGGCGGGAATTTCCGCAAGGATTTCCCGGGGATCGAGATGCGGAGGAAGCGGCAGTTGTACCAAAATGCCGTCCGTTTCATCGTCTGCCGCGAGACGGCGAACGGCTGCGATCGCCTCTTCCCGAGAGACATCGGCGGGCAGGCGCACATCTAAGGAACGGATGCCCACTTCGGCGCAGGCTTTGATCTTGTTGCGGATATAGAGTTCAGAAGCGGGGTCGCTGCCGATGAGCACCACCGCGAGGGAGGGATTTCTGCCCCTGTTTTCAAAGAAACGCGCGGTGCGAGCATGCAATTCCGCGCGAATTTGGGCGGCGACCGCCCTTCCGTCGATGATCATTCGTTGATAAATCCTCCGAGTACGCCGTTTACGAAGTTTGCCGAGGTCTCGGCGGAATACTTTCGTGCCAGCGCCGCCGCTTCGCTCACCGAGACGACGGGCGGAACTTCCTCCACATAGAAGATCTCCGCGAGGGCGACGAGCATGATAGCCCGGTCCACGGGGAAGATGCGGTAATCGGCAAAGCGGGTGACCTTTTCGGCAAGTTTGCTTTTGAGCTCTTCGCCGTGTTCTTCGGCCAGAGACACAAGGCTTTCCGCGAAGGCTGTCTCCTCTGCGTTGAGTTTGAATTTTTTATAGAGCTTCTTGCGAAAGCCCTCTCCGCTGTCCCCGCCGAACAGGGAAGCAAAGACGATTTGGAACGCCGCCTCTCTCGCGTCGCTTCTCATGATTGCTCCTTACGAGAAATTCCCCTTCCGGACGGAAAGGGAATGCTCTCAACCGATTTTTTCCTGTTCGCCGTTTTCTTCCGCGGGCGCGGGAGCAGGCATGGGCGCTGCGGGGAACACCACGCTTTGGACATGAACGTCGATCTTGGCGATTTTGAATTTCGTCATCGACTCTACCATCTGTTTCACGGTCTGCTGGATGGAATAGGCGAGTTCGGGAACATTGTAGCCGTAATGCGCAATGACGGAGATGTCAGCAAAGATCCCCTCCTTTTCAAAGCAAATTTTGATGCCCTTGCTCTTGGAGGGAACGAGCTCAATGCCTTCGGTCTCCTGCAAACTCAAAACGACGATGCCGCTCACGATGTCCGCATTGTAGGAGATCCTGCCTTTTTGTCCGTTGGGATTGTATCGGATACTTGCCATAATATACACCTCTTGGATTCATTATAGCACATCTTTTTGCATTTTACCACTATTTTTGCTTAACTTTCCGCGTAAATCGGCATAATTACGATATTTCCCTCGCGAATTTCTTTCTCATCTTCGAAAATCGAATAGATTTTGAGGGCGGTTTCGGCGTTCAGTTCGCTCGAATTGATAAAGATGTTGACATTCTCGGAGTCCGAGCCGATCACGACAACCGCGTCGGTGAAGCCGAGAGAGCGGATCATCGTTTCGAGTTCGAGTTCTTCCTCCATAATGGAAACCATCCGCTGTTTTTCGGCAACGGCGTCGGCGTATTCCTGCGTGTCGGCGGCGTAGGCCGAGATGATACCGTCGAGCTGGACAAATTCTTCGCTGCGGGTGGAATTGCGTTCGGCGCGGTGGGAGGTGAAGAAGTTCACGCTCTGTGCATTGCTGGCGTCGACGTCGGTGCTGCGTGTGCCGGCGAGCACAAAGTTGAACACGGCGGTCACGGCGAGCAGTAAGACAAGGGTGGACATCAGTGCGATTTTTTTGGTGTTGGACATAAATTTATCTCCTTTTCAAAGTTTTCGGGTTGATTCAGGCCTGCGCGGGATATACCTGTACATTTTTCTTGTCGATGCGCAGAAGAGAGGCCGTGATGTCGAGAATGCGGGAGCGGGTGAGGATGCTGTCCTTTCCCTCGAACACGACCACCGCACTCACAGCGCGCCCCTCCTCTTCGGAGACCACGGCCTTGGCGCCGTCCACGCCCTCGATTTCGTTGAGAAGGCAAATGAGGCGGGCCTCTGTCTGCGTGGGTGAGTACTCAGAGGACGTTTTCCCAAAAGCGAACCAGAGCGCAAGGAGGAGAAGGAGCGCCGCCAAAGCGATGAGTACCGCCCGGAACGTCCGGTTGTTCCAAAGCTCTTTCAGCTTTCCCATACGACCTCCACAAGCTCCGCGCCGCAAGAATACTTTTGCGCAAGTGCCGTTTTGATGCAGTCTGCCATATTTATATGCGCGTCTTGTCCGGATATGCCGTCCGCAGGAAGATTCACCTTGATTTTTGTGAGCGGAAAGGAATCGGCACAGCTGCGCGAGACGGAGACGGCGGCCGAAAGAGAGTATTCCTCCTCCAAAAAGGCGGCGATCTCTTGTTCATCCCGCTCCGAAAGCAGGCGGGCGCATGCCGTGAGATACCCCCTATCCTCCCCGACTTCGGGCAGGGAGATGGAAACTTCTCTTTTCACGAGCAAAGAGGCGAGCGGCGCAACGAGCACGGCAAAGACAAAAAGGCGGCTCATTCCTTTGAGAAAGGCGCCCATCTTTCCGCCGGGGAGAATGACGGCAAGGGCCGCCGACAGAAGCACCGCCCCCGCGACTGTGAGAATGTAGCCGCTCATAGGATCACCCCCGAGGAACAGACGAGGAGCAGCAGGGTGAGGAAATAGAGAAACGCAACGCAGAGCATTCCCGCGACGAAGTACCCCACGTCCCCCGCGAGACGGGAAAGCAGCGTTGGGATCCTCCCCCCAACGGGTTCGGTGACGGCTGCCGACAGCCGCAGAAAGAGTTGCAGGACCCCAAAGAGCAAAAGCGGTTTTACGACGGTCCACGCGAGCAAGAATACGGCAAAAGCGCCGAGGGCGTTCTTGATGAGGGCGCTTCCCGCGAGGATGAGGTCCATCCCGCCGGACAAAAATCCGCCGACCATGGGGACGGAGCCCGATACAACATACTTCACGGCGCGCAGGGAGAGACCGTCGTACTGCGCCGAAGAGATGCCCTGTACGGTGAGAAAGAGACTGAACAGCCCGAGAGAGAGACCGATGAGCCACTTGGAAATGCTCTTGAAAAAGTCGCCGAGCTTTTCCGTTTTGACTCCGTCCGTAAGGTTGCCCGCAAAGCCGAGCACAACGGTGACGACCGCAACGGGCAGCACAACGCTCTCAAACAAATTGCAGATCCCCCCGCTCATGAATGCCACCGCAGGACGGTAGATCGCCGCGGAGACCGTTCCGCCGCTCGCGGCCATCAGCGTGAGCAGAAGCGGATAGACGAGCTCCATCTGTTCCCGCATCTTTGTCACTGTTTCGAAGCATTCCCCGATCGCGGCCGAAAGGCAGGCAAGCACGACCGCGCCCACTGAAAGGTACCCGACAAAGCCTATTATGTCAGACATAGTACTATGTAAAAAGCCACTTTTCGCAGAGTTTAAGATGCCGCAGAGCAAAGAGACGGCCAAAATCAGCGCAAAAGCGGGTAAAAGCAACGCTGCTTCGTCCCAGACGAGCCCGAGCACAGCCTCCCCCAAATCGGCGTAGTCGAGCGCATAATCGCCCGAGATCATGGCCTTCAACTTGTCTTTTACGGAAACTCCGCGGAAAGCCGAAAGACGGTCGAGATAGTTTTGCAGTTCCTTGGTATCAAGGGCGGCGAGCAGCGAATCAATGTTTTCTTCGAGCTCCTTTCTCCCCTCGCTGTCGGTGTTCTCTGCCCTCGCCGTTACGGTCGCGGGGAGCGCAAATAGCAGCATGAACAAAAGCAGGCCAAGGAAAAGCGCCGCGGGCAAGAGTTTTTTGTTGTGTCTTTGTCGCTTCATTTTATCAGTCCCAAAAGTTTTACAATGAGAGAGAGCACGCTTTCGAGAATGGGCACGGCCAAAAGCAGGATGACGACCTTGCCGCAAAAGACGAGCTTGTCCGCGAGGGAATTTTGCCCGAAATCGTTTAAGATCCCCGCGCTGAACTCCACAAGATAGCCGATGCCGATCATCTTCAAAACGAGCTTGACGAGGGAAAACTCAATGCCCGTGGTCTCGGCGATCTTGCGGAAGATGGAAATGCTCCCCTCAAACAGGTCGAACACGAACAGGAGCAAAATGACGCTGCCCGCGACCGTAACGGCGAGGGCGAGCTCCGGTCTTGTCGCTTTGAGCAAAATGGCGGCGACGGCCGTAATGAAGGCGACGCCGACGAGTTGAAAAATTTCCATAGGCTATGCGGTCAAGTTAAAAATTTCGCGGATGGTCGTGAACAGATCGCCGATCATGGTGACGGCGACTGTGAGCGCGATCACGAGCCCGACGATGGCAACGACGGTGGCGATGTCGTCACGGTCGGATTTTTTGAGCAGCTGGCAGACGACGGTGATGAGGATGCCGACGGCGGCAAGCTTAAAGATGATTGAGATGTCCATAGGCTAAACAATGAGGATGACGAAGGCAAGTCCCGCCAGGAGCCCGAGTTTGAAGTAGAGCTCCTCCCGTTCCTTGGCCTCCTTAGCGGTGCGCTCTTTTTGTTCGAGAAGAGAGGTGCGGCGGTTTTCGAAAAAGCCGAGTTGTGACACGGAATCCCCCCGTCCGAGCTGCAAAAGGTAGTTGCGCACGTCCGCCTTTTCCGTGTCCGTGAGATAGGAGAGCTTGATCTCGCTTTCGGCGGGCGCCTGCACGATTTTGCGGAAATCTCCCGTAAGTTCGCAGGTTTTCAAGAAGTCGGGCAGAGGTGTCCGGCGGTATTTGAGCTCGGAGAGAAAGCGTTCGTTGAGATCGCAGAGCTGCGAAAAAAAGCATTTGCGGGCGCGGTATTTCCCCGCGGCAAACTTGCCAAGCAGTGCGCAGAAGGCGATGGCAAGCCCGCACAGGAGCAATTTCAGCCACATATCTCCCCCTCTTCGTTGAAGATGCTTCCCACATGGCCGAGCCCGTCGAGGAGGATACAGCGCGCAAAGAGTCCTTTGGGCACGTCGCAAAAACGCAGAAGATGGGCCGAAGCGAACACATGCACGCCCGCCCGCACGGCGCGCTCCACAGCGGGATAGTCGCACGGAAGCAGCTCGTCCGTTACAATGAGGTCGGGCCGCATGGCGCGGACGCCTGCGGTGAAGGCGGTGAGTTTATCGGCAAACTTCATGCAATCGGATGTCTCGCCGAGATCGCCTGCGGAGAGTTCTCCCCTCTCGTCGCACACGAGCACGTTACAGCCCATATTCTCGCAGACGAGGCGGGAAAGATCGCGCAAGACGGTGGTTTTCCCCTCGCCCGGGGGCGCCATAACGAGGAGAGAGCAAAGCCCTGCCGAAAAGCACTTTTCATAGATTTCCCTTGCACAGCCTAAAATTTCGTGCGGAATACGGATGCACAGCGAGGTGAAGGAACGCACCGCGAGCACGCTGCCGTTTTCGTACACATAGGAGCCCGCAATGCCGATCCGCACGCCGTCTGCCGTCAAAAATCCCTGTTTGAGTTCGTTTTCCACCGCATAGAGGGAACGTCCGCTTGCCTGAAAGACGGTGTCCTCGATCTCTTCCGCAGTGGGCAGGAGCGCGGCGTTCTTGCGGCAGGGACCGTGTTCGCCGAGAAAGACGAATTTGCCGCCGAGGTTGGCGGAGAGCGGCTTACCGGCACGGATGCGCAGTTCATAGAGCAAATGAAGGTTGACATGCCGCACGCAGCCGAGGAGGCGGGGCGGGAGAAATTCCAGCATCGCTCTATTTTATGGGACAAGACCCGCGGGTATGACATGGAAGTTCAAACGAAGGGAATTGGCTTGTATCGCGTCATAAGCGTAGCAAGATTCCCTCGGCGAGTGACTTCTTCGGACTTTGTTATTTCCTTTACGCCTCGGAATGACGCACGAGATAGGTATATTTCATTTTCCCCGCCTGTTTTTAATTTGTCATTTCGCCCCGCCCGCACGTTCATGCGCTCGGCACGGCATTTGGAAAACGGACGGGGCAGAATCATGAAAGCAATTTTTTTCCATAGAAACAGCCCCGTTGCTTGCCCGAAAAAAGGCCGCAACAGGGCTGAAATTTTTTGGCACCTACGCCTCGATGGGCGCAAAATGCGTGTGTAATGGAGATGAAAGAAAGTTATTCGATGACGAATACGCTCACGGAGTTGTTCTTGACCGTCGCTTTCAGAACGTCGCCGCTCAGAGCGATCGTATGCGTTTCGGGCTCGATATTCACCGTCTTGCCGTACCGCACGCCGATCTCGTTGATGACCGTGGGGTCCTCGTGCCAGAGCGTGGTGACGGTCGCTTTCGTCTTGTTCGGGAAGTTCTTCAAAACCGCCTCCATCTCTTCGTCCTTTCCTGAGACGTTGACAACTTTCAGATAGATCTTGCCGTCGTCCCCCACCGTGACGCTGTTGAACACCCGCTCGTTGACCTTCCAGACGTTCTTGAAGAGGACCTCATGCCACTGTCCGCCGAGGAAGATGCTCGCCGTAAACGTCTTTTCGGTGTATTCGAGGCGCATGATGTTGCCCTCGGGGGAATAGCCGAGAAACTTGTCCTTGCCCATCATCTCGCAGACGGTGCGCATGAAATCCACCCGTTTGTCGAAAGAGACGTCGTAGCCCTTGTGGTTCTTGCCGTATTGGCAGCAGACGGAAAATCCCGTGTCGTCCATCGTGCCCGCGTCGCGCACGTCCTTCACGCCAACGCCCGCAATGAAACTCTGCTCTCCATAGAGACGGCGGAACGCGATCTCCACGGTGCACTCTCCGAAGTCCTGCGCGTCATAGTAGAAGCCGTTGAAGGCGTCGCTCTCCTCGATGATGAGCTCGTCGTTCTCGATGTGGCCGCCGCGGCAGTTGGGGAACACTTTCCAGCCGCCCATGCCGTTCTTGAAGTCGTGTTCGTACAGGAGTTTGCCGCTCTTGCGGTCGTAGACGGAGACCTTGGAGACCGCGCTCGCCGTTCTGTGTCCGCCGATCATGAGCCCGCCTGCGTTGTTGCCGTCCACCGGCGCAACGTCGGTGAGCGTGTAGCTTCCCACATTGCCCGCGAACATCTGCTGCACATAGTAGTTGGGAGTGAGCATGACCTCGCGGGGATTGAACCAGATCATGTTGGGGGTCCAACGGTAGTGGTAGGTGGAGGCGAAGAGCGGCGCATAGCAGGTCATCTTCACGACGTCGGAGTTGCGCTCGCAGCCCGTGAGGAAGGCGGCCTCGCTCAACGCCGAGCGCAGATTGTTGTCGCCGTTGAGCCGTCCTCTGCCGTCCGACATCGTATGCATCGCGTATTCGCCCATGAACACTTTCGCTCCGCCCCGATCATAGCAGTCGTACCGCTTGGTGTTGTCGATGAACCACTGGTAGGAGTTATAGACATGCTCGTCCACGATCATGTCACGGTACTTTTCGTTGATGATCTTCCAGCTGTCGTTGCTGTCCTGTGGACGGATGTCCACGCCCGCGCTCGTGACCACGGTGATGTTGAAGAGCTTTAAAAGGTCGGTCTGCCGCCCTTTGTACATGTATTGCCGCACGCCGAGAAGGCAGGAGGCAAAGTTATCGAAGTATTCATAGCCCCAATTCTCGTTTCCTATCCCCACATATTGGAGGTCGAAAGGCGCGGGATGGCCCATATCGGCACGCACCTTTGCCCAATAGCTCTCGTTCTTGTCGTCTGAGGCGATGTCTCCCTTGGCGAAGAAGAGAAGATCGGCCACGTTGTCGATGACCTCTTTTTGGAACTTTTCGGTGCCGGGAACGATGCGTTGGTAGCCCGTCTTGCGCTGTTCGCCCATGCGGATCTGGCAGAGTACGCCGCAGTGGAGCACGGGCAGAGGCGCCATATTGAGGTCCTCGCAGAGACAGAAATATTCATAGAACCCGATGCCGTAGCTCTGCATGTACCGCCAAACGTTGGGGATCTGGCGGCGCTGTTCCAGGGGACCCACCGTCTCCCGCCATTTGTATTGATAATCGAAGCTGACATCCCCCTCCACTACGCAGCCGCCGGGGAAGCGGAGGAAAGAGGGATGGCAGGCTTTGAGCGCCTCCACGATACGGGGAGAGAGCTTGCCGTTGCGGTATTTTTTGGGATCGCCCCACACGGTCGCGGGGAGCAGAGAGACATAGTCGATGCCGATCTTGCCGTTTCCCTCCAAAGTGACCGAGAGCCTCCCCATCGTGTCCTTTTCGGCGACGACGGAGGTAGAAACTTTGATCCAGTCTCCCTCCGTTCCTTCGGGAATTTTGATCTCGCCGATCGTGGTATGCCGCCCGTGCGCGCCCTTGATAAAGACTTTGGCGACCCCCTTGAAGCCGAGGCGCTTGATCCACATGGAGAAGTGATAGGTCTCGCCGTTCGTGACAGGCATGCCGTAATTGTCGTACCCGCCCACGGTGTAATAGCCGGGATTTTCGAGGTGGTAGATCCCGCCGACATTGAGGAGCAGATAGGACGGATTGTTCTCGTTCATGCCGCCGTCCGTCGTGATCTTGCGGGGGCCCGCGCCGTAGATGTCCCAATAGAATCCTTTCTGCTTGCGCGCCTCCACCGTGCTCTCGGCGTTGTAGTCGTCGTAAGTAAAGTAGCCGTATTCAAAGGAGTTGTTGATGACCATCTCGGCGTTCATACCGCCGTCGGCAGCCTGGTTGATGTCCTCGAAGAACAGGCCGTAGAGATGTTTGGAGACGTCAACGCCCCGCTTTTTTGCGTCTAAGGTGTAGTGTAACATGATTCCTCCCCTAAGTTGTTTCGGCTTGCGCCGTAATTGCCGTTTGAAATTATAACAGGCCTTTTCCGTTTCGTCAATGGTTTGAAGGCCGTTTTCGCGGATTTTTTCTCAGAGCGAACGGACGGCGTCGAGCGCACTGCGGATCACGTCGTCCATATCGAAGTAGCGGTACTGCCCGAGCCGACCGCCGAAGAGCACGTTCTTCTCTCTGCGCGCAAGTTCCGCGTATTGGGCATAGAGCGCGTTGTTTTTCTCGTCGTTGACGGGATAGTAGGGCTCATCCCCTTCTTTCCATGCCGAAGGATATTCCCGTGAGATCACCGTCTTTTTCTGCGTGCCAAATTCGAAATGCTTGTGCTCGATGATGCGGGTATAGGGCACCTCACGCTCGGTGTAGTTGACGACCGCGTTGCCCTGGAAATTGGGGACATCGAGGACCTCCGTCTCGAAGCGGACCGAGCGGTATTCGAGCGCGCCGAGGCAAAAGCCGAAGTAGGCGTCGATCGCGCCCGTGTAGATCACCCGATCAGCGAGGGCGGAATATTTCTCCTTCTCCGCAAGAAAGTCGCAGCCGAGGCGAACCTCTGTGCCCGCGAGCATCTTTTCGACGATTTGCGTGTAGCCGCCGATCGGAATGCCCTGATAGCGGTCGTTGAAATAGTTGTTGTCGAAGGTGAAGCGCACGGGGAGACGGCGGATGATAAAGGCGGGAAGTTCGCGGCAATCCTTCCCCCACTGTTTCTCGGTGTAGCCCTTCACAAGTTTTTCGTAGATCGTCTTGCCGACCAGATTGATCGCCTGTTCTTCAAGGTTTTGGGGCTCCTCGGTGTAATAGGCCTTCCGTTCCTCGGCGATGCGCGCCTCCGCCTCTTGGGGGGTGAACACATCCGGCCAGAGCTTGGTAAAGGTGTTCATATTGAAAGGCAGATTGTAGCATTCGTTTTTATAGCGCGCGATGGGCGAGTTGACATATTGGTTGAACTCGGCGAACCCGTTGACGTACTCCCAAATTTCGCGGTCGTGGGTATGGAAGATATGCGCGCCGTACTTATGGACGTTTATCCCCTCAATGTTTTCGGTATAAACGTTGCCGCCGATGTGCGGGCGTTTTTCGAGCACAAGGCACTTTTTGCCTTGCTTTGTCAGTTCATAGGCACACACGGCCCCGTAAAGCCCGCTGCCTACGATGAGATAGTCGTACATGTTTCGTCCTCCTTGCGTTTGATCTTATGCAGATGAAGTTTGAAGTAGTGGCGGAAATCCCCGTCCGAGATCGCCGCGATCGAAATGGGCACGAGGGAGACCGCCACCGCGATCCCGCCGTTCGCGAGCAGACTGAGCCACGCACCGTCCACGGAGACATGGCAGAAATGCAGCGCAATGAGCGCTCCCGCAAACAGCGCGACGTAAAAATAATTTTTGAGATAATAGTGCTTGGGCGTGTAGTGCAGCGCGTGCTTGTAGAGAACGTGCGGCTCCACGACGTGGCAGATGAGAAGATCTGTGAGGATCGTCGCGGCGATCACCCCCACCACGCTAAATTCCTCGCTCACAAGTCCGAAGAGAAAGACGAAGGCGATCGACAGGGCGATGTTGACAAGCCCCTCGACGAGCGGCTTAAAGCGGTCGTAATAGAACGTTCCCGTCGCGTCGCGGAAGAGCAGGACGGCCTGCCGCATGAATTGAATGAAATAATTGAGGGAGATGACGAACCCAACCCCTCTCCCGAGCAGCAGTTCTCCCGCCATGGAACTGTCGAAGCAGATCGTAACAAGATCGTCGATCACGGCGTAATAGCCAAGGAAGAAGAGCGCCCCGAGCACAAAGTTGAGGGTATGGAAGAAGTGCAGATATTTGCGCACGGCGTCGCAGCTCTCCTCCGCGTAGAGGTGCCCGATGACCGAGGTGAGCGGGGTAAAGCAGAGGGAGATCGTGTTTGACATCGCAGTGACGATGACGATGTAATTGGAGTATTTTCCGAGAAGCGCCACGCCGAGGAAAGCGGAGATGATGACGCTGTCTGCCGTATTGACGAGCACGCTCCCGACTTTGTGCAGGAACATCGCCTTGACGTTCTTGACGACCTCCCCTCTCGTTTCGGGGTCGATCTTTTCCTTCAAGGAGAGGATGTTTGGATACATCCTGCGCGTGATAAGCTCGGTTGCCGCCCATTGCAGGAGCGCCGCGCCGATCGCGCAGACGAGATACCACACGAAAGAGCGGGTGAGAAAGAGCACGAGGATCTGCGCACCGCAGGCAAGGAGCTGCCCCAGGGAGGTGATCGACGTCGTGACGTAGTTGTTCTTATAGGCGTTGATGAGGGAGATCTTCGCGCTGAAAAGATAGGTGACGACGACCGCCGCAAGGGAGAGCGCGAACGTGAGATAGAGATTTACATTGAGCGTCGCGTAGTCCTTTGCGAAATATTTGAGGAAGGGCATGAGCAGGCACCCGCCCGCGAGGATGACCCCGCCGATGGCAAGATACACCCACTTAAAGAGCCCGTAGAGCGCGGCGACCTTCTTGTCGTCCCCCTCCACGATGGGTTTGTACATGCAGAAGGCGATCGCCGTGCCCACGCCGAGTTCGGCGACCGCGAGGAAGCCCAAAATGCTCGTATAGAGGGAGTTGAGGCCGTTTATATCGTTTCCGACGAATTGTATGAGAAACCGCCGCGTGAGCAGAGTTGCGAGAAGCAGCAGCACGCGGAATACCAGCGAGACGATGACGTTTATAAACCCTTTTTTCTTATCCAAGGCAGTGACCTTTGTTTATCGGAGCGCCCGTTTTATTTTCCGCATGAAGCGATAGAGGCGGAACATGCGGCGGCGGAGCAGAAAGATCTTGATCCCGCTCTCCTCTTTCATCAGTTCGCGCAGCCGCTCATCGGCGAGGATGCGCTTGATAAGCGGGAGATCTTTGGCGCAAACGGCGTCTCCGAGCAGTGCAGTGTAATAGAAAACATAGTAATAGCGGAGCGTTTTTTCGGGATAGCCGAAGCGCTCCTTTGTGTCATAGAAATAGGAGATGAGGTTTTTGCAGTCCTCAAAGTGGGCAGAGAGCTTTTCGGGGGAGCTGCAAATGGAGCCGCCCGTGCGGTATCGGTTGTTGTAAAAGCTCTTGCGGGTCACATAGAGGGAGCGTATCTGCGTGAAGAAGGGACGGGTGATACTGTCATCCTCATACATGCAGATGTTCTCTATGGTATCGGGCAGTACGGCGCGCAAAAGCTCGGTGCGGAAGGCCTTCGCCCAGCGCAGCGTGGAAAATCCGGAGCGGTCTGTCCCGAGGAAGAGCATCTTTTCCTCGACGAGTGCGCGCAGTTCTGCGCCCTCGAAATACCCCTCCCGCACATCTGCGGCGGTTCGATCTCGCGTCTGCCCGTTCTCCTCGACCTCCGTCCAGCCGTATTGGATGAGATCGGGCCTGTATTCGTCCAAAATCGAGTTCAAAAAGGGAAAGAGCCCCTCTTTGAGACTGTCGTCCGAATCGAGAAAGACGATATATTCTCCCTCGCAGAGCTCCACGCCCCGTTTCCATGTCTTGTAGACGCCCATATTTTCATGGTGAAAGACTTTCAAGCGGGGATCGGAGAAGGAGGAAAGGAGCGCAAGACTTCCGTCGGTAGAGCCGTCGTCGAGGGCGATGACTTCCACCTCCTCCCCCTTGTAGGAGAGCGCGGAGCTAAGGCATTCCCGCAGGTATTGTTCCGTGTTATAGACAGGGATGATCACACTGAACCGTTTCATGCACGTTCCCCCTTTTTCTCGGGACGGCGGCGCAGACGGAGCAGGCAGCGGAAGAGCGCAAAATGCTTCCCGTGGAGCAGCCATGCCGAAAGACGTTTTTCCGCGCGGTACAAAAACGGCTGTCCGCGCAGGGTGAGTTTCAGATAGGCGCGCATGCCTGCGCGGCGGTTGTTTTCCGCGGCAAACGCGTCCAGCCATGCGCGGCGGGCCGAAAGACGCTGTTTGTCTGCGGCGAGCGCAAACGCGGCCTTATAATATTGATGAAAGCATTCGGCCGCAGCGCATTCGGGTTCGCCCGCCGAGAGCAGCCGCTCCTTGCATGCCGCGCAGAGCAGCCTGCATTGCTCTGAGAAGTCCTCGCTGTAATATTTCTCCGCGAAGTCCGTCACGGTGTAGCGGTAGAGAAAGTCACCGAGGAGCATGGCGCGCGGGCGGCGGGCAAAGCAGTCCATAAAATAGATCACGTCCTCGCCGAAACGCAGCCGCTCGTCAAAGCGGAGATCGCCGAACGCGGAAGCGCGGTACAACGCGCTCCATATTCCTCCCTCCATGGAATCGTTGCATGCGTCCGAGACGTTGAGCCCCAACAGAACGTCCTGTTTATGTCTCCCCTTTGCTCTGTACTCGGCCCTTCCGCCCGACACGCGACAGACCTTGCAAAAGACGAGATCGAGCGACTGTTCGATGGCCGCGGAGAGCATCTTTTCATAGGCGGTGGGAAGAAGGGCGTCGTCCGAATCGACGAAGGTGAAAAACTCCCCCTCGCACAGGGCAAGCCCGCGGTTCCGCGCCGCAGAGACGCCGCGGTTCTCCCCCGCAATGACGACGACGCGCCCGTCCTTTTCCGCATACCTTTTGCAGAGGACAAGGCTCCCGTCGGCGGAGCCGTCGTCCGAAAGCACGATCTGCAAGTTGCGGTAGCTCTGCGCGAGTACGCTGTCCACACAGGCGGCAAGCGTCTTTTCGGCGTTGTAGACGGGAATGACGACGCTGATCTTGGGGCCCGTCATATTCTGTTCTCCTTTTTGTACGACAAGATCCCGCCCCACAAGACGCCCAGAAACATCCAATGGTAGAGGCGGAGATAGCCTTGGTTGAATTGCAGGATCACCGTGAAGATGATGAGCCCGAAAGCGCAGGCGGCCAACATCGCCGAGCCTTTGGAAGAGTCGCGGCGGGCGATGCGGAAGCATTTTACGCAAAGAGAGACGCTCAGTCCATAGAAGGCGACCGTCCCGAAGATCCCGAGGGTGGCCATGAGGTCGAGCGTGACGTTGGTGGGAACGTGGTCGGCGGTCATTCCGAGAAAGAGCCCGTAATTTCCCGCCCCCACGCCGAAGATCGGCCGCGCCAAAAAGACGTCCCAAGTCTCCTTCCATGCGCTGATCCGTCCGCCCGACGCCGTGTCGAGCGAGGTGTTGAAGAGACGGGCAATAAAGACATCGTAAAGGTTGCTAAATACAAGGCGAAAGACGATCGCCGCCGCGAGCACGATGGGAATGACGGCGAGCTTTTTGGCAGTGATCCCCTTTGCGAGCCAAAGAAGATAGACGACGGCCGCTGTGAGACCGATCGCGATGAACCCCGAGGTGGAGGTGGACATGACGAACATCGCGAGCGCGAGCAGGAGATCGGCGGCGTAGCTCTTTTCCTTTTCCAAGAGGAACATATATAAGGAAAAGGCAAACCAAAAGGAGAGATAGGTCGCGAGATAGCTCGGCTCATAGAACCATAGCTGGAAGCGGGGTACGCCGAGGTGCACCCCGTAGGAGGGCAGGAAAGGCAGTTCGTAACCGAAGAGCACTTTCAAGAGAAATTGAAGCAGCATCACGCCGAATTGGACATAACACGTCTTGCGCCACAGAGAGACAAATCGTTTCAGCCCGTACGTTTGGACATAGCTTGCAAATCCGTAAAAGAGAAAGACAATGTTATAGAGAATGGAAAAATAATAGAGGATCCCCCTCTCGAAGGAAAAGGCAAACAGGGTGGAGACGAGGGAAAAGAGCGCAAAGGCGATCACCCACCCGTTTTTGGTGAAGCGGAAACCGTCTTTGGCGGCAAGAAGTGCGCAGAAGATCAACAGAAAGAGTTGGTCGAGCCGAAGATTCACCCCGAAAGCAGACACGCCCCAAATGTCCGCTCCGATGAGCAGAACGGACAAAAAAGCAAAGACTTCAAGAAAGAAATCGAGATCGATGCGGACATCCGCCAAACGTTTTTGGGAAAGTGAGGCCGTCATGATTGGATATGGGAGAGAATGTTTGCAAAGTTCTTGCGGAAGTCGTACCGCGCGGCGATCTCCTCCCGGCAGGAGATGGAATCGGGGCAGCTCCCGAGAAGCGCGGAAAGTTCCTCTTCGGAACGGAAGTACTTCACGGGCAGACCGCCATAAACTTCGCGGAACACGGGGATGTCCGAAACGATGGCCTGTGTACCGAGGACAAGCGCTTCGAGCGGCGGAAGCCCAAACCCTTCATAGAGCGAGGGAAGGATCAGATATTTCGCCCGTGCGATTTCGCCGAGCATTTCTTCGTCGGGGAGCCGTCCCGTAAAAATCACGTTCCGGTAGGCGGTTTCGTCGAGGTCAAGTCCTGTCAGGAAGCCCTCCTTTTCCCCGATGATTTTAAGGGTGCCCTTGCCATAGGCGGCAAAGGCCGAGAGCAGCGTTTTCAGCCCCTTGTGCCGCTTGACATTGCCCACAAAGACAAAGCAATCCTCCTTTTCGGCGGGGCGATGGGTGCGGGCGTATTCCAATACGCTCTTGGGAATGCCGTTGTAGTTCACAAAGCATTTGTCCGCGAGCTTTCCGTAATAATGGCGGCATCGCCCATAGGTGAACTGCGAAATGCAGGAGACCGCCCGTGAGCGCTTCATGCAACGTTTCAGCAGTGTTTTTTTGATGAGCCTGTCCGCAAGACCGCGTGTTGTCTCCTTTCGGTCGAGGAAGATGAGGTCATGCATGACGGTGTAAATGGGCAGCCTTACCCCAAACGGCACGAGGAAGTTGGGAATAAAGAGCGCGTCGCAGATCTTGTTCAGTTTCTTGTCAAATGAGCGAAGGCCCGCCGGGGAATAGGGATCGGTGAGATCGGCCACGACCTTCGCGGGATATTTCGCAAGCAGCGCGGGCTTGCCGATGAGATAGTATTCGTGCGCCGTGAAGTCGAGCACGTCAAGAATCCCTTCGCACACTCTGCCGATACCCGATTTTCCGAGATATCTGCAATCGATCGCAATTTTCATAGGGAACCTCCCTCTTTGGGCGAGATCGTTTCGAGAAGAGCCTGCACGTTTTTGCGGAACACCTCTTTGGTAAAGAGCTTCGCCCGCTCCTTGGCGGCCTCGCCGAATTTACGGCGCAGCGCTTCGTCGCACGCAAGGGTTTCGATCGCTCTCCCAAAGGCGTCGGCGTCGGCATTTTCCGCTTCGAGGCCCGTGACCCCGCCGATCGAGACGAAATTCACGCCCGACCCTTTGATCGTGAAGGTGACCGCGGGTTTCCCGCAGGAGAGCGCCTCGGCGAGCGCGAGCCCGAACGCCTCATTTTTGGTGACGGACGGAAAACAGAACAGGTCGCAGGCATAGAGATAGGCCTTGACGTCCTCTTCGGGCAGAACGCCCAAAAAGACGATGCGTGCGTCCCCCGCCGCTTGGCGTTTAAGTTCTTCGGTGAGTTCCCCCTTTCCGCCGATGAGAAAGGCGTAGTCCCCTTTCAACCCCTTGGCCGCCTCAATGAAGTAGCCGATCCCCTTGTAGGGAACATGTCTGCCAAGCGCGAGACAGATCGTCTTTCCCGCGTATTTTTGACGGATCGCGCGGACGCGCTCGTCTGTCTCTGCGTCGCGGGAAAGCCGCTTCTCGTCGATACAGCTCGGGATCACCGTGCATTTCTCGCGGAATTTGTTCAGCCACGGGCTCCCGTCCAAATAATTGGGGCTGGTCGCCACGATCCGCTCCGCGCGTTCCAATAACCGCTCCGTTTGACCGCGGAAGAGCTTTCCCAAAATTTTTTGCTTGGTAATGTCGAGATGCCACCAAACGATGAGCTTGCACGCGGGATACTTTTTCAGGTTTTTCAACAGATAGTGCGCCGCAAACGGATTGGGAAAATGAAAGATAACGAGATCGGGGAGGAACGCGCGGAAAGTTTTTCTCAGTTCCTTTCCGTAACAGGCCGAGAGCGGTTGCGAAGAGACCTTTGCAAACGTTCCGCACCGCGTAACGGGCACGCCGTCCAATTCATCCCTTACGGTTTTCCGTTGATCGTGAAAGCAGAACAGCCGCTGCCGGCAGTCCTGCGGCATACTGTCGAGAATGTCCTTGGCGGTCTGTTCGATCCCGCCGATGTGGGGCGGAGCATAGTTGGGAATATGCAGGATATTCAATGATGTTCTCCGAAAAATTTTTCTTCCAGCATGAGGCAGAGACAATGATAGATGGGAAGATGTAGCTCCTGCACCTTGTAGGGCTCCGTTTCGGGCACACGCACGGCGACATCGGCAAAGCGGCCGAGCTCTCCCCCGTCCTTTCCCGTCAGACCGATGACCTTCATGCCGAGCGCCCGTGCCACCACAGCGGCATACATCACGTTTTTGGCGTTGCCCGAGGTGGAGATCCCGAGAAAGACATCCCCCGCCCGTCCGTAGCCGTACAGCTGCTGCGCATAGGTGAGCGCACCGCTT
>CANRPN010000012.1 GCA_947632505.1 uncultured Clostridia bacterium | reverse complement strand
ATCCTTTTCTTCCAATCTCCGCAACTTCTCTTTGAACAAAATCTCAAATCTTGTTGCACTTAGTTTGACAATTCACTAAGATACACGTCAATATTGATTTCCCACCATTGAGTTTCACGGGTTAAAGCACCGTAACCTATTGACAGAACTTATTTCCTCGGATTCTTAATATTCGCCTGCGCTGCCGCAAGTCTTGCGATCGGAACACGGAACGGCGAGCAGGATACATAGGTCAGCCCAATGTTGTGGCAGAACTCGATGGACGAAGGATCGCCGCCGTGCTCGCCGCAAATGCCGCAATGCAGCTCGGGACGGGCGCTCTTGCCAAGGTCGACCGCCATCTTCATCAGCTTGCCTACACCAACCGTATCCAATCTCGCAAACGGGTCGCTCTCATAGATCTTGTTCGCATAATATGCGGGCAGGAATTTACCGGCGTCGTCGCGGGAGAAGCCGAACGTCATCTGCGTGAGGTCGTTCGTGCCAAAGCAGAAGAACTCCGCTTCCTTCGCGATCTCGTCCGCGGTGAGCGCCGCACGGGGGATCTCGATCATCGTGCCGACTTCATAATGAAGCTCTGCGCCCGCTTCCTTGATGACTTCGTCCGCCGTCTTAACGACAATGTCCTTCACGAACTTCAATTCTTTGTATTCGCCCGTGAGCGGGATCATGATCTCGGGAATGACCTTTACGCCCTTCTTCTGCACCGCAAGCGCGGCCTTGATAACGGCCTTGGTCTGCATGACCGCGATCTCGGGATAAGTGACCGTAAGACGGCAGCCGCGATGACCCATCATGGGGTTGAACTCGTGCAGGTCGGAAATGATCTGTTTGATCTGTGCGACCGTCTTGCCCTGCGCCTTTGCAAGCGCCTTGATGTCCTCTTCCTCGGTGGGAACAAACTCGTGGAGCGGAGGGTCGAGGAAACGGATCGTGACGGGATAGCCGCCGAGCGCTTCAAAGAGGCCCTCGAAGTCCGCCTGCTGCATAGGCTCGATCTTGGCAAGCGCAGCCTCTCTCTCTTCGACAGTGTCTGCGCAGATCATTTCGCGGAACGCGCCGATCCTTGCGGGGTCGAAGAACATGTGCTCGGTACGGCAAAGGCCGATGCCCTGCGCACCGAACGCCGCCGCCTGCTTCGCGTCCTTGGGCGTATCCGCGTTGGTGCGGACGCCGAGCGCCTTGTATTTATCGGCAAGTTCCATGATCCGTCCGAAGTAACCGCTGTTGGGGTCTGCCGGAACGGTGGGAATAATGCAGTTATAGATGTTGCCGGTGGAACCGTCGAGGGAAATTCCGTCGCCCTCGTGATAGGTCTTGCCCGCCAGGGTGAAGCACTTGTTCTCCTCGTCCATCTTGATGTCGCCGCAGCCGGAGACGCAGCAGGTGCCCATGCCGCGCGCCACGACCGCCGCGTGAGAGGTCTGACCGCCGCGGACGGTGAGAATGCCCTGCGCGAACTTCATGCCCTCAATATCCTCGGGAGAGGTTTCGAGGCGCACGAGCACGACTTTCTTGCCCTTCTTGCCCTCTTTGACGGCATCCTCTGCGGTAAACACGATGGTGCCCGCAGCCGCGCCGGGAGAAGCCGCAATGCCCTTGCCGACGACGTTGTTCTTGTCCGCTTCTTTGAGCGCCTTGGGGTCGAACTGCGGGTGAAGAAGCATGTCGAGGGACTTCGCGTCGATCTGCATGAGCGCTTCCTGTTCGGTGATCATGCCCTCGTCAATGAGGTCGCAGGCGATCTTGATCGCCGCCGCCGCCGTACGCTTGCCGTTACGGGTTTGGAGCATGTAGAGCTTTTCGTTCTCTACGGTGAACTCCATGTCCTGCATGTCGTGATAGTGATTTTCGAGAGTGGTGCACACCTCTTGAAACTGTTTATAGACATCGGGGAACACCTGCGCCATCTGGGAGATGGGCATGGGAGTGCGGACGCCCGCAACAACATCTTCGCCCTGTGCGTTGGTGAGGAACTCACCCATAAGGCCCTTTTCGCCCGTGGCGGGGTTCCGCGTGAACGCAACGCCCGTGCCGCAGTTGTCGCCCATGTTGCCGAATGCCATCATCTGCACGTTGACTGCGGTACCCCAGCTGTAAGGGATGTCGTGGTCCATACGGTAGACGTTCGCACGAGGGTTGTCCCACGAACGGAACACTGCCTTGATCGCCTCGAAGAGCTGGACCTTGGGGTCGGAGGGGAAGTCGGTGCCGAGCTGCTTCTTATATTCTGCCTTGAATTGGTTGGCAAGGGCTTTGAGGTCCTCCGCATTGAGCTCGACATCCTGCGTAACGCCCTTCTTCTCCTTCATCTCGTCGATGAGTTTTTCAAAGTATTTCTTGCCGACTTCCATGACGACGTCGGAGAACATCTGGATGAATCTTCTGTAACAGTCCCAAGCCCAGCGAGGGTTGTTCGACTTCTTTGCAATGACTTCCACCACCTGCTCGTTGAGGCCGAGGTTCAGAATGGTATCCATCATGCCGGGCATGGAAGCGCGCGCGCCGGAACGGACGGAGACGAGGAGCGGGTTTTCGAGATCGCCGAACTTTTTGCCGGTGATGTGCTCCATCTTGTCGATGTACTCCATGATCTCTGCCTGGATCTCGGGATTGATCTGTCTGCCGTCCTCATAGTATTGAGTGCAGGCTTCGGTGGAAATGGTGAAGCCCTGAGGGACGGGCAAACCGATGTTGGTCATCTCCGCAAGGTTCGCGCCCTTGCCGCCGAGGAGTTCGCGCATGTTCGCATTCCCTTCGGTGAAAAGATAACAGTACTTTTTTGCCATATGAGATATTCCTCCTAATGATTTACGGTTTTTTACCATGAGACATTGTACACTATTTACAGGAAAATTTCAAGCCTTTCGCGGAAGATTTTTGCGCATTCGGCATAAATTGCTAAAAAAGCTCCCCTTTCTTTTCGAAGATGAGGTCGGAAAGCGCCCCGAGCCGCTGCGGGGAAAGGGTCTCCCCCCGCGCACCGTCTGGAACATCCAGTTGCCGCAGCAATTCCTTTGCCTCCCCGCGGGAGAGGGAAAAACCGCTCATGAGATTGTTTTCGAGGGTCTTTCGCCTGTTGAGAAAGGCGCAGCGCACCGTCTCGCGGTAGGCCTTTTCGCTCTTGACGGCGAACCCTCCGCGCGTAAAATCGAGCTTGACGACCGCGCTGTCCACATTGGGACGGGGGGTAAAGAGGGTGCGGGAAACATAGCGCGTGACCGTTGCATTGCCGCGCCGCGCGATCGCCGCCGTCACCGCGCCGTAATCGGGGCTGCCGGCCTCCGCACAGAACCTGCGCGCGACCTCTTCCTGCACCATGACCGTGAGCCCGAGGCATTTCTTGCTCTCCTCCACGAACTTCATCACAACGGGCGTGGTGACATAGTAGGGAAGATTTGCGACGACGAGATATTCCCCGCTCAAATTTTTCTCGGCCTCGGCAAGATCTTCCCGCGCAAAGTCGCGAAAGACGACCTCCGCGTTATCGCAGCCCGAAAGGGTCTCGGAAAGGACGGGCTGCAAGCTCTTGTCGATCTCGTAGGAAACGACCCGCTTTGCCTTTTCCGAAAGCGCGCGGGTGAGCGCGCCCGCTCCCGCCCCGATTTCGAGCACGACGGAAGTTTCTGAAACGCCTGCGTCCGCGACGATGGCGCGCAAGAGGTTGGGGTCGCTCAGAAAATTCTGCCCGTATTTCTTTTTGAAGGTAAAATTGTGTTTGAAGAGCACGTCTTCCATAAAGCTCCTCCGATCGTCGGCGCCTTTTTTGCACAAACTCGGTTTTGAGGGGACGACCCTCTTTACCGATGAGAAAGGAGAGCCGAAAGGCTCTCTTCGTTTACAGTTTGAGTTTGGGGAACAGCCGCGCCGCGTTTTCGGAGACCGCTCGCTCCGTTTCCTCCGCGGAAAGGTTTTTTACCGCGGCGAGCTTTTGCAAAATGACGGGAATGTTTGCGGGGCTGTTCTTCTCTCCGCGGAAGGGAGAGAGGTAAGGGCTGTCCGTCTCGGTGAGCATGCGGCCGAGAGGACACGCTTCCGCGCTTTCGGCCACCCGTCTCGCGTTTTTGAAGCATACGACGCCGCCGAACGAAAAATATGCGCCGAGCTCCGAAAAGGCGGACAGGTTTTCCGCACCGTACGAATAGCAGTGCATCAAAAATCCGCGGGAGAGCAGAGCGCGGTGTTCCCGCAAAAGAGCCAGCGTATCGGCGCAGGCGTCGCGGGAATGGACCTGTACGGGAAGTCCCGCCCGATCGGCAAGGACAAGCTGCGCGGCAAAGAGCTTCCTTTGCGCCTCTTTGTCAATTCCGGGATAGTGATAGTCAAGGCCGATCTCCCCCACCGCAACGCATTTCGGCTCTGCGGCAAGGGCGAAAAACTCCTCTTCGGAAAAGGGTCTGCCCGCAAATTCGGGGTGCACGCCCACCGTAAAATAGCAACCGTTGTGCGTTTTGGCAAATTCCGCGTGCCATTTTGCGTGTGCGAGCGTGTCCGCTGCGAGAATGACGGTACCTACCCCCGCCGCTTCGATCTTCTCCCACTCGGCGGGAAATTCATAGCCCTCCTCGGCAAAGTGGGCGTGGACGTCGATCATCTGACTTTCGCCCCGCTTGCGACCGCTTTTTCGGGAGAGAGAAGCGCAAGGTTCCCCTCTTCGTCCTCGGCGCAGAGGATCATGCCCTCGGAGAGCACGCCGCAGAGTTTGACGGGCTTTAAGTTGGTGACGAGCACGACCTTCTTCCCGACCATTTCCTCGGGGGTGTAGAACTTTGCAATGCCCGAGACGACGGAGCGGGTCTCCTCGCCCACTTTCACCGTCTCATGGAGCAGTTTTTCGCTCTTTTTGACCTTTTCACAGGCGATGACTTCACCGATTTTCAGCTCGATTTTGGCAAAGTCGTCGATGGATATTTGAGATTTCTCGGCTACGCTCCCTTCGGTCGCTCCGCTCGAAATGACAGAGGGGTGCGTCCCACCTGCCGCTCCGCTCGAAATGACAGAGGGGTGCGTCCCGCCTGCCGCTCCGCTCGAAATGACAGAGGGGGCGGAGCCCTGCTCTCCCTTGGGGGTGGAACCACCTTCGCTCGGCGCCCCCTTGAGGGGGAGCTGGTCCGAAGGACCTGAGGGGGTGTGACGCTCCTTCACGAACTTTTCCACGGCGGCGAGCTCTTTTTTCACGTCGAGCCGCGGGAAAATGGGCGGCAACTTTTCCACCTTTGCGCCCGCCTGCAAGAAGCCGAACGACACGCTTTCAAAGCCCATATCCGCAGGGCAGGAGAAACTTTGCAGAATGAGCGAGGTCGCCCGCGTCAAAAACGGTTTCAGGAGCACGGCGCAGATGCGGCAGACCTCGGCAAGGTGATATAAAACGGTGCCGAGCCGCTCCTTTTGGGCGGGATCCTTGGCGAGGAGCCACGGCGTCGTCTCGTCGATATACTTATTTGCGCGACCCACGAGGGCGAAGATCTGCTCCAACGCTTCGGGCGCGTTGAGCCTGTCCATTGCGTCCTTGACCTTGGCAAAGAGCCCGTTTGCCATCTCTTCGAGTTCGAGATCGAGCGCAGTTTTCTCGCCGCAAGGCGGGAGGCTCTCGAAGTTCTGCACGATCATCGCCGTCGTGCGGGAGACGAGGTTGCCGAGGTCGTTTGCAAGGTCGGAATTGACCCGTCCGAGGAACCGTTCGGTGGTATATTCGCCGTCGCTGCCGAACGGGATTTCGCGGAGCAGGAAATAGCGCACCGCGTCCGCGCCGTACCGCTTGACGAGCTCGTACGGGTCGGTGAGTTCGGGGCGGGCATTCTCTTTGGATTTACTCAGCTTTTCGCCGCCGATGAGCAGCCACCCGTGCCCGTAAATTTGCTTGGGGATCGGCTCGCCGAGCGCCATCAAAATAGCGGGCCAGATGATCGCATGGAAGCGCACGATCTCCTTCCCCACCATGTGCAGGTCCGCGGGCCAATATTTTTTGTAGAGGCCGTCGTCCTCCGAGCCGTATCCGAGCGCGGAGATGTAGTTGGAGAGCGCGTCGATCCACACATAGGCGGTGTGTTTGGGGTCGAACGGGAGCGGCACACCCCACTTGACGGTGGTGCGCGAGACGCTCAGATCGTTCAATCCCGCCTTCAAGAAGTTGTTCACCATTTCGTTGACGCGGGACTTGGGCTGCAAAAACTCGGGGTTGTCCTCGTAGAGTTTCAACAGGCGGGGCGCATATTTGGAGAGGCGGAAGAAGTAGCTCTCCTCTTTTTGGAGGGAGACTTCTCTGCCGCAGTCGGGGCACCTCCCCTCTTTGAGCTGCGCCTCCGTCCAAAATGCCTCGCACGGGGTGCAGTAATAGCCCTCGTATTCCGCCTTGTAAACGTCGCCGCTCTCATAGAGTTTCTGATAGATGCGCTGCACGCACTTGACATGGTCCTCGTCGGTGGTGCGGATGAAGCGGTTATACTCAACATCGAGGAGCTTCCACATGTCTTTGAGCTCGGCGACGAGGGGGTCAATAAATTCGCGGGGGGTAATGCCCCGCTTCGCGGCCTCTTTTTCCACCTTTTGGCCGTGCTCGTCGGTGCCCGTGAGAAAGAACACGTCCTCCCCCATGAGCTTATGGAAGCGCGCGAGCGCGTCACAGATGACCGTGGTGTAGCAATGCCCTATGTGCCAATTCCCGCTGGGATAGTAAATGGGCGTGGTGATATAGTAGGGTTTCTTCGCCATAAAATACCTCTTTTGCCCTATTATAGCGCGAATCGCGCAAAAAGTAAAATTATTTTGCGGAGAAACCCTTGCAAATTATTTTCCGCCGTGGTAGAATGAAATTGCGACACAACCGAATACTAACCACGCAGAGATACCTCGGCATCGACGTATCCTTTTTTCCATTTGTGGTTAGTAGATTGTGTCGCAACAATTCGGGGATACTCGAAGCGGGCGCCTCGGATTGGGGCGTCCTTATTTTTTTAATGAGAAGCGTAAATGCGGAACGCCATACTCAAATTACGTCATGTTGAGCGGAACGCAGTGGAGTCGAAACATCTCTACCTCGTCGTCCCGCGCGCAGTTCTTAAAATGTCATGTCGAGCCGCCGAGGAACGAGGCGTGTCGAGAAATCTCTACCGCATTATAATGAGGCGAGATTTCTCCACGCGGTCGCTCCGCTCCCTTGGTCGAAATGACGATCGGAAAAACGGACATAAAGAGACAGCCGCGGCGGGGAGCATTCGCTCCCCGCCGCGGCTCTTTTCTGAACGCTTTTCCGTTTTTCCCCTTTTCACTCTCCCCTTATTTTGCCGCAAGTTCTTTTAATTTTTTGCGGATCGCATGCAAAGCCTCCGAAGGGTCGGAAATGCCCGCGGTGGCGAGTTCCATGGGACAGGATCCCGTGCCCACGCGATTGACGATCCCCTCCGTGAAAATATCGCACCTGTATGCGATTTTGTGCGCCTTAAACACCTCTTCGCCCGAGCGGCTCAAAACCTCCGCATGTACCTCTTTCGCGCCGAGCAGAACGTACAAGAGTGCGGCGGCTCTGCCCACCACGCGGTCGGCACAGGAAAAGCCCGTAAGCGGGGCGGCCCCGTCTATGCGTGCCAAGAGCGGCTTGACCCCACGCTCCGTGCTCGTATCGATCTCCTCTCCCCGCACGAACGCGCAGGTGAACGCGGCGTTCTCCCGTAGGATCGCCCTTGCCCGCTCTATATCACTCATGCTTCGTCCTCTGCGCCACCCAATAGACGGAAAGCGGCACGATGACCCACTGCAAAATGAGGCCGGGCAGCCCGGGGAGCAAACTCGTCCAAATGACCGAAATGTTCACGGGGGAGCCGAAAGCGTACACGCCGATCGTAAGGGCCAGCGCACGCACCGCTCTTCCCGCGACCTGCGCCGCAAAGAGGGCGACGAGGGTGGGAACTTTTGCCAAATACTGCGAGAACAGCCCCGTTGTGAGCCCGTACACTGCGAGCTCGATCATCATGAAGGGCAGCATTGCCGCCGCGGGCATGGGGTCGTTCCAAAGGGACGTAAGACCGAAGCTGACCGCAGGGCTCAGCGCGCCCGCCGCAAGGCCCGCCCACGGGCCCGCAAAGTAGCCGACGAGGAAGATGGCAAGGTGCATGGGCAAAAAGGTTTCGCCGAGCGCGCTGCCGAGGCCCGAGACGTGCCCGACGAGGTGCACGAGCTGCGGCAAAGCGACCGCCGCGATCACGGCAAGGACCGCCGCCAACGTCTTTGTTTTCCAAGTGGTGCAAACAAGCGCCGATTTTTTAATGTTTTCCATAAAATTTTCTTCTCCCTCCGAAGTTATTCAAACTGTTTTGCGACCTGTTTCAAGAGTTTTCGGATTTCGAGGCGCTGCGGGCAGGAATTTTCGCACTTGCCGCATTCAATGCAATCGCTCGCCCTTCCGCGCTCCTTGGTGTAATTCGAATAATACACGTCGCTGTTCCAATCCTTGTAGAGCTTCTTCTGGTTCATGCAGGAGAAGAGGTCGGGAATGGCGATCTGCTTGGGACAGCCGTCCGTGCAATAGCGGCAAGCGGTGCAGGGAATGAAGTCCTTGCCAGCAAGAATGGCACGCACATGCAAAACCGCCCGCTCTTCCTCCTCGGTGAGAGGCTGAAAGTCCTTCATATAGGAGAGATTGTCTTTCATCTGCGCCCGATCGCTCATGCCCGAGAGCACCATGAACACCCCTTTCTGCTCCGTGGCAAAGCGGATGGCATAGCTTGCATTACTGCCGCCGCCGAGGTCGCGGAACACCTTGTCCGCCTCGGGCGGGAGCTTTGCGAGGTGCCCCCCTTTGACGGGTTCCATGACGATGACGGGTTTCCCGTGCTTTTGGCAGGTTTCGAGGCAGAGACGGGACTGCACGCTGTGGCTCTCGTAGTCGGCATAGTTAAATTGGATCTGCACGACTTCGAGTTCGGGGAAGTCGGTGAGAATGCGGTCGAGCACCGTCGCCTTGTCGTGGAAGGAGATGCCGACGTGCTTGATCTTCCCCTCCTCTTTGAGCTTGAACGCCGTCTCGTAGGCGTTGCAGCGACGGTACTTGTGATAGTTGATGCCGTTCTGCGCGTGCATGAGATAGAAATCAAAGTACTCCACGCCGCACAATTTGAGCTGGCTCTCAAAGAAAGGACGGATATCCGCCTCCTTGTGGAAGAAATTCTCGGTGAGCTTATCGGTGAGCGAAAAGCTCTCGCGGGGGTGGCGGGCCGAGACGCAGTCGCGGATGGCCGTTTCGCTCTTACCGCTGAGATACCCGTGCGCCGTGTCGAAATAATTGAAGCCGTCCGCCAAAAACTCGTCCGCCATGTCGCAAAATTGAGGAGCATCCACCTCCCTGCCCGTCATGGGCAGACGCATACAGCCGAAACCCAGCTTGCCCGATACCTTTTGAAAACTCATGATTTCCCTCCTGACGTAAGATGGTTTTATTATAGCACGGCCGCGCGAAAAAATCAATGACAAGCAGGTGAAAATCGCTCTGCAAAATCTTGCAAAATCAAAATAACTATGATATAATAGGTCTGCGTTTCAACAAAAAAGGTAACCATATGGGTACAGCGGCATCGTTGTACCTATCATCCTATTTGTAACCCATATGTTGCCTATTTAGGAATGTTGAAACGCAAACCAACAGGGGTACTTCTTTGCGGGCGTTCCCTTGTTTGGAACGTCCTTATTTTTTGCTCGCGAAAATAAAAGGAGTCAAACTTATGAAACACAAATTTTTGATCGTTTTTTTGGCAATCGCAGCGATCCTCTGCATGGCGTTCGGGTTAGTAGGTTGCGGAGAGGAACCCGAAAGAGAGCCCGAAAAAGAGCAAGCCGACCTTTGGTCGATGGAACGCGTGTATGCCTCGGCGCAAGAGCTCGGGTTCAAAGGCACGCTCGAAGAACTCATCGCAATGTTCAAGGGCGAAAAGGGCGAACCAGGCAAAGACGGCAAGGACGGCAAAGACGGAGAAAACGGCCAGGACGGCGCGCAGGGGCTCCAAGGTGAAAAGGGCGACCCCGGACAAAACGGCAAGGACGGGCTCGGCATTGAATCGCTTGAAATAGATGAAAACGGTCACCTTGTGGTCACGTTTTCGGATGGCACCGTAAAAGATCTTGGAAAGGTGACCGCGGACGGTGCGGCTCCCGCCGAAGAGGGTACCGAGGGCTTGCAATACCAAAAGCGCAAGGATGAAATGGGAAACGAATATGCCGCCGTCACGGGTCTCGGCACGGCGTGGGACACGGATATCGTGATTCCCTCCGTTTATCGGGGCTTGCCTGTCAAAGCGATCGGAGAATCGGCTTTCGACGCATCGTACGATCGAAGAGTTTCTTCTCTCACAAGTATTTCGATTCCACAAAACGTAATATCGATCGGAAACTATGCATTCGCGGGTTGCAGCGGGTTGACGGGCGCACTGAAACTTCCCGACAGCGTGATCTCGATCGGAAACGGTGTGTTCTCAGGTTGCAGCGGGTTGACTGAGATCAATATTCCCGAAAACGCGGTCTCGATCGGAAATGAAGCATTCCGCGGTTGTAGCAGATTGACGGGAGAACTGAAAATCCCCGACAGTGTGATCTCGATCGGAGCGTATGCGTTTTCGGATTGCAACGGCTCGCTTTCGATCACCATCGGTAGCGGCATGACGGAAATCGGAGATTTTTCGTTCTATGATTGCGACGGGCTAACGAAAATTGCCCTTCCCGACACATTGACTGCGATCGGAGATTCTGCGTTCTATGATTGCGACAGTTTGGCGGGGATCGCCATTCCCGAAAAGGTGACTGCGATCGGTACATTTGCGTTTTCGGATTGCAGCGCACTCGAACAGATCACGATCCCTCAAAACATGGCGACGATCGGGGATTCTACGTTCAAAGATTGCGGCGCGCTTACGACTGTAACTTGGAATGCGGAAAATTGCAAGACCGCATGGATAGACGGTCATCATGGTCCGATTTTCAACGGCTGTACCAATCTGAAAACACTTGTGCTTGGAAAAAGCGTAAAGATCATTTCGGAAGCCATGTTCTCGGGTTGCAGCGGGTTGACCGGTGAGTTGCAGATCCCGAACAATGTGATCTCGATCGAGCCGTGGGCATTTGAGCTTTGCAACGGATTGACGTCTGTCACGATCGGAAGCGGCACAACCAAAATCGCACAATATGTGTTCGTAGGTTGCAGCGGTTTGACTTCTGTCACAATCGGGAGTGGCGTGACCGAGATCTACAAGCAAGCATTCTCGGGTTGCAGTGCGCTTGAAAAAATTATTGTTGATGGTTCAAACCGAAATTTCAGCAGCCAAAACGGGATTTTGTATAACAAAAACAAAGACGAAATATTATTTGCTCCACCGATGATCAAAGGCGCTGTGGTTATCCCCGACGGCGTGACCGAAATCGGAGTACGCGCGTTCGTAGGTTGCAGCGCGCTTGAACAGATCACGATCCCACAAAGCGTGACTGTGATCGAAGATTCGGCGTTCGATGGTTGCAGCGCGCTTACAAGCGTGACCTTCGACGGTAAGAGCCGACTGACCAAGATCGGTAATTGGGCATTCCGCAGTTGCAGCGCGCTTGAACAGATCACGATCCCACAGAGCGTGACCCTGTTTGCGGTTGGGGTGTTTTCCGATTGCATAAGACTTCGCGAAGTGCATTTTGAAAACCCGAACGGTTGGTTTGTTTCTTGGTCTATTGACTTATCCCCAGGAGAGGGGCCCCTCACTTGGCTCGCGGACGCTTCGACCACGGCAAGTAATTTGAGATACGGAAGGTATAGCGAAGGAACTTTGTTCCGAAATGTTTGACCGGGAAAAACTTGATCCCATTACAAAAGCGATGGGGTTCGCAAGCATTCCTCAAAGAAAACCAAGCGGCGGGGCGGGCGCAAATTGCGCCCGCCCCGCCGCTTTTATCATTCTGCCGCTTTTATTGATGATGATCTCCCCAGCTTTACAACATGCGCACAAATTCGGGAAGCGAGGAAAGTTCGCTGTCCGTTTGATAGGCAAAGTAGGAATACAGAAGCCGAAGGGCGCGCTTTTCGCCCTCTCTTACGCGCGGGGGCGCGGAAAGCCCCAACGCAGAACGGATCGCAAAATAGGTGACTGCGCTCGCGGGCGTGCCCTTCTCCAAGGAAAACGCGCCGCGCTCCATGTCGAAGAAGAGAGAGGAGAGAACCCTTTCCCCCTCACTGTGTTCGGGTACTTTCCCTAAAAGGGACAGCGAGTGCCTTGGCGCCCCCGCTTCGCGGGTACTTTCCCTTTCGGGGACAGCAAGAGCGGGCAAATCGGCGCGGATGGGGTAGCCCGCAAGACGAAGCGCGGTAAGTAAAAATTTGATCAGCGGGAACGCCGTCTCCTCTCCGCACAGCTCCGTGAGCGCGGTGACCGCCGCCACGAGCAATTCCCCGCCCGGCATTTCCTCATACATGAGCTTGTCGCACGCCTCGCATACGACCGCCGCCGCATAGTACTTTCCCACGTCCTCGCGGAGAGGGAAAAACCCGTCGTAAAGGCTCGCAGAGGTGACGGTGTGCCGCCCGCTCTTTTCGGCGAGCACATATTCCGCAAAACAAAAAGGCTGCGCCGCGAATTTGAGCTTGGCGTTCGCCTTTTTTACCCCTTTCATACAGGCGCCGATCTTGCCGCGGTCCGCGGTGAGAAGGGTCACCATTTTGTCGTTTTCGCCATAGTCCGCCGCCCGCAGTAAAAGGGCGTCCGTCTTGAACTCCATATTCAATCCTTTAACTGTTTGTATAACATGTAATAAGTGGGATTGCCCGTCTCTTCGAACATCTCCCAAGCGATCTCTTTTGCACTCCGCGGTTTGCGAAATTCTTCCTCTTTCATGTTCCCCCCCTTTACGGTCAGTATGGGGAGATCGGGGGGAAATATGCGCTTTGCGGGGTCGTTTTGAAGCGGTTGCCCGCCCCCGCGCGGCGCGCGGGGGCGGGCGGACACTTATTCTTCCTTCACGTACCCGAGTTCGCGGAGCATGCCGCCGCGGTCCCGCCAATCCTCGCGCACCTTGACGTAGGTCGTTAAGAACACCTTCTTGCCCAAAAATTTTTCCATATCCTGCCGCGCGAAGGAGGCGACCTCTTTGAGCGCCTTCCCCTGCTTGCCGATGAGAATGGCCTTGTGGTTCTGCTTTTCGCAGACGATGTCTAAATTCACTTCCACCACGCCGTCGTCGCGCTCTTCGAAGGTATTGACGACGATCGCCACGCCGTGCGGGATCTCCTTGTCGTATTTGAGCAGAATTTTTTCACGCATGATCTCCGAGATCATGAACCGTTCGCTCTTATCGGAGACGATCCCCTCGGGAAAGAGCGGTTCGCCCTCGGGAAGGGCGGCGAAGATCGCCTCTTCGAGCTTTCTGAGGTTCTTCCCCTTGCGGGCCGAAACGGGGTACACATCGGCCGTGACGCCCGCCTCGAACAGCGTTTTGACGTCCTCGGGAATGCGCTCCTCGGGCATGATGTCGATCTTGGTATAGGCGATGAGCATGGGCAGCGAGAGCGAAGCGTACTTTTTCATGAGCGAAATATCGCTCTCGGAAACGCCCGCGTGTCCGTCGTGCACGAACAGAATGACGTCCACGTCTTTGCTCGTATTCTCGGTGGTGCGCATCATCAGCCCCGTGAGCTCGTTGCGCTGGCGGTAAATACCGGGCGTGTCCGCAAAGACGATCTGTCCCTCTTCACGGTTCAAAATGCCCAAGATCCGATCCCGCGTGGTCTGCGGCTTGGGCGAGGTGATGGCGACCTTCTCTCCGACGAGCACATTGATGAGGGTGCTCTTGCCCGCGTTTGCCTTGCCGATGACGGCGACTGTTCCGCTCTTCATACTCTGTTCAACCCCAATTTTTGCATGACGGACTCCTCTTTTTCGCGCATCTCCCTGCGCTCTTCCTCCGTCTCGTGGTCATATCCGAGACAATGCAGCACACCATGCACGGCGAGATAATAGAGCTCCCGCTCATAGGAATGGCCGTACTCTTCGGCCTGCTCCTTTGCCCGCTCCGTGCAGATGACGACGCTGCCCAAAAACAGCCTGTCCTCGCCGTCCTCCGTGTCGATGCATTCCCCGTGCCCGTCGGAGAGGATGGGCTCCCCTTTTGCGAGCTCCATGGCGGGAAAACTCAACACATCCGTCACGCGATCGACGTTTCTCTGCTCGCGGTTGAGAGCACGGATCTCCTCTGCGGAAACGAAGAGAAGCTCCAAAAGGAGGGGCAGATCGCACTCCGCAAGCCCTTCAAGCGCCTCACAAAACGCCGCCTGCTCCTCGGGAGCCAGGCCTTCGCAATCAAGACAGAATTTACTTTTCATCCTTTTCCTCGGATTCGTCCTTAACGACTTCCCGCGCCCGGTTGAAGCGGATAGCGGGATATTTCACCCTGTGGTGATGTACGCCCGAAAGCGCATCGACAAGGGTCTCCTTGATGGTGGTGAGTTCGCGCATGGTAATGTCGCATTCGGCAAATTGGTCGAGGTCCATGCGCTCCTCGATGATGGAACGGACCAGCTGTTCCACATTTTCCGGCGTTCTTTCCTTCATCGCACGCACCGCGGCTTCGGAGGCATCCGCGATCATGATGATCGCCGCCGTCTTGCTGTGGGGAGTGGGCCCGAGATAGGAATAGTCCTTAATGTTCGCGTCCCCGCCCGAGAGGCGCATCGCCTTGTCATAGAAAAATTTGATGGGAAGGGTGCCGTGATGTTCGCGGGCGACGTCTGCGATCTCTTTGGGCAACCGCGCCGCCATCAACAATTCATAGCCGTCCGTTGCGTGGGAACGGATGATGTCTGCCGAGAGCTCGGGCGTGAGCTCATCGTGTAAGTTGTAATCGTTTTGGTTTTCGGTGAAGCAATCTGGCTGTTTGAGCTTGCCCACGTCGTGATAATAGGCCGCCGCACGGGCGAGCTCCGCGTTCTCGCCGATGGCGATCGCGCAGGATTCGGCCAGCTGCGCCACGATGAGAGAGTGGTTGAAGGTGCCGGGCGCTTCCGTCCTCAAACGTTTGATAAGGGGGACATTTGCGGTCGTCAGCTCGCGCAGCCGGAATACCGTAAGGCGGTTGAACGCAAATTCCAGCACGGGCAAAAAGCACAGCGTGAGCGCCGTGGAGAGGAAACAGCCCAAGATGCCGTACCCCGCCGAAGCCACATAGGCGATCCAATTCGTATGCGCCTGCACGTTGAACGCGGGCAGCTCCAAGAGCAAAATGATGATGACGGTGGGAATGGAGACGAAAGTGCCGAGGAGCAGCATTCCTCCGCGCGTTTTCACATTTCCCGCCGTGAGGACGGCAAAGGTGCCGCACACAAAGCCGAGCATGAGCGAAAAATACACTTCCGGCTGAACATCGCTGTTTGTCATACCGGGCAGCGCGGCAAGGCCTGCGCCCGAGGAGGCAAAGTTGTCGGTATAAGTGTCGATGACAAAGATGAGCAGCGAAAATACAAAGTTGAGCAGAATTGCCTGACGGCGGTTGAACAAAAAGAGGCAAAGAAGCGCCAAAAGGGCCATGGGACGGGCAAACACGCTCACAAACCTGCCCATGAGGTAGCAGATGAGAACGGACACCGTCATGATCGAAAAAATCAGAAAGGCATTCTTCGCCTGCGCAAGGAAAAACCTGTCCTCAAAATAGTAGTAATAAAAGATGATGTAAAAGAGGAGCAATACGCAGATACAGAGGGAGAGGAAACGGGAAAAGTCCTCCGTAAAATAATCCCGCCATCCCTGCGGATTGTTGATGATGATCATGAGCAGCACAAAGAGGATAAAGGCCAAATAGCACAGCGCGAACACAAGCGCACTGCGCATCAGGCTCACTCCTCTTACGGGTTTTGCGGCATCTTGTTTCATCGCTTTTCTCCTTTGCTCTTTTTGAGCTCGTCCTTCTCATAAGCGCGCACGATGCGCATGACAAGCGGGTGGCGCACCACGTCCTTTTCGGTGAGCGTGCATACCGCGATCCCCTCCACGTCTTTGAGAATGGAAACTGCCTGTTTGAGTCCGCTCGTCTTTCCGTCGGGGAGATCGGTCTGGGTGAGATCGCCCGTGACGACCATTTTGCTTCCCTCGCCGAGACGGGTCAGGAACATCTTCATCTGTTCGCGGGTGCAGTTCTGCGCCTCGTCCAGGATGACGAACGCATTTGAAAGGGTTCTGCCGCGCATATAGGCGAGCGGCGCGACTTCGATGGCGCCCTTTTCGAGCAGCTTCGCATAGGTGTCCAAACCGAACATCTCTTGCAGCGCGTCGTACAGAGGGCGCAGATAGGGATCCACCTTGGTTTGCAGATCGCCCGGGAGGAACCCGAGCTTTTCTCCTGCCTCCACGGCGGGACGGGTGAGAATGATCTTCTCCGTCTCCTTATTCTTGTACGCGGCAACGGCGAGACAGACGGCAAGATAGGTCTTGCCCGTGCCCGCAGGCCCCACCCCGAACGTGATCGTATTCTTTTTAATGGCGGTGACGTAATCCTTCTGCCCCACCGTCTTGCATTTGACGGGCTTTCCGCGGGAGGTGACGGCGACGACGTCTTTCATCATGCCGCCGAGATCGGCGCTCTTGCCCTCTTTGGCAAGTTCGAGGCAATACAGGAGATTGCCCCTGTCAACGCCCTCTCCCGCATCCAAAATGGAGAGCAAACTCTCCACGACGGCGGCGCCCGTCTGCGCGCGATCGCCCTCAAAGACGATCTTTGTGCCGTCCACATGGGCGGTGAGTTCGAGCTCGCGTACGATGAGATTGAGGTTCTCGTCAAAGACCCCCAAAACCTTTGCGAGCTTGTCCAGCCCGCCTGTTTCTACTGTAACCGTATTTCCCAAAATCTTCCTCTCAGTTCATGTTCAGCGAGGCGGAAACGAACGCCCTGCCCGTCACGGAAAATCCCCTTTCCGTGGGTGTAAATTCGAGCAAACTGTCTCCGCCGAAATCGAGCAGCGCCTGCGCCCGCGCCTGTTCCTCCGTGCCCGCGTATTCCGCACTGACGGGATAGGAAATTTTCAAACGCGCGATGACGACCGACGGCCGTTTCTCCTCTCCATAGAGCGCAAACGGCTCCACGGCCGTCTGCCCCGCCTGCACGTCCTCCCCCGCCTTGACGGAAGGAGTGCCGCGCAGAACGACGAGTTCCTCCACCCTCCCCGTTGCGGGAACGAGGAGCGGCTCGCACGACGGCAGGGAATGCTCTTCACTCACCTGCACCTCCACGGTGAGGACGCCGCCCGAGGCGCGCATTTCGCAGTAATTGACGCCGGGAAAGGAGAGAATTTCCGCCGTGAACGAGGTAAAACTTTGCGGGAGCGCGGAGAGCGGCTTCACGCCTTTTTCGGAGAGGACTTCCCGCACCTCGCGCTCATAGTATGCCCCGCTTCCCACGACCTCGATACGGAGGACGCGGGTCTGGAAGCCGAGCACGCAGAGCAAAAACAGCGCGGCGCCGACGAGCAGCCCAATGTGCGACAAACATTTTTTGTAGACAAAAGCAAGTCCGCGTTCGCGCACCTCTTTAATATTATAGCACGAACCGCGCAAAATTGCAAAAACTTTTTCGCAGTCTTTGCGGGCAACTTCGAAGGAGAGGACATTTTTTCCCTCTCTTTTGACGGCGGAGACCGATATCCCCGCCCGCGCGAGTTTGTCCGCCGCCCGTTCGCAGCTCAAAGAAGTGAGCGTAATGCGCACTCTGCCCAATTTCGGAAGGCTCATAGCTTTTCCACCTTGGAGATCTCCCCCCTGACGGCCGCGTCTCCCCCGCCGTATTTGCCGAGGGAGAGTTCTCTCCCCTCGATCCGCACGCCGCCCTTTCGGCCGCGCAGGACGATGAGGGAATCGGTGAACGTTTCGAGCCGTTTGACGTTCTGGAAGTAGCCGCCCCGACCTTCGATGACGGTGTATTGCACGCCCGCACCCGCTTCCGCGCCGAGCGCTTTCACGATCTCCGAAAAAAGTCTCATATTCCCTATTTTATGCGCGCGGAAAGCGGAAAATAACGCTACAAAATAGAACGCCGCGGGCGGGGTAGCCGTAACGTCATTCCGAGCCGTAACGGCAACCCACTCCCGCGCGCCATTTCAAACTGTCATGTTGCCCCGCGCCCTTTTTTCTAAAATCTCATGCCGAGCGAAGTCGAGACATCTCTACCGCATTCTCGGCGCCGGGAGCCGTCACGAACGTAGTGAGTGACTGAGGGGTTTTGAAAGTTTATTAAAAACCCTTTCGGCACTTGCTTCGCTCATGCCACTTTCCCTAAAAGGGACAGCAAGGGGTGAGATTTCTCCACGCGCCGCTACCGCGGCTTGGCCGAAATGACAATTAGCCGCGGGCGGGGCGCAAATTGCGCCCCGCCCGCGGCTTTACACTCCGTTTGCGTTCATGCTAGCTGTTTTTTCCATTCCGTAGCTTCGTTTTCCTCGTTGTAATGCCACCAATGTTCGCTCTCTTTCCGCTGCGCCGGCGTCGGCTCTGTTTCGGAGAAATAATACAGCGCGGCAGAGGGAACATTTAAGCGCCCATCAGTTTCTTTCCACCGGGAAACATCACCCGTATAATACACGGCGCGAAGCTCTTTGCAATTCATAAAACTCCCCTCTCCGATCTCAACGATCTCGGTCGGTACGATCATGCTGCGCAAACTGCTTTCCGCAAACGCGTATCGGTATATGACATATTGTTTCCCGCTCGGAGAAAGTTTCGGGAGCGTGATCTCTTTCTCTTCTCCGATGTAGCCGAGAAGCAGAACCGCTTCTTCGTCCTCGTAAAAAAGAAATCCGTCCTTTACCGTCCGATTGCTCTCTCCCGCTTCGGAAAAAACGTGTTTCGCGCTTTTTGCGACCTTTCCGTTTTCGCTCCCCCCTTCCGCAACGGTGAGCGCGGACCGATTGCAGACCTCGATCAGCTTGTAGCAATTTTCAAAGGCGTCTTCCCCGATGTGTTCTACCCCGCTGCCCAGCGCGACCGAGGTCAGGTTGAGGCAATGATAGAATGCTCTCTCGCCGATCTCCGTCACGCTGTCGGGAAGTTCGATCTGCAAGAGACGAAGGCAGTCGGAAAACGCCTCTTGTCCGATCTCCGTCACGCCGCTGCCGAATGTGACCGAAGTCAAGCGGGAACAGCCATAGAACGCCCTCTCGCCGACCGAAATTGAGCCGTCTCCGATTTCGAGGTCCGTAAGGCGGGTGCAATTACAAAACGCCTCCCGGCCGATCTCCTCCACGCCGCTTCCGACCGTTATCTTCTCCAAGTCGTCCCGCCCATAAAACGCCCGCGGATAGATCTTGTAATTTTTTCCGCTCGGCGAATCGTTTGGAAGGGAAAATTCCGCCGCGCTTCCGTAATAATCGACGAGGAGCGAGCCGTCTTGATCTTCATAGAAGAGAGAGCCGTCGGCGGCGCCCGTCTGCTTGCTGCTCTCGTCCGCAGAATAGATCGCCTTCGCATATTGGCAAATGTTGCCGTTTCCCTTTTCACCCGCCTCGAATGAAAGTTTCGAGCGGTTCCACACTTCGATCAAGCGGTAGCAATTTTCGAACGCTCCGCGCCCGATCTCCTCCACTCCGCTGCCGATCTTTGCGCGCGTGATCCTTGCGCAGCCCGAAAAGGCCGCATCTCCGATCTTTGTCACGCCGTCGGGGAACTCGACACTTCTCAGCGAAACGCAGGAAGAAAACGCGGAACTGCCGATCCGGCCCAATGCCTCGGGAAAGAGGATCTCCTCCAACGCCCTACAACCCGAAAACGCCGCGTTGCCGATTTCCGTAACGCCGTCGGGAAGTGCGATATTTTTCAGCGAAACGCATGAGAAAAATGCAGAATCCGCGATCTCATTTATTGCCTCCGGCAGGCGGATCTCCTTCAACGCGCCGCAACCCGAAAAGGCCGAGGCGCCGATCTTCGTCACGCTGTCGGAAATCTCCGCGGACACAAGTTTTTCTGCGCCCGCAAAAGCAGACTCCCCGATCTCCTCCCCGCTTGTCAGAACCACTTTTTCAAGATTCGTTTTCGCGATCGACGGGAGGACAAATGTGGGCACGGTCGCCGTTTTGACCTCGCAACCGTCAAAGGCGGAATTGCCGAGTTTCAACAAACTGTCGGGAAGCGTTAAGGACGTAAGCCCAGCGCAGCCTGCGAACGCTTCTTTCCCGAGGTACAAAACGCCGTCGGGGAGGGTCAGCGAAGCGATCGTTTTGCAGCCGTATGCCGCTTTTTCAGCGACCAATCTTGTCCCCTGTTCGCATGTCAATTCTCCCGCGAAAGAGTTCTTCACCTCGATCAAACAACCGTCGCGGCAGAGCGTATCGTTGCGCCAATTCGCAGGATCGTTCGAAAATTCGGTATTTGAAAAAGCCTCCTCGCCGATCCAATTCACCTTTTGCGGAATGGAGAACGTGTCGAGCAAAGTACAGTTGCGGAAAGAAAACGCCCCGAGATAGGAAACATTCTTCGGAATGGAAATGTTTTCGAGCGAGCTGCAAGATTCAAACGCATAGCGTCCGATCGAAACCACGCTCTCGGGCAATCCGACCGCCCGAAGGGACGTGCATGATGAGAATGCGCGCGTCCCGATCTCTTCGATCCCCTCTCCGAGCACGACCTCGGAGAGCGCGGTACAGCCTGAAAAGACGTTCCACCTGATCTCTCCCACGCTTCCCGCAATCTCCGCCCGAATCAGCTTTTCACAATCTTTGAATGCGTTGTCCCCCAGCGAAGTCACGCTGCCGGGAAGGGAGACATTCGTTAAACCGCTCTCCGAAAAGGCGTGGTTGCCGATAAGGGTTACGCCGTCGGGGATCTCGATCTCGCTCAGACCCGTGCAGCCCGAGAACGCGCTCGGCCCGATCCACGTTACGCTCTGCGGGATCTCGATCTCGCTCAGACCCGTGCAATCCGAAAACGCGTTTGGTCCGATCCGCGTTATGCCCTGCGGGAGCGTGACCCGCTCGATCTGTCCGCAACCGCTGAATGCCTCTTCCCCGATCGCCGTAACGGGCTTTTCTTCAAAACTTTCGGGGATCGCAAGCTGCGTCCCCTCATAAGTCCCGATCCCGCAGACCGTATATCCCTCCTCGTGCTCTTCGAGGCAGAGCCCGCTTTCCGTATAGACCGTTCTTGCCTTTTTGCAGGCAGATACACCGAGCGCGGCTCCCGCGATCATAAAAAATACCGAAAAAATAACGATTTTTCTGTTCATGCTTCCTCCGTATAAAACGATTATACGCTAACAATAATTAGAAGTCAAGTAAAAAACACTAATTATTATTAGAATAAATTTTATGGAGGAATTTAACAGGGCGCTGTTTGCGGAGCGTTTGAAGGAGCTGCGCACGGAAAAAAACATGGGGCAGAACGCCCTTGCAAAGGCGTTGAAATTGAGCAATGCTTCGGTCAGTTATTGGGAAACGGGCAAACAGGTCCCCTCGGCGGAAGCGGTCTATAAGATCGCGCAATTTTTCAACGTAAGCGCGGACTTTTTGCTCGGATTAAAGGAGGATTATTGAGTTTTATGCCGCGGGCGGGGCGCAAATTGCGCCCCGCCCGCGGCAGGTCCCGGTGATTTTTATCCCTTATGTGCATAAGGTTCCGCTTGCCCCCCTCCTTAGGAGGGGGATGGGGGTGGTGTCCTTTGATCTGAAAATTCACCGCCTCACAAAGGCCTATTCCTCCCATACGGTAGGTTTCCCGTCCACATACCGCCAAAAATTCCCCTCTGTCATGGGCGGGGTTTCGCTGAAAAAGTAGATCGTCGCGTTTGAAAAGGCCTCCTCGTAAGTGATGACATGCGTTCTTCCGTCCGGGTAAATCGTTACATTGTTGTTTTTCTCTTTCAAAACTTTCCAAGCCTCTTCCGTTCCCTCATAGCAGATCTTTGAGAGCTGATCGCAGGCTTCAAACGGACGCGTTCCGAGCTCTTCCAACGAAGCGGGAACAACGATCTCTTTCAGCAACGAGCAACCGTTGAACGCACTCGCGCCAATGGATTTCAGTCCGTCCGGAAGTTCGATCTCTTCCAAAGAGCTGCAATGATAAAACGCTCTTTCTCCGATCTCGGTCACGCCGCTCGGGATGTCAATATGAACAAGGCTCTTACAGGCATTAAACGTTTTGAGCGGAATCTCCGTCAGGTCGGCGGGAAGCCGAGCCGCTTTCAAAGAATAACAAAGCGCAAAGATGCAGTCTCCAATCAGCTTTACGCCGTCCGGAATGACAATTTCGGCAAGGTTTTCTTGATAAAGAAAGCTACTTCCTGCAAGATACTTTATCCCGTCGGGTATGGTTATCTTTGTCCCCTCTGCCATGGTGCCTTTATATTCATAGAGAATGTTGCCGATCGTAACGAGCCCATCCGGCTGGGAATTGAGCCATGCCGTATCATAAAAAGCATTCCACCCCAGCCAATCGAGTTTATCCGGCAGATTGATCTCTTTCAGTTTCAGGCAGCCGTTGAACGCTCCATCCCCGATCTTCTTCACCGAATCCGGAACGTCGATTTTCGTAAAACTTTGATCGGACTGCCAGATAACTCCGACCGGATAATACTCGGCGAAGAATGCTCTTTCACCGATCTCCTCCAAGCCGTCGGGGAAAGAGATCTCCGAGAGAGCGCAACTTTCGAAACATGACTCGGGAATGACTTTCAAGTTTTTCGGAAGGGTGACCTGTTTGAGCGTCGTACAACCCCAAAAAGCACACCTCCCGATCTTTGTGACGGTATCGGGGATGATAAACGCTTCCAGCTTGCTGATACAGGCAAAGGAGAACTCTCCGATCTCCGTGACGGTATCGGGGAGCTCGATCGCCGTCGTCACGATATTGCACCCGATCAACGTATGCGGATTGGGCATCGACGTTCCCTCATGATACATAAACGCTTCATCTGCAATTTTTTTGACGGGCAGCCCTTTGAAATAAGCGGGAATTTCAAGCGCGCCGTCAAGAGATTTATTTCCGCGGGAAATTTCATAGCCCTGCCCGTCCTCCATGAGCGTATATTCCCACCCTTCCTCGTCAAAGCCGTGTGCGATCGGTTCTTCAACCGTAAACGCGTACACCGCCCATTCGGAATCATCGTAAGTTTTATCATCCCCGACAGAAAGCACGGCAATCTCATGCCGGCCCGCATCCAAAGCGTAGGAAAGCGCAAAGGACGGCTCCTCCGTCTCCTCCTCCCGGCCCTCGAACGCCACGGCATAGCCCGACGCGCCTGATACCGCTTGCCAGGTCACTGTTCGTCCGATCAATTCAAAGCCCTCCGGCGCGGAAAGTTTTGCAAGCGGCGAAGAACATGCCGCTATCCCGAAACTGGCCGCCACGGCACATAACAGACATAAGCCATAAATTAACTTTTTCCAAACAGCGTTTTTCACACGTATCATCTCCTTTTCTATATTTTATCACAGTGCGCGCGCAAATGTCAATTTTTGGATACGCTTTTACATAAAAACATCAATTATATTTGCTTATATATAGAATATCAATCAATAAAAAATGATTATAGATTTCCTCCTTTCCGCCTTCTGCCCGCGGGAAAAAACTCATATAAATCGCCGCGGGGCGCTTCCTTTTGAAGCGCCCCGCGGCTCATCGCGAAACACATGAAAAAAGCGCCTCCGCGGGGGAAGCGCTCTTTGTTGTCTCAAAAGATTACAGCTCGGCGAAGTACTTGATTGTACGTACCATCTGCGAGGTGTAGGAGTTCTCGTTGTCGTACCAAGCCACGACCTGTACCTGATAGGTGTCGTCGTCGATCTTCGTGACCATCGTCTGGGTGGCATCGAAAATGGAGCCGTGGGTCTCGCCGATGATGTCGGAGGAGACGAGCTGTTCCTCGGTGTAGCCGAAGGAAGCGGAAGCGGCGGCCTTCATGGCTGCATTGATGCTTGCAGGCGTGACGTCCTTGCCCTTGACGACGGCGACCAAGATCGTGGTGGAGCCGGTGGGAACGGGAACACGCTGCGCGGAACCGATGAGCTTGCCGTTGAGTTCGGGAATGACAAGGCCGATCGCCTTTGCCGCACCCGTGGAGTTGGGAACGATGTTAATGGCAGCTGCGCGCGCTCTTCTGAGGTCGCCCTTTCTGTGAGGACCGTCGAGCACCATCTGATCGCCCGTGAAAGCGTGGACGGTCGTCATGATCCCGCTGACGATGGGATAGGCGTTGTTGAGCGTGTATGCCATGGGAGCAAGGCAGTTGGTGGTGCAGGAAGCCGCGGAGATGATGGTATCCGTTGCTTTGAGCGTCTTTTCGTTGACGCCATAGACGATGGTGGGAAGATCTTTGCCCGCGGGAGCGGAAATGATGACCTTCTTCGCGCCGGCGTCGATGTGCGCCTGGCTCTTTTCCTTGGAGCAGTAGAAGCCCGTGCATTCGAGCACGACGTCTACGCCGATCTCCTTCCAGGGAAGATTGATCGCATCTTTCTCCTTGTAAATGGTGATGGTCTTGCCGCAGACGGTAATGGTGCCCGCCTCGTCGTCCGCCGTAACGGTATCCGCATGTTCGTATCTGCCCTGTGCGGAGTCATACTTCAAGAGGTGCGCGAGCATGGTGGGGCTCGTGAGGTCGTTGATCGCGACGATCTCATAGCCTTCCGCGCCGAACATCTGGCGGAACGCGAGGCGGCCGATGCGGCCGAAACCGTTGATTGCAACTCTTACATTTGCCATAATAAAAAATCCTCCGATATGGCTTCCCTTTCCGAGACGCCTATTTTCACGCTAACATTTTAACACACTTTTTTTTGCTCGTCAATCACCTTTTGGCAAATTTTTCTTTTTTTGTACGACTTGCAACGCCGCATTCGACAAAATACGGCCGATTTGTACAAAAGGCAAGTTTTACAAACAAAACGCCCCCGCATAGCATAGCGGCGGAGGTAACTTTTATGGAACTTTCTTCTCTCCCCGGAAAACCCGTGCTCTCCTCCACAGGGGAAACGCTCGGGTATGTGAAAAGCGCATACATATGCAAAAATCGGAACCTCGCCTCTCTCTCCTGCGTCGATGCAGAGGAAGAGGAGTTCTTCCTGCCCGCAAAAGAGCTCGTGTTCTCCGCAGACGGCATCCTCGCGGGAAAGACAAGGCTTAAAGCGCCTGCGGGCACGCCCTGCCCCGTGGGACGGGCGGTTTTCGACCGTTCGGGAAAGCTCTTGGGCCATTGCAGCGGATTTGACCCCGATGCGGGGACGATCACCGTCACTCCGGCCTGCCGCGCCGCGCACGGCGACGGGACGGCCGTGACCGTCTTTCCCCTCTCCAAGACGGCGATCGGCGATATTCTCCTGCTCTCCCCCACGTCCGTTACAAAGGACAAAAAAGAGACCCGTTGCGCAAAAAACGCAATACGGGTCGCAAAAACCAAACAAAATGAAGAGACCGCCGCTGCCGAACGGGAGGCATTCGGCCTCATCGGGCGGCAGGTGAAAAAGCAGGTCGCGGGCGTTGCGCAGACGGGTGAAACGGTGACGCCCGCCACCCTGAAACGCGCCCATCAAAACAATAAGCTGTTGGAGCTCACCGCCAACACGCTCACCGAATAGTTTTTTCGCAGGCGGGCTGCGCTGCGGCTATGCGCCGTACTGCGCGCGGTAGGCCTTCATCCTGCCGAGAAACTCTCTGCCCTCGATGACGCCCTCCTCGATGGCCTCGATGATGTCCTCCATCGTCACGATGGAATAGACGGGGATACCATAGGTCTCGAACACCTCTTCCACGGCGGACTTTTCGCCCGTGCCCTTCTCCTGACGGTCCACCGAAATGATCATGGCGGCGACGTTGACATTCGCCTCCTGTTTGAGTTTGGGCAAGATCTCGCGGAAGGCCTTGCCGGAGGTCATCACATCCTCGATAAGACAGACGCTGTCGCCGTCGCGGAGGGTCTGTCCCACAAACGATCCCCCCTCGCCGTGATCTTTCGCCTCCTTTCTGTCGAAGCAGAAGCCGACGTCCGTGCCGCGCTTCGCGAGCGCAATGGAGGCGGAAACGGCGAGCGGGATCCCCTTATAGGCGGGCCCCACAAGGGTATCCGCCTGTATGCCGTGGGCGAGATAGCACTCGGCATAGTACTCCCCGAGCAGGGCGATCTGGCTGCCCGTACGGTACTTGCCCGTGTTGACAAAATAGGGGGCCTGTCTGCCGCTCTTTAAGGTGAAGTCGCCGAAGAGCAACACTTCGTTTTCCACCATGAATTGAAGAAACCGCTGTTTATAGTTTAACATAGACGCTCCTTAACTGTTCATTTTCGCCGCGCCCACGAGGTCGGAGACGCGCTCCACGCCATGGGAGGCGCACCACTGCTCCATGCCCGCGATGATCTTCGGGCAGGCAAGCGCATCGGTAAAGTTCTGCGTGCCGACCTGCACGGCGGTCGCGCCCGCCATTAAAAATTCGATGGCATCCTCGGCGCAGGTGATCCCCCCCATGCCGATGACGGGGAGCTTCACCGCGCGGCTCACTTCGTAAACCATGCGCACGGCGATGGGTTTGATGCCCGCGCCCGAGACCCCGCCCGTGTTGTTGGCGAGAACGGGACGGCGCGTTTCGATGTCGATCGCCATTCCCGTAAAGGTATTGACGAGGGAGACGCAGTCCGCGCCGCCCTGCTCCGCCGCCCTTGCGTTTACGGCGATGTTCTCCACATTGGGGGAGAGCTTTACAATGAGCGGCGTGGTTTTGAGCGCGCTTTTTGCGACCCGTGTAACGTTTTCCACGTTTTCGGGCCGAATGCCGAGCGCCATGCCGCCGCACTTGACGTTGGGGCAGGAGATGTTGAGCTCGATGAAGTCCACCAGCCCGTCCAACCGCGCGCAAATTTCTCCGTAATCCCCGACTTCTCTCCCCGCGACGTTTGCAATGACGCGGGTCTTGCCTTTCAGCCAGGTGAGGTCTTGCCCGATAAAGCGCTCCACGCCCGGATTTTGCAGCCCGACGGCGTTGAGAATGACCCCTCTGCTCTCCGCAATGCGCGGAACGGGGTTGCCGAGGCGTGGCTCCAAAGTGAGCCCCTTGGTGGCGACGGCGCCCAAAACGGAGATGTCGTAAATATCATTAAATTCCCGCCCGAATCCGAAGGCTCCCGACGCGGGAATGACGGGGTTTTTGAGCTCCACCCCGCAGAGCTTCACGCGCAGATCGCTCATAGCGCCACCTCGCCGATCTCAAATACGGGGCCGTCCTTACATACCCGCGCATGCTGCCCGTTCGTAAGGCTGCATACGCAGACGAGACAGGCGCCCAAACCGCAGCCCATGCGCTCCTCCAAGGAGACATAGGTGGGAATATCCCGCCCCGTCATGGCATTTTTGAGGGCGCGGAGCATGGGCGTGGGACCGCAGGAGAGCACGACGTCCGGCTTCACCCTTTCGAAATTTTCCATAAAGGCCTGCACGGATGTGCCGTGATAGCCCGCCGAGCCGTCGTCCGTGGCGATGACGAGCTCCTTTCCGCGCTGCATTTCGTACTGCATACAGAGCGCGGCCTTGTTGCGGAAGCCCATATAGGCGTAGATTTCCTTTGTGTCGGCGTACTCGCGGATAGCGGAGATGAGGGGAAACACTCCCACGCCGCCGCCGACAAGCGCGACCCGTTTTTCCGTTTCCGACACATAATATCCGTTGCCGAGGGGAAGGAGCACGGAGATCTTCTCCCCGCGGGAATAGCGGGAAGCGAGCCGCCGCGTGCCCTCGCCTTTCAGACGGTAGCACACCGTGATGCGCTCTCCCTCCGCTTTGCAGACGGCGATGGGACGGCGGAGCGGAAACCCGTCTACCCCCACCATGACGAACTGCCCCGCCCGCACTTTGACCGCTTCTTCGCAGGCGAACGTGAGAGAATAAATTTCTTCGGCGATCAATTTATTTTCGAGAACGGTGGCTGTCAATTCGCACATATTTCCCCCAGAACGGACAGAAGATCGGTCCGCATGTCGAGCGCGGCCGCCCGCGCCGCTTCAAAATAGCTTCCCCCGCGTTTTTTGTAGGCGCACAGAATGCCGCGGGAATTGTTGACGATCCCGCCCATGCCCCCTCTTGTGAAGCAATTTTTGAGCATTTCGGCGTTTCCGCCCTGCGCGCCGTAACCCGGGATCAAAAAGAAGGTATGTGCAAGGCGTTCGCGCAAAATTTTCGCTTCCTCGGGATAGGTCGCTCCGACGACCGCCCCCACGCGGGAATAGCCGTATTTGCCGCAGGTCCCTTTCCCCCACTGTTCGGCCATGTCCCCCATGCATTCGTATACGGTGCGGCCGTCCGAAAGTTTCAGGTCTTGCAACTCGCCCGAGGAGGGATTGCTCGTCTTGACGAGGACGAAGATCCCGCGGTCGTTTTGTTTGCATTCTTCGACAAAGGGCGCGATCCCGTCCGTGCCGAGGTAGCCGTTGACGGTGAGAAAGTCGCTCCCGAACGGCCCGTGGGAGAAGTACGCCTCCGCATACTGCGCGGCGGTCGCGCCAATGTCGTTCCGCTTCGCGTCGGTGATGACGACGAGTCCCATCTCCTTGGCATAGCGGCAGGTCGCCGAAAAACAGGACAGCCCCTGAGGCCCCAGCGCCTCGTAATAGGCGATCTGCACCTTGACGGCGGGCACAATGTCGCACACTGCGTCGATGATGTTCCTGTTGAAGGCAAGCACGGCCTCCGCCATACCCTCCGCTCCCGAAACGCGCTGCATCTCCTCGGGAAGATAGGAAAAGGAGGTATCCAGCCCCACGCAGGTGGGGTTTTGCTTCTCTATGATCTTTTCAATGAGGGAATCGACGATCATGCCTTGTTCCCCCTTGCGAGCGAATATTTGATGCCGCCGTCCACGACGGTATAGACAACCTTTCCGAACACTTCCCTGCCCCCAAAGGGCGTATTTTTCCCCTTGCTGACAAAGTCTTTCGGGTCGATCGTCCACTTCTTGCCGAGATCGGCGATCGTGAGGTCCGCGGGCGCGCCGACTTTGAGTTCCCCGCCCACCAAACCGAGGATGCGTGCGGGAGCTCCGCTCATTTTTTCCGCAAGCTGCGGCAGCGTGAGAACGCCCCCTTTGACAAGTTGGGTATAGGAGAGGGCGAAACTCGTCTCCAAGCCGCTGATCCCGAACGCCGCGCGGTCGTATTCCACCCGCTTGTCGTCCTCGTGGTGAGGGGCATGATCGGTGACAATACAGTCGAGCGTGCCGTCTTTGAGGCCCTCGACGATCGCAAGGCGGTCCTTTTCCTCTCTGAGCGGCGGGTTGACCTTGGTATTCGTGTCGAAGGAGCGGATCGCGTCGTCCGTGAGCGTGAAGTAGTGCGGACAGGTCTCGGCCGTGACCTTCACCCCCCGCGCCTTGGCCTCGCGGATGAGCTGCACGCCGCTGTATGTGGAGACGTGGCAGATGTGGACGGGCAAATCGAGGCTCTCCGCAAGGCAGAGTTCGCGCGCGATCATGATGTCCTCGGCGGCGCGGATGCTTCCTTTCAGACCCGTCACGGTAGCGTTATATCCCTCGTTGACGACCCCGCCGTCCGAAAGAGCGGGGTCCTCGCAGTGGCAGAGACATTTGAGCCCGAAGTCGCTTGCGTACAGCATGGCGTTGGCCATGAGTTTGGAGGAGAGGACGCTCTTTCCGTCCTCGGAGAGGGCGACGATCCCCGCCGCCTTCATGCCGCCGATCGCGGAGAGTTCCTCCCCCTTTTGTCCCTTGGTGATGGCGCCGATCGGGTGAATTTTGCAGAGCCCGACCTCTTTCGCCCGCGCTTTGAGATAGGTGACGACGACTTTATTGTCTATGACGGGGTCGGTATTGGGCATACAGCAGATTTGCGTGAAACCGCCCTTGACGGCCGCGCGGCTGCCGCTCAAAACGTCCTCTTTTCGTTCGAATCCCGGCTCCCGCAGGTGGACGTGCATGTCGATGAGCCCGGGAAAGATCGTAAGGCCCGAGCAGTCCACCGTCTCCCCTTCGCCCGCCGCCCCGATCGCGGCGATCTTGCCGTTTTCCACCGTGAGATCGGCGCGAATGACGCCGTTTTTGAATACCACTTCGGCATTTTTGAAGATCATGCTCTTTCCTCCTTCCCGAGAAGGGACAAGACGGACATGCGCACGGCAAGTCCCGAGAGGACCTGGTCCTCAATATGGCTCTGCGCGCCGTCGATCACGCCGCTCGAAAGCTCCACCCCGCGGTTGACGGGCCCCGGGTGAAGGACGAGCGCGCCCTTTTTCGCGTGGGACAAAACTTGTTCGTCCACGCCGTAATATTTTGCAAATTCGCCGAGCGAGGGGAAGTTGCCCGCCTTCTGCCGTTCGAGCTGGATCCTCAGCCCCATCACGGCGTCCGCGCCCTTTACCGCCTCTTCGCGGGAGGAACAGACGATCGCACCCTCCCGCTCCAAGCCCTCGGGCAGAAGGGTCTTGGGCCCGAACAGCCTGACCTCCGCGCCGAGCTTGGTGAGACCGTATAAGTTGCTCTTTGCGACGCGGGAATGGCGGATGTCCCCCAAAATCGCGACCTTTAAGCCTTTGATGCTGCCCAAATGCTCCTTTAAGGTGAGCATGTCGAGAAGGGCCTGCGTGGGGTGTTCGTTCATGCCGTCGCCGCCGTTTACGACGTGCGCCTTCACCGTATCGGCGAGAAGTTTGGGCGCGCCGCCCATGGGGTGACGGATGACAATGACGTCGTTTTTCATGGCGTCGAGCGTCTTGCCCGTGTCGACGAGAGTCTCCCCTTTCTGCACGGAGGACGTTGCGACGGAAATACTCACGACCTTCGCACCCAAAAATTTTGCGGCGAGTTCGAAGCTCGTGCGGGTGCGGGTGCTGTTCTCATAGAAGAGGGTGATGACCGACCGCCCTTTGAGCGCGCTGTGCTCTTTTTCGCCCCGTTTCAGAGCGGCTTTGTAGGAGAGCCCGAGCGTGAGGATCTCCTCGATCTCCTCCGCGGAGAGATCGTACAGCCCCAATAAGTCTTTTCTGTTCACGGTTTATGCTCCAAAAATAGTTTCAGCAGATCTGCGTCAGGGTGAAATGCAGTTTATCGCAGGAGGTAAGGTAATACAAAATACCGTTCTTTTCACTGCGGAGAGGGAAGTAGCCCGCGCCGTGCAAGTGCCCGAACACCGCTTTATCTACCCTGTTCTCTTCGAAGAGACGGGTGAAAACCGTGTCTTCGAGCTTCACGTTGAAGGGCGGGTAATGAATGAGGGCGAGAAGCACGTCTCCCTCGCAGCGCACCTTTTCCGCCTCTTTGAAGGCGAGCTTGAAACGCTCCCCCTCGCGCAGGTAGAGCGCCATGTCGTGCTCGGTAAAGTCGGTACTCCCCGGGCACAGCCAGCCCCGCGAACCTGCGATGATATATTTGCCGAGTTTGATACAGTCGTTTTGCAGGAAGTGAAAGGTCTCGTCGGGCGCGGAGGCGCGCACGTGGGAGATCGCGCTCCACCAGAAGTCGTGATTGCCGCGGATGAATACCTTTTGACCTTTGAGGGGAGCGAGCGATTTGAGGTCGAACGCGCCCTCTTCGAGGTACATGCCCCACGAGGTATCCCCGCCGATGAGCACAACGTCCTCGTCCGTGACCTTTTTCTCCCAATCGGCCTTGATTTTTTCAAAGTGACCCTCCCACTCGGGGCCGAACACATTCATCGGCTTGTCCATGAGGCCCGAGAGGTGCAGATCGCTTACCGCAAACACTTTCATATCCAAAGCATTATACCATAAACGAATCGACTTGGCAAGCATTCGAGCGGGGCAAAGCGGGAAAGCCTTGCTTGCCCCCTCCTAAGGAGGGGGGTAGGGGGGTGGTGCCCTTTGTCACAAATATTCACCACCTCAGTCACCTGCGGTGACAGCTCCTCCTGAGGA
>CANRPN010000011.1 GCA_947632505.1 uncultured Clostridia bacterium | reverse complement strand
CGGGTGATGGGAATCGGACCCACGCGGCCAGCTTGGAAGGCTGGAATTCTACCATTGAACTACACCCGCATCAATCAACGCTTGTTCATTCTATCAAAGTTTTCCTTTCTTGTCAATTATTTTCGCGCCCTTTTCCGAATTTTTTCCGAAAATATATTTTAACAAATTTTCGATTTCTCTTTCCCAACATTCCTTACGCCGATTGACATTTCGCCATTCATATGTTAGAATAGTATCGTTCGGAAAATTCCAAGCAGCTTTGCCAAAAGGAATCTATGAAAACATTATTCGTGACCGACCTCGACGGAACTCTGCTCACCAAGGAGCAGCGTGTCTCAGCTTACAGCTGCGAACATCTTAACAGGCTCATCGGTGAAGGACTTCTCTTTACCTTTGCCACCGCCCGCTCGGCCGAGAGCGCCAAAAATGCCACCTCAGGTTTGAACTTGAATATTCCCGTCGTTTTGTACAACGGCGGGCTTCTCTATGACTACACAACCGACAAAACGCTGCGTGCCATCCTTCTTTCGGAAGAGGAAAAACGCTATATCCTCGATGTGCTCAATTCCTTCGATATTCATCCCTTTGCTTATTCCGCACAAGAGGGGAAAGAGAAAGTGAAATGGATCGTGGAACGCGAAACAGAGGGAATGCGCCGCTATTTATTCCGTCGCCGAGGGGAAAGCCGCCTTGCGCCCGTTCACTCCGAAGCGGAACTTCTCGCCGATTATGTATTCTATTTCCACTGTATCGGCGCACGGGAGCATCTTGAACAGGCCTGGAATGTTCTCAAATATGATCCCCGTTTCATCTGTATCTTCCATCAAGAAATGTATCAAAACGACTTTTGGATGGAAATTTCGCCGCGCGCTGCGACAAAGGCAAACGGCGTTGCCTTCCTAAGACAGTTTCTCGGCTGTGACCGGGTGATCTGCTTCGGTGATACCGCCAACGATTCGGATATGTTCGACGTCTGCGAACAAAAATATGCCGTGATGAACGCCGATCAGTGGCTCAAAGAGAAAGCGACGGGCGTCGTCGGTTACTGTGAAGAGGATGGCGTCTGCAAATGGCTCATGGAACACGGTTTCGACTCATAAAAACATCCACACCGACCGAAAACCGAGATAAAAGCCATAGATATTCAGTACCGCAAGAACGGGCATTGCGATCATGAGCAGAAGATTGCTCAATCGGTACCGCATGGCAAACATGGAGACATAAATTGCCGCTGCGCCGCCCAGGAGCGCCGCCAACAAGAGTTTTCCGTCGCCTGCCGGTTCTCCGCCCGCTTCGACATCCTCCCGCTGCGTTTTCACGAGACGGAAGGCATAAAAGTTTACGGCAAGAATATACACTGTGAGCAAGATATAGAGCAGAACCATAGCGCAATCAGTATGTGCGTTTTGGGGAAAGATACAAGGGGGGAAGATACATGAAGAACAAGAGGGCGTATATCAGCGTCTACAACAAGGAGGGGCTTGCCGACTTCTGCCGCTACCTCACAGAGTACGGCTATGAACTCATCGCTACCGAAGGGACGTGCAAAGTGTTGTGCGAGGCGGGGATCAAGGTGATCTCGGCGCACGATCTCACGGGCTATCCGGAGCCGCTCGGCGGCAATGTGAGAGCAGTCCATCCCGCGATCTACACGGGCATCATAGCAAACCGTTTTACTCCGGAGCAGCTTGCCCAGCTTGATTCCGATGACGTTTATCCCATTGAACTCGTCATTGTCAACCTCTATCCGTTCAAGGACGACATGGAGGCGGGCGTGCCCTTCGAGGAAGCGGCGGCGCATATCGACGCGGGAGGCGTGGCGCTGCTCAACGCGGCGGCCAAAAACTTTCAAAGTACGATCGCCGTATGCGACCCTTCGGACTATGAGCGGATCCTGTGCGATCTTGCGGCGGGAGTTTTCACCGAAGAGGAGCGAAAATATTTTATGTATAAGGCCTTCTCCTGCACGGCCTCCTACGATGCCCTTGTGGCGCAATATCTTTCCCACCAACTGAAAATTCCTTTTCCGCAGAACTTCACCGTCACGTATGAAAAAGCGCAGGAAATGCGCTACGGCGAGAATCCGCACCAAAAGGCCGCCGTCTACCGCGAGCCGCTTCTCAAAGAAGGGTCTCTTGCACGGGCAAGACAACTTGCCGGGCCCGTCATGACCTACAATAACATCTATGACGCCAATGCAGCGCTCGAACTTGTCAAGGAATTTGATCAGCCTGCCGCTGTCATCTGTAAACATCGCGCTCCCTGCGGCGCGGGGATCGGGGAGAGCATATACGATGCCTTCCTGCGCGCAAAGAACGCCGATCCCATGCACGGGAAAAACGGCATTATTGCCGTCAATGGGGTAGTTGAGACCCGTCTTGCGGTCGCATTGAAGGAGACTGGCGCCGAAGTGATCCTCGCGGTGGGCTTCACGCCCGAGGCAATGACCGAGCTGCGCTTCAAGGAAACGCTCATCTTGCTTGAAATGCCGGGCATTCGCAGCAAGGTGCAATTTTCCACCTTCGATCTGCAAAAGATTTACGGCGGATTGCTTGTGCAGTCCTATGATACCCTCGCCGGAACATCCTCCTACTGCGTCACGAAACGCAAGCCAAAGGAGCAGGAAGTGCGCGCACTCAATTTCTGTTATAAGGTCGCCAAGCACGCCCGATCGAGCGCAGTCGTCCTCGGGCGGGAGGGGGAAACGGTCGGGATCGGCACGGGGCAGATCAACCGAACGCTTGCGCTCCGTTTTGCGATCGAGCTTTCGGAGGAAAAGGCTAAGGGCTGCGTGCTCGCCTCCGATGCGGACCTGCCCGACCTTGAATGTGTTGAAATGTGCCATAATGCGGGGATCACGGCCGTGATCCAGACAGGCAACTGTTCGGAGGAATTTATCTCCCTCTGCGACAAATATAAAATCGCCGTCCTCTGCACGGGAGAACGGCACTTCAAAAACTGAGTATGGAATCTTTAAGAGAATTATATAAAATCGGAAAAGGTCCTTCGAGCTCACACACCATGGGGCCCGAGCGCGCCGCAAAAGACTTTTTCTCCCGCTATCCCGAGGCGGAACGTTTCCGCGTGACCTTGTACGGGTCGCTCGCCTACACCGGGAAAGGGCATCTGACGGACGAGATCATTCTTTCCACCCTTGCGCCGAAACCTTGCGAAATCGTTTTCAATTATGAGGAGGAAAACATTCCGCACCCCAATACGCTTGCGATCGAAGGGTATGTGGGTGAAAAGTGCATCGGAAAACTGACCTATCTTTCGGTCGGCGGGGGCACGATCCAGGTATCCGGCGAACCCGCGGCGGAGGGGGGAGACGTCTATCCTTTTCAAAATTTCGAAGAGATCCTCTCATACTGCCGCGAGCACAACTGTACCCTCGATCAAGTTGTCTATGATTTCGAGGACGGGCACATCAAAGATTTTTTGCTCGAAGTCTGGCACACGATGCAGGCGGCGATCAAAAGAGGGCTTACCGCGGAGGGGATCCTTCCGGGGAAATTGAAGGTCGTCCGCAAGGCCAAGACGCTCTTTGAGACGGTGGACCGCGAAGAGACGCCCGCACAGATGGAAAAGCGGCACTTATGCGCCTTTGCGTTCGCCACAAGCGAGGAGAACGCCAGCGGCGGAACCATTGTCACCGCACCCACCTGCGGCGCATGCGGCGTACTTCCCGCAGTGCTCTTCTATTTGAGCAGAATGCATGGGTATTCGGATAATCGGATCATCGCAGCTTTGGCGGTGGCGGGGTTAGTGGGGATCACTGTCAAACAAAACGCCTCCGTCAGCGGCGCGGAGGCCGGCTGCCAGGCGGAGGTCGGCACGGCAACGAGCATGGCCGCAGCAGCCGTGTGCCGTCTTTTCAATGCGCCGGCGGATGAGATCGAATATGCCGCCGAGATTGCGCTCGAACACCAGCTGGGTCTCACTTGCGACCCTGTCTGCGGCTATGTGCAGATCCCCTGTATCGAACGAAATGCAGTTGCCGCTCTTCGTGCACTCACGAGCGCCGAACTTGCGAAAGTCCTGCACGGCACGAGAAAAATTTCCTTTGATCTCATCGTACATACAATGTACGAAACGGGAAAAGACCTCAACGCCCGCTACCGAGAGACAAGCGAGGGGGGGCTTGCAAAAAACTACAAAGTAAGTTGACACAAAAAAGGCCTGTCCAAAGCGGACAGGTCTTTTTTTGCAGTCTAGCTCTTTACGCTTCTTTGGGCGTGATCTGTTCTTCGAGCGCCTTAGCAAGCTGATCGGGACAGGAGGTGTTCTGGCGGCAACGGATACCTTTCAGAAGCGGTATGATCTCCTCCGCCTTTTTGCCCTCGACAAGGCGGCTGATGCCCTGTAAATTACCGCTGCATCCACCGATAAATTTGAGATTGTGAATGCGGTGCTCCTCGTCCATGTCAAAGACGATCTGTTTGGAACATGTCCCTTTCGGAGAATAAGTAATCATGATTTTACCTCTCAATCAACAAGCGTTTCGTAGAGTACGGAATAGACTTCCGAAGCCTTGTCCTCCCATTTTTTGTAGATATAGCTCGCGGTCTTTTTGTCGGGGACGACAAATTTGAGCTCTAACATCGGTTGCATGGGTGCAAGGATCTTCAAAAAGACGGTATATGTTCCGTCCGCATTCAAGTAATAGTCGGACTTACAGTCCTGACGGGTGCGGAACTTCGCGCTGTTGTTTTTAACGAACCTCGAAATCTCTTCGCGGAGACTTCTCGGGATATTGATGTAAAAATTGGCAAGCGTTTCACGGCCCTCGGTCGTAAGCATATAGAGGGGGTCGTCGCTGCTGGGGATCTCGCAAATAAAGCCGTCCGAAAGCAACTTGTGGAGAAGCACCATGCAATCCATATAATTGATCCAATCGTTGGAGGAGGTGCACATATCGATCAAGGTACGCTCGGAAAGAGGGCACTCCATCTTGTCGAACACGAAAAGAAGTATTAACTTGTTGACAGATGTTTCTCCCTTAACCAACATGCGGGCTTATTCCTTTGCTCTTTCGGCTTTATTAACACAAATTGCCGCTTAAAAAGTTTTTAAGCGGCTGCTTGTTTCTCATTCCGGCGCTTTTGGTTACGCGGCGAATTTTTGAAGCTGTGCAAGAAGCTCCGCGCAGTCGTCGCTGTAAATTTCCACGGTAAGGGGCTTGCTCAAATCAAGGCTGAAAATGCCGAGGATGGACTTGGCGTCGACAACATACTTGCCGCTTTTGAGAAGGATCTCGCACTCGCAGCCCTGGGTGATCGTAACGAACTCCTTTACTTTCTGTGCCATTTCAAGAGAAATTTTCAAAGACTTCATGATAGGTTTTCCTCCATTCATCATAAATTTTCTATATTATAACGAAAATCCGCAACAAAATCAAGATATTTTCGGAAAAATTCTTTAATTATTTTCAGATTTGTGCTATAATAGCAAAAGAGAAATATAAAGTTATATAATATGCCGAAAAGGACGGAACCGCTATGGAAGATAACACCGAAAAAATGCAACGATTTTTTGCCGCCTGCGACGAACTCATCACAGGGAAGTTCATTCTTGCGGACACCAAGATCGGGGAGCTCCTCCGCGCGATTGCCACCTGCGACGAACTGCGCGGACTTTTTGCCGCCGTCACGCAGGGCTTCGACTATCCCGCGGCAAAACAAGCCTATCTCAAACAGCCCGGCGAAGGGGGGCGCTATACACGCGGCGAGGCCTACCTGCCAAGCGAACGGAGCGACATTCTTGCCTTTGTATTTTGCCTGCTTGTGGAATTTGACAACGGCACCATGAAATTCAATGATTTTCTGTTGCGGTATTTCTATGAGGACGGCAGCTATACGGCAAGCTATGCGATCTTTGTCGACCGCGTCATCCGTCCCTTCCGCGACATTGTAAGAGATTGCTATCCCGATTTGGGAAGGGTCGCACCCGCTCTCCGCCGCAAGCAAGAGGAGAACCGTTTGGAACAGCTCGCCGAAAAAATTTCGCTCGAACGCACGCGCATTGCCTCTATGCCCTTGGGAAAAGAGGACGCCATTGCGGCCGATATGATCCTCAACGAGCTGTACGCGGCGGTGGGAAGAGGGGACTACGACGAGCTCAAAGCGCTTCTGTGCGGCTATCTCTACTTCTTGCAGGTAGCGGATTGTTCCGATGAGAACAGCAATGAAATTTTCCGTCTCGCCGGAGATCTGTAAGCAATGGATTTGAAGGAAAAGACTGTCCGCAAAAATTACATTTATCAGGGAAAAATCGTCAATCTCCGCTGCGACGACGCCGAGCTTCCCGACGGCAGACTCTGTAAGCGGGAGATCGTCGAGCATCCGGGCGGTGCTGCCGTACTGTGTGTCGAGGGGGAAAACGTCGTTTTCGTAAGGCAATTCCGCTATGCATACGGCGAAGAGTTGCTCGAAATTCCCGCAGGAAAGCTCGAACGGGGAGAGGACCCCATGCTCGCGGCCCAAAGGGAGCTCGAAGAGGAAACGGGCTTCATCGCCGACTTGTCTCCGCTGACGGTGCTCTATCCGACCCCCGGATATTCCAATGAAAAAATATATCTTTATGCGGCAAAAAATGTCCGCAGGGGAAACCGCCACCTCGATGCAGACGAATTTCTTGACGTGGTCGAACTTCCGGCAAAGGAGGCTCTTTCGCTCGTGAAAAGCGGCGTCATCCGTGACGCCAAAACGATTGCCGCACTTCTGCTCTATCTGAAAAGCTAAGTTAAAGCCCTCCCGCACGGGAGGGCTTTTCGCTTGCGGAATCGGATTCAAAACGCAGAATTGTCAGTTGTTATTGCACCCGCAGCCGCCGAAAATGGTACGCAAGGTGCCGTTTCTCCACATGCAATAAAGAAGAGCAACGAGGATCGGCAGACCGCAACCGGTGAACACGCTCGAATTGAAAACGTTCCCGCACGTTCCCAAAATGAGCAGGATGATGAGAATCCAAAGGCAGCTATTGCCTTGCAAACAGCTATTCATAGTTTTTCCTCCTTGAATGCGGCGGGAAGTATGTAATTTTTTCTCCGCAACCGCTTCTACATTATGCTATGTGCAGGTGGCAAAAAATGTTACCCGAAAGGTTGTTCATTTAGTTGCCAACGGCATGATTATTTGATATAATAATACAAGATCGTTCCCTTTGCACGAAGAGATACGGCAACGGTTTCATTCGTTTTTGGGACGAAATATCTTTATTTTCACGGATATTCCGGCATGGAAATCCGATGGAGGGAATTGAATATGGTAAAAAACGGCGTTCGGCAGATGTTCTCCGCAAAGAACATCGCCTACTTCTCGGTACTCGTGGCGCTCATCGTGCTGTTCCAATGTCTTGCGGGCTTCGGCCTGTTTACATTCGGTACCACATCGCTCAGTTTCTCGCTTGTGCCCATTGTACTCGGCGGGATCTTGCTCGGCTGGCAGGCGGGAGGGCTCCTCGGACTTATCTTCGGCTTCATCGTGCTGATGTTCGGCGTTTCGGGAACGGACGCATTCACCGCAACGCTCCTCGCCGACGTTCCCGTGATGACCGTGCTTATCTGCATCGTGAAAGGGGTCGCGGCCGGGATCGTTCCCGCGCTTTTGTACCGTCTGATCGCGCCGAAGAGCACGCTTGCCGCAGTTTTTACGGCTGCGCTCTCTGCACCCGTTGTAAACACAGGGTTGTTTGTTTTGGGCTGCCTGTGCATTACGGATACGATCGCAGTCTTTCAAACGCCGCTCGGCATGGAGGGAATGAACATCTTTGTATTCATTCTTGTCGGGATCGTAACCTATAACTTTTTTATCGAATTTGCCATAAATATCGTATTGGCTCCCGCCTTGCACCGCGTGGTGCTCGTCGTGGAAAGGCAGATCGGAAAAAAATCCAAATCAAAACTTCCAGAAGGGCAGGACAAGCCGCAGCCCGTTACGGAGAATAACGCATGATCCTCTGCATTGACGTCGGAAATTCCAACATCAAATATGCCGTGTTCGACGGCGACGACTTAAAACTCTCTTTCCGCGTTGCGACCGACCTTAAACGGACGTCAGACGAATACGGAACGCAGCTCCTTGCTATGCTCGGGTTCAACGGGATCGCCGCTGGGGAGATCGCGGGGGCGATCATCTCTTCTGTGGTGCCTTCTTTGGATTATACCCTTGTGCATATGCTCGATCTGTATCTTCATACCAAGCCTTTGCAAATCGGCCCCGGGATCAAAACAGGACTCAAAATGCGGGCCGACAATGCGCGCGAGGTGGGAGCGGACCGCATTGTCAACAACGTCGCTGCGCTCAAAAAGTACGGCGAAGGCAAACCGATCACCATTGTGGACTTCGGGACTGCAACAACATTTAACATTTTGAATGAAGCGGGGGAGTTCATCGGCGGCGTGATCGCGCCCGGGATCAAAGGTTCGCTCGACAGCCTTGTCAACGGTACCGCAAAATTGCCGCGCGTGGAGATCGAAGCGCCCAAGAGCGTGATCGCCACCAACACCGTTACCAATATGCAGGCGGGGATCGTGTTCGGCTTCGCGGGATTGGTAGAATTTATCGTCAAAAAAATCAAGAGGGAGCTAGGCACAAACGATATGCTCACCGTTGCCACGGGCGGCTTTGCCGAGACGATGGCACAAGAGACGAAGTGCATTGATATCATCGACAAAACGCTCACTCTCTATGGCTTAAAATATCTCTATGATTTGAATTTTGGGGGGGAAACCAAATGAAAAAAGTAGGCGTTGCCATTCTCGGGCTTGGAGTTGTGGGGGGCGGCACTTACCGCATCCTCACGGAGCACAGAGAATTTTATCAAACGACACAGTCGCTCGACATCAACGTCGAATGCGTGCTCGAACAAAACGAGGAGCGGCTCAAAGAACTCGGCGTTCCCGAGGAACTTGTTGCGCATAACATTGCCGAAGTTGCCTGCAATCCCGATGTCAACATCGTGGTGGAGTGTATCGGCGGTGTGAGCGTCGCCCGTGATTATGTGCTCGATGTACTTTATGGCGGAAAGACGGTCGTCACGAGCAATAAAGAGCTCATCGCAAAATACTATCATGAGCTGGAACGGACGGCTAAGCGGCACTCGGCGGGGCTTTACTTCGAAGCGAGCTGCGTGGGCGGCGTCCCCATTATCCGCACTCTGCTGGACGGCGTGCAGTCCAACAAGATCGTCTCCATGATGGGGATCATCAACGGAACGACCAATTTCATCCTCACAAAAATGACGGAGGAGGGGACCTCCTATGCCGAAGCGCTTCAAGAGGCGCAGAAACTCGGCTATGCAGAAGCCGACCCCGACGCCGATGTGGAAGGCTTTGACGCGGCCTATAAATTGTCCGTTCTCTCATCGCTTGCCTTCCATACCAAGATCCCTTATACAAAAGTTCTGCGGGAGGGCATTACCGGCATCACCCCCGAAGACATCTCCCACGGCAAAGCGCTCGGCTATCGTTTGAAACTCCTTGCAATTTCCAAACAATCGGAAGAGGGCATCGAAGTGCGTGTCCACCCCGCGTTTGTCAAGAAAGATCATCCCCTTGCTTCCGTTTCCGGCAGCTATAACGCTGTATTTTTGACAGGGGATTCCCTGGGCGATCTCATGCTCTACGGCAAGGGCGCGGGTGACCTTCCCACGGGCAGCGCCGTTGTAAGCGATATCCTGTATGCCGCCTCGCGCACGGAACCCCGCTATTCTACATTCAAGAACAACGCCAATCCCGAAAAAGAGATCAAATTTGTCTCCGACTTCGCAAGTTCTTACTATATGCGGCTCTCCGTCAATGACAGAACTGGCGTGCTCTCTAAGATCGCCGCGATCTTCGGAAAAAACAACATTTCCATTCTCGAACTTTTGCAAACACCCGATGCGGAGGGGGCAACACTCGTCCTCGTCACTCATGAAACGCACGAGGCCGCAATCAAAAATGCAGTCGCAAAACTGAATGCGTCCGACATCGCCAAAGTCGAAGCGGTGCTTCGCGTCGTATCGTAAAAATCAAGCGGGGCATGCAGCTCCGCTTTCTTTATGAAACAAGGATTTATCGTTGTCAATGCCTATACTTCGTCCGAACACGAGCTCAACCAGCCGCGGCGTCTTAAAGAAGAGCTGACGGCGCTCGGTGTGAGAACGGACATTGTCAAAAATTCCCCCAAACTTTTGGAAAGAGCGGGGGATTTTTGCGTGTATCTCGACAAAGACAAATATATGGCGTACCTTCTCGAACGAAAATTCAGGCTTTTCAACCGTGCAAAGTCCATTGAAATTTGCGACGACAAAATGCTCACTTATCTTGCTCTCTCGGGCTTTCCGCAGCCAAAGACCGTATCTTCGCTCCTCTGCTACACGGAGGGCAAGGCGCCGAGCGGTGAGCTCTTGGACGCAGCCGAATCGCTCGGATATCCGCTTGTCGTAAAGGAATGCTTCGGCTCACTTGGAAAACAAGTCTATTTGGTAAACAACAGAGAGGAGCTCTTTGCACTTTCCTCGCAGCTATTGAACAAACCGTACCTTTATCAAGAATTTATCAAAGAGAGCGCGGGCCGAGACCTACGCGTCATTGTGGTAGGCGGAAAAGCGATCGCCGCCATGAAGAGGACGTCCCAAACCGACTTTCGCTCCAATGCCGAACTCGGCGGAAAAGGGGAGGCCATGCTTGTTGATGAGGGCGCGGCAAATCTCTGCGAAGCAGTTGCAGAGCGGCTCGGGTTAGATTATTGCGGCATTGATCTCCTGTACGGAACGAAAGGTTATCTCGTATGCGAGGTCAATTCCAACGCCTTCTTCGGAACGCTCGAAAGGGTGACAAAGATCAATGTTGCCGCCGCTTATGCCCGTCATATTTGCAGAGAAGTTTACAAAAACGGCATTTAGCATAGTATTATGTCACGCATACTATCATAAAAAGCCCCGATTTTTGGGGCTTTTTATGATAACAACTCCGCAATATCCGTTTTAAGCAATATCGCGCGTTCTTTGATTTCCTCAGGGCAGATCGCTTCCGGATTCACACAGAGATAGGTCGCATTCGGATTTTGTTGTGTGAACCGCCAAAAGGGATATTTGATAATGGCAGGCGTGTTGCTCCCGACCCCGATCTCGAAATACACAATGTGTTTTTTGCCGTATGAGCTAAGAAAACTTCGATAGCGTTTGTAGGCGGTGTGCCAACCTTTGTCCTCGACGAAGCGATCATCGCTTCGCAAATTCATCGTCATAAATTTTCCGCAGACGGGGCAGCGAGGAACAAGCGAGGTGGGGATCTTCATATCCCTTTGCTTGTCCACCATGCGGCGAACAAGAGCCTCGTTATCATAGGTCTGATTGTGGCAGGGGACCGAACACTGCAAGAGCCCATAGTCGCCCTGCGTGTAAAAGAGCCGTTCTTTCTGAAATCCCGCCCGCTGAAAACAGTGATCGACGTTCGTTGTGATCACAAAATAGTTTTTGTCTTTGACAAGTTCATACAAACTTTCATAAACGGGCTTGGGCGGAGCCTGGTATCGGTTGATGAGAATGTACCGCGACCAATACGCCCAATATTCCTCCTGCGTGGAATATGGATAAAAACCGCCCGTATACATATCATGAAAGCCGTATTTTGCTTCGAAGTCGGCAAAATTATCATGAAATCGTTTTCCCGAATATTCGAATCCGGCTGCCGCAGAAAGTCCCGCGCCTGCGCCGATCACGACAGCATCCGCGTGTTCGAGCGCGGCGATCATTCTTGCACGTTCTTCTTCGGACGCCATTTGTTAAAGAAGTGCGTCGGATGCGGTATAGCTTTCAAGCGAATTTGCTTTTACCTGAATGCAGAGATACTTGATCCCTTCGTCCGCATCTGCAAAAAACTGTCTCTTTGCGGCAGGAGAAATACGCACCCAATCGCCCGCGGCAAGCGGCACTGTCTCGCCGTCGATCACCGCTTTGCCTTTGCCTTCCAAAACAGCGTAAATTTCTTCGTTCTGTTTGTGCGCATGGACAAAGGGTACGCTCGCGCCTGCGGGAAGGGCATTGACGCTGATTTCCGCGCCGGTGAGATGAAGCGCATCATGAAGTTCGGTGCGGGCGCCGCCCGTCACGGTTGTTTTGTCGAAATTTTTCATTTTATTGCCTCCAAAGATTTTATACCGCAATTATACGCCGCAAGCGAAAAAAAATCTCAATGGTTACAAAATGTTTACCCGCAAATTTTTCCGATTTTACTTGCTGCCTCCCAAAAGTTATGTTATACTTTTGTCGGAGGAAAAATCATGCTGACGAAAGACGAACTTCCCGACTGTCCCGTTGCCACGACGGTGCGGCTTATCGGAAATAAGTGGAAAATGCTCATCATCCGCGATCTGCTGGGCGCGCCTCAGCGGTTTTCCGAGTTGTTGAAAAAGATCCCGATCAGTAAGAAGGTGCTCTCCGACAATCTCCGCGCCATGGAAGAAGATGGTCTCGTCAATCGCACGGCCTACGCCGAAGTTCCTCCGCGCGTCGAATATTCTCTCACCGAACTCGGGCTTTCGCTTCGTCCGATTTGGGAAGCAATGGAGGACTGGGGAACCGAATATAAAAAGAATCTTTAAGACGGAGGCCGCCCTGCGCAATATTTGCGCAGGGCGGCCTCATAGAACAAAGCGATTATCCGAAAATGAGATTGACGAGCCGCCCGGGAACGACAACACATTTTTTGAGTTCCTTGCCGGCCGTTTTTTCCCGGACTTCGGGAAGCGCAAGCACAAGCGTCTGGATCTCCTCATTGCCGAGACCGTTTTCGATCATCGTCTTGCAAACGATCTTGCTGTTGACCTGCACCGCATATTCCGTCTCGTCGAGCACGAGGGCATTGGGGTCCTCCTTGGGATAGGGTTGCTCGAACACCGAGCCCTTTCCGTCCGTCTGTTCCCAAAGTTCCTCGCAAAAATGGGGAGCGCAGGGCGCCATGAGCAGAAGAAGGTCTTTTGCGGTATTTTTGAGCAGGGTATAGTTTTTCTTTTCCAGCCCGTCATATTTATAGATCGCATTCACCAGCTCCATGAGCCGCGCAACGGCAGTGTTGAAAGAGAAGGACTCCATATCCCTCGTAACGCGGTTGATGGCATAATGACGGGCATAATTCAGCTTCTTTTCTTCCGGGCCGAGCATTCCACCGCCGGAGGGATAGTCGCTGACTTTGAGAATAATCTTTTCCACGCGATCCATGAAACGGGAGATGGCTTTGATCCCGTCATCGTTCCACGGCCCGCCCTCCGTATAGGAGAAACCAAACATCAAGTAAAGGCGGAATGCGTCCGCGCCGTATTCCTCCACGTACTCGTCGGGGGAAACGATATTCCCGTGCGACTTGGACATGCGGTTGCCGTCCGGTCCCAAAATTACTCCTTGGTGGACAAGGCGGAGGAAGGGCTCATCAAAATCGAGATAGCCCATGTCGCGCAGCGCCTTGGTGAAGAAACGTGCATACAAAAGATGCATGCAGGCGTGTTCCGCGCCGCCCACATAGGTGTCCACAGGCAAAAGCCTATCCACTTTGTCACGGTCAAAGGGCACTCGGTCGTTTTTCGGGTCCGCATAACGCAGATAGTACCAGCTGGAACAAACAAACGTATCGAGGGTGTCCGCATCGCGGGTCGCCTCGCCGCCGCACTGCGGACAAACGGTATGCATAAACTTTTCGTGCTTTGCAAGCGGAGATTTTCCGTCCGGACGAAATTCCACATCATAGGGGAGCCGTACGGGCAGTTCCTTCTCGGGAACGGGAACCGTGCCGCATATGGGGCAGTAAATCACGGGAATGGGAGCGCCCCAATAGCGCTGGCGGGAGACAAGCCAATCGCGCAAACGATAGTTGACCTTTTTCCCGCCCTTGCCGAGCTTAGCGATATGGTTGGCAACGGCGTCACGAGCTTCTTCTCCGAAAAGACCGTCAAATTCGAGCGACCCTACCATGATCCCGTCCTCGGTAAACGGCAAAACAGTTTCACCCTCGGTATTTTCAATGACTTTCACGATCGGAAGTCCATACTTTGTCGCAAAAGCGAAGTCGCGCTCATCGTGCGCGGGGACCGCCATCACCGCACCCGTGCCGTAGGAGTAGAGGACGTAGTCGGCAAGATACACGGGAACTTTCTTGCCGTTGACGGGATTGGTACAGTACGAACCCGTGAACACACCCGTCTTTTCGCGTGCCGTCGAAAGACGATCGATCTCATTGACTTTGGAAGTCGCGGCGATGTACTCTTCCACGGCGGGAAGTTGTTCGGGCGTGGTGAGTTTGCGGGCAAGGGGATGTTCGGGCGCTAAGACGACGTAAGAAACTCCAAAGACCGTATCGCACCGCGTGGTGAAAACGCGGATCTTGTCGCCCGTGTCGCAATCGAACTCGATCTCGCACCCCGTGGATTTCCCGATCCAATTCTTCTGCATGAGTTTCGTCTTTTCAGGCCAATCCAGCCCTTCAAGCCCGGTGAGAAGTTCCTCCGCATATTCTGTGATCTTAAAGAACCACTGCGTGAGATTTTTTCGCACGACGGTAGTCCCGCAGCGCTCGCAGGCGCCGTTTACCACCTGTTCGTTCGCAAGGACGGTGGAACATGAGGGACACCAATTCACGGGCGCCTCTTTGCGGTAAGCAAGCCCGTTCTTATAGAGTTGGAGGAACATCCACTGCGTCCACTTGTAATAGTCCTCCTCACAAGTCCTGACCTCTGCCGACCAGTCGAACATCGCGCCCATTGCACGCAGCTGGCCTTCCATCGTAGCGATGTTGCGCTCGGTAGAGTCCTTGGGATGAACGCCCGTCTTAATGGCATAATTTTCGGCGGGAAGGCCAAACGCGTCGAAGCCCATGGGCTGAAACACATTGTAGCCCTGCATACGCTTAAAGCGGGCGTAAGAGTCGGTAGGCCCGTAATTGTACCAATGCCCGATATGCAACTTCGCACCGGAGGGATAGGAAAACATTTCCAAGACGTACTTCTTCGGTTTATTGCTTTTTTCATCGAAATTGTTGAACCTCGTCTTTTCCCATCTGGATTGCCACTTGCGTTCAACATCTTTCATATTCATAAATATCGACCTCTGAAATTTAGATTGCTTTTTATGATTTTACTCTTACAGCGGGAAAAAGTCAAGCAAATACACTTTATTTGGTGGAAAATCATGGAGCGGTCCCCAAAATAGAGGAAAGCGAAAGTGGAAAACCACTTCCGCTCCCGTCCATTGTCAGATTCCGCCACCGAAGTCCGGTTGATTGACAGCCCAAAAAAGGGAAAACGGTGGCTCGGACAGTAACAGTATGCCCTGATTTCATAAATTTACCCAAAAGAGGGGACAAACACGGCGCCGCGCGGCAAAAAACATAACAAAGCGAAAACGGGGTAAATAAATCGTCGTTTTCGGCATACAATAAGGTTGTGACTGAAATTACCGTCTCGGAGGAGCTGGAACACAGCTCTTATATTACCTATTTATATAACGCGGTGGCCGGCCCGGTGAAGCGTATCGGAGGAAGGGGAGAGCTCGCCCTCAGCGGCGAACGCGCCGTTCTGAAAATTACCGCGGAACGTGCGGAAAAAGAGCTCAGACGCTTTTTATGCGAAAAAATAGCGGAGATCGTTGACATCGGCTATAAATACACCTTCCTCGGAAAAAATCTGCATGTTTGTCTCCCCGAACGGGAACGGCGCCTTCTTGCTGCTGCTCTCATCGCGGCAGACTTCGACGGGGACTGTGCGTTTATCCGCCGTAAACTCGAAGGGACCGAGGAATATTGCATTGACGGATTTTACCGTTTTCGTCTTGCAGCCTTGCGCGACAAATGGAGCAAGATACTCAACTATATCCCGCAGGGCTTTTCCTCCTCCGACCTGAAACACTTTTGCGATTTCATGGTGGGGGAAAGCAAGCGGAAGATCTATGTGAAGGGGAACGCTGTGTTTGGGGAAAACTTTATGCCGCTCCGACGCAGCCGGCTCACAGGCAAAGAGGACCCGGAGACCGAGATCATGCTCTCCGACGCGGGATTCGTGTACTGCCTCGGAGAGGTGGAATCGTCCATCGAAGATTTTCTGCAAAAATATTATGCAGAACGCACGGTATTTTCTTGACAAATCCAAAAAGAAAAGCTATAATCAATAATCGAAAGACAAGTAGCGCTTCTCGCCGCTTTCAGAGAACGGATCCGTGGCTGAAAGATCCGCAGTGTGCGAGGGGAAGGCGAAACCGCTTTCATCGACCGCAGGGTAAAATCACAATTTCAAAAGAGAGGGGCCTTGGGAAACTCCCTTGGCAATTAAGGTGGAACCGCGCATATTTGCGTCCTTAAAGTCCGATATATCATCGGGTATTTAAGGGCGTTTTTTGTTTTTTGTGCGTGTGCACAGTACTATGTCAGACATAATAGCGTAAAAAGGAGCGTAAAAATATGAAAATTTCACTTAAAAACGGCGATCTGCTCGAAGTTTCCGCCGGTGCAGATTGCATGGAAGCCGCTAAGGCCATTTCGGAAGGGCTCGCACGGGCCGCTGTTGCCGCAAAGGTAAACGGAGAACTTGTTGATCTTTCCACCCCTCTGCATGAGGGAGATTCCTTGGAGATCGTTACTTTGAAAGAGCAGGAGGGCCTCAGGGTTTATCGCCATACTTGCGCGCATGTGCTTGCACAGGCCATTAAGACGATCTATCCCACCTCCAAACTCGCCATCGGTCCCGTGATCGACAACGGTTTCTACTACGACATCGACTTCAAGACGCCCATCACCATGGACGATTTTTCCAAGATCGAAGCGGAGATGAAGAGCATCATCAAAAGCAATTTGCCCATCGAGCGTTTCACCTTGCCCCGCAGCGAGGCCATTGCCCTCATGAGCAAATATCATGAAAATTATAAGGTAGAGCTCATTCAGGATCTTCCCGAAGGGGAGACGATCTCCTTCTATAAACAGGGTGAATTTACCGATCTTTGCAAGGGCCCGCACCTTCCCTCGACGGGCAAGATCAAAGCGTTCAAGCTCCTTTCCATCACGGGCGCATATTGGCGCGGCGACGAGAAGAAGAAGATGCTCACCCGCATCTATGGTACCGCCTTTGCGAAGAAGGAGGAGGTGGAAGCCTATTTGCAGCAGCTCGAAGAAGCCAAAAAGCGCGACCACAACAAGCTCGGGCGCGATCTCGGCATTTTCATGACGAGCGACGTGGTGGGGCAAGGGCTTCCCATTCTCATGCCGAAGGGTGCGAAGATCTTGCAGATCCTCAGCCGTTTCGTGGAAGATGAGGAAGCAAAGCGTGGTTTTATGATCACCAAGACCCCCAACATGGCAAAGAGCGATCTTTACAAAATTTCGGGGCATTGGTCGCACTACCGCGATAAGATGTTCGTTTTGGGCGATATCGACGAAAACGGCAATCCCGTAAAAGAGGGGGACGAGATCATGGCGCTTCGCCCGATGACCTGTCCTTTCCAATATCAAATTTATAAGAATGGCTTAAAGTCCTATCGCGACCTTCCCTGCCGCTATTCGGAGACGGCGACGGAGTTCCGTAAAGAGGCCTCGGGCGAAATGCACGGGCTCATCCGCGTACGGCAGTTCACGCTCTCCGACGGGCACATCATCTGCACGAAAGAGCAGGTAGAAGGGGAGTTCAAACGCTGCCTTGACCTTTCCTATTATATTCTCGACTGTCTTGGCATGCGCGGCGACGTATCCTTCCGCTTTTCGCGGCGCAAAAAGGGCTCGGACAAGTATATCGACGACGACGAGGCGTGGGACAAGACCGAGGCGATGATGAAAACGATCTTGGACGACCTCGGGCTGGACTATGTGGAAGCGCTCGACGAAGCGGCGTTCTATGGGCCCAAGCTCGATGTCCAGATCAAAAACGTATTCGGCAAGGAGGACACCCTCATCACCATTCAGATCGACTTTGCGGCGGGGCACTCCTTCGGCATGGAATATGTGGACGCCGACGGCAGCAAGCAGACGGCCTATGTCATCCACCGTTCCTCCATCGGCTGCTACGAGCGGACGCTTGCTTTCTTGATCGAAAAGTACGCAGGCGCCTTCCCGTTGTGGTTCGCACCCGTGCAGGTGAAGGTGCTGCCCATTACGGACAGAGCGGCGGACTATGCAAAACAACTCGTCGAAGAGCTGAGCGCGCTCGGTTTGCGCGCCGAAGCCGACTACCGCAATGAAAAAATCGGCAGAAAGATCCTCGATGCCGAGAACGAAAAAGTTCCCTACAAACTTGTCGTCGGCGACAAGGAAGTGGAGGAGGGGACAGTCTCCGTGAGAAAGCGCGCCCAGGGCGACATCGGCTGCATGAAGAAAGAGGACTTCATGGCGCTGTGCAAGAAAGAAAACGACGAAAAGGTCATCTTCTGACCGTAACGACAGGAAACGCTCCTTCGCAAAGAGGGAGCGTTTCATATATCGCAAATATTTTCAATACGGTCTCGTGCTGTTCGGCTATACGCCGCTCACTTTCCCCGCCCTCATTCTCGGCTCTTTCGGCTTGATCTTTGCGGGTACTGCGCTGCCGCTTCGGAAAATTTCCCGCTATAAACCCGCAGAAGCGATCAAAAAGGGGTGAAAAACAGTTGACAAGTCCTGCAAAAGGTGGTATCATAGACAACGGTCAAAGCAGAAGCGAACCTTCTCTCCGCAAAGCAAACGCTCTACGGGTCGATAGCAAACGGAATTGAAGCGCGGTTTTCGCGCGGAATCTTTCGGAAACTTTCGGGGTCACGCTTTTTGCGCGACCCTTAAATTTCGTTCTTTTTGAGAGGAATATGGCAGCTAAAAATCAAACGCAGATGAATGGGGATATCCGTGACCGCGAGATCAGAGTGATCTCGCAGAGCGGAGAGATGCTCGGCGTGATGAGCCCGCGCGAAGCGCTTCACATCGCCGAGGAAGAGGGGCTCGACCTCGTTAAGATCTCGCCCAACGCCGTGCCGCCCGTGTGCAAGATCATGGACTACGGCAAGTTCAAATTCGAACAGGCGAAAAAAGAAAAGGAGAACAGGCGCAACCAGAAGATCGTAGAACTCAAAGAGGTGCAGCTCTCCATGACGATCGACGTGGGCGACCTCGCGGTCAAGGCGAAGGCTGCGACCAAGTTCCTCACCGCGGGGAACAAAGTAAAAGTCTCAATTCGTCTGCGCGGCCGTCAAATGGCGCACGCGAATCTTGCAAAGGACGTGATGAACAACTTCTGCAACGGCCTGCAAGAGATCGCGGTCGTCGAAAAACCCATGAACATGGAAGGGCGCAACATCATCATGATCCTCGCGCCCAAAAAACAGGCGTAAGATCTCGCTTCCGCGCTCTGCGCCACGGCGGGGAAAATAAATTCAGTAACATAATTTGGAGGATAAAGGTATGCCGAAACAGAAATCGCACAGCGGTTCCAAAAAGCGCTTTTGGCTCACCGGCTCGGGGAAGGTCAACAGACCTCACGGCGGCAAGAACCATAAGGCGGAAACCAAGAACAGAAAGAGAAAGAGAAATCTTCGTCAGGTCGTGCTCGTCTCCCCGACGCAGGCGGACACGGTGAAGAAGATGATCCCCTACAAGGATTAACGGAGGCGCAACGATATGAGAATCAAGAGAGGCGTAAACGCCGTTAAAAAGAGAAGAAAGATCTTTAAGCTCGCCAAAGGTTACTTCGGTAACAAGAGCAAGAACTATCGCATCGCCCGTGAAGCGGTGATGAAGTCACTCAGCTATGCCTATGTGGGCAGAAAACGCAGAAAGCGCGACATGCGCAGTCTTTGGATCGCGCGTATCAACGCCGGCGCAAGAGAGAACGGGCTGTCCTATTCCAAACTCATGCACGGCTTGAAGGTCGCGGGGATCGATCTCAACCGCAAAGTGCTTTCCGATCTCGCCATTTCCGACGCGGAGGGCTTTGCGGCGCTCTGCGAAAAGGCCAAGGCAGCGCTTTAACACACGACAGAAGAGCCTTTTCGAAACGAAAGGCTCTTTTCGCATTCCAAAGAACATGGTCATTATTTCGCGCAACAATCCCACGGTAAAAGAACTCGCCGCCCTCAAAGAAAAAAAGGGTCGGCGCGAGAGGGGGACCTTCCTCGCGGAGGGTGAAAAAATGGTGCGCGAATGTGTGGAGAGCGGCCTTAATATCGTTCGCCTCGCGGTGCGGGAGGACTATGCGGGAGAGACCTATTCCCTTCCCGTTGTCACCCTCGGCGAGGACGCGTTTCGCGCCGTCTGCGACGAAAAGACCCCGCAGGGGATCGCCGCCGAGGTAATAATTCCGTCTTTTCCGCTCGAAGCGCCGAAAAAGAGCTGCCTTTTGCTCGATGGCGTTTCCGACCCCGCAAATGTGGGGGCGATCGTGAGAACGGCGGTCGCGGCAGGATACGAGGAAGTGTACCTCGCAGACTGCGCCGACCCGTTCTCGCCCAAGAGCGTTCGGGCAAGTATGTCGGGCGTATTCTTTGCAAAGCTCATGCGCGGGACCCGCGAGGAAGCGCTCCAAGCGCTCGGCGGCGTTCCGCTCATCGCGGCGGATATGGGCGGCGAAAATATCTTTACCTTTGTTCCGCCTCCGTTGTTCTGTCTATGTATCGGCAACGAAGGGAACGGACTTTCGGGCGAGGTACGCAGCGCGGCAAGCCATACGGTGCGCATTCCGATGGGAGAGCACACCGAGAGCTTGAACGCGGCCGTCTCCGCAGGAATTTTAATGTATGAATTGAAAAATCAGAGAGGTTAATCATGTCAGGTCATAGCAAATGGCACAATATACAGGCGAAAAAGGGCAAGGCAGACGCCGCAAGAGGCAAGATCTTCACCAAGATCGGCAGGGAACTTGCGGTCGCCGCAAAGGGCAATCCCAATCCGTCCACCAACAGCAAGCTCGCGGACGTCATCGCAAAGGCGAAAGCCGCCAACATGCCCAATGACAATATCGAACGCTCCATTAAAAAGGCAGCGGGCGAAATGGGAGACAAGGACTACAAGGAACTAACCTACGAGGGGTACGGCGCAGGCGGCGCGGCGGTCATTATCACGACCCTCACCGACAATATCAACCGTACGGCGAGCGACGTTCGCGCGATCATGTCGAAGTGCGGCGGTTCCCTCGGTATGACGGGGTGCGTCTCCTATATGTTCGACAATAAAGGGCTTATCGTGATTGAGCGCACACCGACGCTCGACGAGGATACCGTCACCGAATACGCGATCGACGCGGGTGCGGACGACGTGGTCACGACGGACGACGTGTTTGAAATTTACACCGCTCCCGAAGCCTTTTCCGAAGTCAGAAAATATCTCGAAGAAAAAGGCCTCAACTTCTTGCAGGCGGAGCTTTCCATGATCCCGCAGAACAAGATCGTTTTGGAGGGTGAAAAGCTCGAACTCTTCCAGAAGATGCTTGAAAAACTCGACGAGAACGACGACGTACAGGAAGTGTACCACAACGTCGAACTCCCCGAAGAGGAAGAAGAGGAATAACCGAAACGGTAATTACGCCGCCCGAGCGCATGGTTGCGCTCGGGCGGCTTGCCGTAAAAGAGCATAAAAAGTCAAGACTTTCCGCGCAAAACGTGCTATTCTGATGCAGGAGGGAAGCCATGGAGAAAAAAGACATTCAAGCCGCGCTCGGTTACATTGAAGCGCATCTCGAAGAACCGCTCAGCCCCGCGCAAGCGGCGAAAGAGGCACACTTTTCCCAATTTCATTTCAGCCGCATGTTCGGGATATTGTGCGGAATGCCGCTCGGAGAATACATTCGCCGCCGCAGGCTCTCCCGCGCCGCACTCGACCTAAAACGGGGAGAAAATGCGCTCGACGTGGCACTCAAATACGGCTACTCGTCGGGCGAAAGTTTTTCCCGCGCGTTCATGAAATTCCACGGCGTGAAGCCCATAGAGGCAAAGCGCGGCGCGCCCGTCAAGAATTTCGCCGCCATCGACCTGACGGCGCAGGGAGAAAGTACCATGAGCTGCGAGATCAAGGAACTGCCCGCAAAGACACTCGTCAGATTCAAAACACGTTTCCGCGGCGTGCCCTTCGGGGAAGACCGACTTCGGCAAGAGCATGCTTTTTACGAGAGCACCCGCGGCAGACAGTGGCTGCTGTTCGGCGCGGGCGGGGGAAGAGCGGAGGAGTACGCCGTCGTTTCGGACATCACGGAGGAGGGCTACGACTTTTTTATCGCATACGAACTCGACGAATGGTCGAGGCGGGCGATCTTCGATCCTGCGACCTTGGGCATGGATACGCGCGGCTGCGGCTTTGAGGTCATCGAGCTCGCTCCCTGCCGTGCGGCTGTATTTACGACCCAAAAGAGCGTTCATCCGATCGCAGATTTTTCCGCACTCCGCGCTTCGCTCGTGAAGGCCGCAGACCGCTATGACTTTGAATTTGCCGAGGCTCCCGAGCGTGTGATCTATCATTGGCACTTGCCGAAAAAAGAGGAGCGCTATATTGAGATCTGTCTGCCGATCGTATAAAAACCGCCGCGCGCCCCGCAAAGTTTGCGGGGCGCGCGGCGTTCATCTGCTCTCATCATTCGAATATCGCGTTCAGCCAGGCGATAAAACCGCTCACAAGCGTTGAAAAATCCTTACCGTCAACCTCGGCGGCGTCCCAAAGGCGGTCCACCGTGCAAAGGGCTTCCAAACCGTAGTTGGTGTAGAGATAATCCACGAAAGCGATCTTGATCAAATCGTATTCGGAATAGAAGTCGGAACGGTCGTTTAGCTTCTCGTACGTCGCGCCGTCGCGGCAGACGCGCGCCAAAACGTATTTGATGTAGGAATAGGTCTCTTCCGTCGGCGCGCCGAACGCTTTCAGATAGAGTTCCTTTGCCTTTTTGAAACCCTCGAACTGTTCTTTTGTCGTTTCTTGCGGGTTACATTTATCGTGGTACGGTTCTTCCCGCACAAACACGTTGTAATACATTTTGTTCTCCCACGGCATGTCGGGCGAGAGGTGGGCAAAGTACTCTGGCATCGCTTCATTGAGCGTCCAAACGTAATTTTGTCCGCCCGCGATGATCACGGCGTGCGCAAGTTCATGCGCGAGCGTACACACCGTATTGCAGACGATGTAGGGTCTTCTCTGCTTGTCATAGTCCATATAGCCCGCAAAGGAGGAACCGTCGCCGTGCAAAAAGTCGTAGCCGCTGTTGATCCCGCCGAGATAGAGGTCAATGGGTTCTTGAAACTTTTCCACCCCCCAAATGCCTCTTAGCCACTCCATGTACTTTGCGCCGCCGCGCGCAAACTCCGTCAGCACGGGATAGGAGAGGGAGAACTCCTCTTCGTCATAAAAGCGGTCAACGTAGTCCCGCGGGAAGAGATAGCGCAGCTCGCCCGCCTCTAAGCGGGTCGCATAGTAGTTATCGCCCACACGGAAGCGGTAATCGGGAAGTTTTACGCCGCATTGTCCGAAAATTTCCGTCCAATCGCCAAGAGTAGAGGCGAGCAAGCCGTCAACTGTATCCCCGGCAAGCCACTTGGAAGCGACTTCATAGCCCAAACTCCACGCGGTATCGCGCTCCTTTGCGGTCGTTTCGTACGCAGCATAGAGGGGATATTGGAGTTCGCGGCAGTAGGGGAACTCTTCGAGCTTCTTTTTGAGCGCATCTCCCTCGTAGCGTGGCTTTTCTCCGAGGAGATAGGAACTTGCGCCCGCATACACGCCGAAGGGGAGCTCCTCGCCGTCCTTGCTTGCCAAGAGGCAGGCGAGAATGAGCGCGGGGTCGTCGCCGAGGTCCACCCAAAGCTCCTCGCCGTAAACATGGGTCACCGCCGCCGAGGAGAGGTACACCGTGCAGTCGGTAGGACAGTAGGGCAAGACCTTTTTCACATTGTCGATGGCTCCGTCCACCTTTCCCGCACGGTCTTTCGACCAATAGTAGAAGTTGCGGCCTTCTTCCGTGTAGAGACGGTCGAGAGACAGCCCGTACTTTTCAGGCAGGCAGAGATAATTGTTGTTCTCATAGAGATAGCCGCTCGGATAGCTCTGCTTGCCCTCGTATTTCGGCGCACAGCCGCAGAGGGAAAGTGCCATTGTGCCCGTCAGCAGGAACGGAATAACCTGTATCGGTTTCATGATTCGATCATAGCATTTTCCCGCAAAAAAGTCAAGAAAATTTCGAAAAAGGGCCGCGGGCGCCGCGCGAAAAGCGCGGCGCCCGCGGCCTGAACCCGCAATTCGCCGACGAACGGCTTTTTAGCCGATTTTTTCCACGAAATAGACGCAATCGAGCACGGAGAGCGCCTCAATGATGTCATTGTGGCTCTTCTTTTCGAGCGATTTCCCGATCACGGTAAATTTCACGGTATACACGCTCAACCCAGAGTTGGCATAGGCGGGATTGATTTCAAGATTGTCGATTTTCAGTCCGAACTCCCGCGCCGCAGAGATAAATTCCTGCAAACTGCTCTTCGATTTCAGTTCGAGATGAACTTCGAAATGATTGGACCTGTTCTTGATGTAAGTCTCCATCTTGGAGAAGGCGAGAAGGCCGATCATGAGGGCTGCAAAGCCGAGGAGGGCAGCGGTGTACAGCCCGAAGCCGAGGATCGCCGAGATGATGGACATCGCCCACATCCCGACCGACGTCGTAACGCCCATGAGCTGGTTCTTCGAAGAGAAGATGATCGTGTTCGCCGTAATGATCGAGATGCCGATAAACACAGCGGCGGACAGGAAGGAGAAGTTCACGTGCAGCACGGTGATAAAATAGATGTCGCCGACGCCCGCGAACATGGAGCCGATCGAGAGCACGATGAGCGTGCGCAGTCCTGCGGCGTGACGGTTTTTGGAACGCTCGCATCCGAGAATGACCGCCATGAGAATGACGACCGCCGTTTTGAGAGCGGTGGAGGCGATGTTTACTTCCACGGACCAATTTCCCAAAAGGTCAGCAATAAAATCGGTGGGCATAAGTTACCTCTTGTTGATAAATTTTTTTCGGTTATATTCCGCGCCGGGGGAGGAATTTGCCTCCTCAATGTCCTGCGTGGCTTCCAAGAACGCTTCTTCCTCGGGGGAACGCGCATATTCTTTGACGGAGAGCTCCTTCTGAATGGCCTGCAAACGTTCTTTTAAGACGGCGACCTCCGCTTCTTTGGCGGGAGGGGCGGCCGTGGGAACAGCTTCCTCCCCCTCGGCCGCTTCCTGACCGTAGGAACCGGACAGATAGAGCGAAAGTTTGGCGAGCGCCGGGCCGATCAACTCATAGAGGATGCTCGATGACAGAATGATCGTTTGCAGCATATCGCCCATTTCTCCTCCGAGCACACGCGCCCCCAACGCTGCAAGCCCGATCGCAACTCCGGCCTGCGGCGTAAGGGCGAGGCCTAAATTGTTTCTCACCTTTTTCGGCTTTTTCACGATCGCACAGCCTGCGAACGCGCCGAGATATTTTCCCCCGATGCGCACCAAAAAGTAGAGAATGCCGATGACGAGAAGGGGGACGCCGCCCAAAGAACTCTCCACACTGACGAGAGCGTCAAGGCGGAACTCAACTCCCGATTTCACAAAGAAGAGGAGGAGAATTGGCGGAGAGAAATAATTTAACTGTTTGAATAATTTGTCGTCGTCCGAGACGTTGATGTACACCGTGCCCATGGCCATACAGCCGAGCAGGGGAGAGACGTCCACGGCGGCGCCGATCCCGCAGAGCGCAAAAAGCAGGGCGACGGATACGATGAGGCGATTGTCGGTGGAGCGTTTCGCCATGAGAAATTTAAGCAGGAATCCCCCAGCGATCCCGATGGCGATCATCATGATGTTCCACGCAATGGGAAGAAGCACGTCGGCTGCGGAAAAGCCGTTTCCCAAGGTCGCAAGCGCGACGGAGACCGCCACGCTGTATGCAAGCAGTCCCACCACGTCGTCGAGCGCCACCACGGAAAAGAGGGTATCCACAAAGTCGCCGTGAGCGTGGGTCTGGCGGATGGTCATGAGCGTGGAAGCAGGGGCCGTTGCCGAGGCGAGCGCGGCAAGAATGATGGAAAAGGCGAGCCCGAGCCGCAGGATAAAAAAGGTGAGGATAAACACCAAAACGGACGCCGTAAGCGCCTCGAAGAGGGTGATCGTCACCACCTTTGCGCCGTTCTTTTTGAGGGTGGAAAAGCGAAAATATTCTCCTACGCTGAACGCGATAAAGGCGAGCGCGATGTCGGAGATGAAGTCCATCCCCTCGGACACATTGGCAGGCACGAGGCCGAGGCAATACGGTCCGAGCAAAATCCCGACGAGGATATACGCGGTGACATTGGGAAGCCTCAGAAGTTTGGTGATACGCGTCCCCAAAAAGCCCGCAAGCAGCATGATCGCAATCGTAATGATCACGACGGATACGGGCGAAGTCGCCGCAAGTTGTTGGTAAAATTGATTTAACATCGTTTGTTTCGGTCTGAAACCTCACCGAAGGGGAGCTTTTATAGCAAAATGGCGAGGCAAACCCTCGCCATTGTATGCAGGCAAGCTGTTTTTTATCTTCTCTTTCCGATTTCGGAGAGCGCGCCCATGAGGAAGTATTCCGCCGTGGAATTTTTGCGGATGAGTTCTTTTGCCTCCTCGGGGGTGCACCAACGCACTTCTTCAATTTCCTCGTTGAGGGAAATTTCCGCGTTTTCATCCGCCGTCACAATGAAATTGAGCATCAAAATGTCCTTGGCGTCGTGATAGCGCGAACCGAAATACCGCCATTTCAGCGCATTCAAGCGGGTCTCCTCTTTCAGTTCGCGCGGAACGGTCTTTTCCGCGTTCTCACCCTTCTTGATATACCCCGCAAACAGCTTATAGTCTTGGTCTCCGACATGCTTCGCCAACAGAATTTTTGTCTCAGAACGGTTTACGACCGTCATCGACACCGCCACGGGGAAGAAGGGGAACTTAAATTTCTCACAGCGCGGGCAGAAGGGAACCAAGCCTTCGTTTTCCATGAAGCGCAGTGTGAGTTTTTCACCGCAATCTCTGCAATACATGTTCATTCCTCCCTGATTGATTTCTTTATTTTACACTTATTCAGGGGTATTGTCAATCCCTTTTTGCAAAAAAAATGCAAATTTTGAGTAAAATTTTCCAAAAACATTGTAAATATGCACAGTTTTGCATTTGTCGGAACGCAAAAGTTTTTGCCAAGAAATCGGGAAAATTTCGGGCTTATGCTTGACTTTCCCGCGCAAGGTATTGTATAATGAAATGTATTTTGTTTTCGGCGATTTTTCGGTTTTCCGAAAGGCGCCGCAAAGGAGAAATCATGCTCACATCTATCTGCGGGATCAACTGGGGGGACGAAGGCAAGGGGAAAATGGTTGATCTCCTCTCCGAGGATTATGACATTGTCTGTCGCTATCAGGGGGGCAACAATGCGGGGCACACCGTCATCAACGAACGGGGAAAGTTTATCCTCAACTTGCTTCCTTCGGGCATTCTGCGGGAAAATATCGTTAATGTGCTCGGTCTCGGCATGGTCATCGACATCAAGCACCTCACCGAGGAGGCAAATCGCCTGCGCGAGAAAGGGGTGAAAATCACGCCCGAAAATCTGAAAATTTCCGACCGCGCGGTCATCACCATGCCATATCATGTGCTTCTCGACTGCCTGGAAGAGGACCGTCTTGCGGGCAAAAAGTTCGGTTCGACCCGCCGCGGCATAGCGCCCGTGTATGCCGACCGCTCTATGAAAAAGGCCTTCCGTATGGGGGAACTGCTCGATCCCGAACGCATGTATGCACGGGTAAAGGAGATCGTGGAGTGGAAGAACCTCACCGTGGAAAAGGGGTACGGGGCCGCGCCGATCTCGGTGGAAGAGACGATCGAGTATCTCAAAACTTACGGCGAACCTTTGAAAGAGTACATCTGCGATACGGGGTCGTATCTCAACGAGGCGGCCAAAGCGGGCAAAAAGATCCTTTTCGAAGCTCAGCTCGGCGCACTCAGGGATATCGATTACGGAATTTTACCCTACACTTCGAGTTCACTCACGATCGCTGCCTATGCGCCGATCGGAGCGGGTGTGCCGAATCTCAAACTCGATAAGTCCATCGGGATCATGAAGGCATATTCCACTTGCGTGGGCGAGGGCCCGTTCACGGCGGAATATTTCGGCGAGAAGGCCGAACAGCTTCGTGCGGCGGGAGGGGAATACGGCGCGGCGACGGGCAGACCGAGAAGGGTCGGCCCCTTTGACGCGGTCGCTTCGAGCTATGGGATCCGCTGCCAAGGTGCGGACGAAGTCGTACTCACCAAGCTCGACATTCTCTCCATCTATGAGGAGATCGAAGTCTGCACGGCATACGAATGCAACGGAAAGCTCCTGCACGACTTCCCTTATCCCGATTTGCTTGACGACTGCAAGCCCGTATTCGAAAAGGTGAAGGGCTGGCACTGCGACATTTCGAAGTGCCGTAAAAAAGAGGAATTGCCCCAAGCGGCGCTCGATTACATTTCGTTCATCGAAAAAGCCTGCAACTGCAACATTACCTATGTCGCCGTCGGCGCGGAACGGGACGCCGTCATTAAACTCAAATAAATCATGCAAAGAACATTCTATAAGTTACACGGGATCGGCAATGACTACATCTATTTCGATTGCTTTGACGAGCCGATCAGAAATCCAAAAAAGCTGGCGCAAACGCTTTCCGACCGCCACTACTCGATCGGCGGAGACGGCATAATTCTTGTCGAGAGGAGCCAAAAAGCGGACGGAAGGATGCGCATGTTCAACGCGGACGGCAGCGAGGGACGGATGTGCGGCAACGGCGTACGCTGCGTGGGCAAACTCCTCTATGACGTCAAAGGCATTCGCAAAAACACCCTCACCGTAGAAACAAAGTCGGGCGTAAAAACACTCAATGTCGTCGAAAAAAGAAAGGGTAAGGCTACGGCGTTCACCGTGGATATGGGGAAAGCGATCTTAAAGCCCGAAAAAATTCCAGCTCTGTTTGCGGGAGAAACGGTCGTCGATCACCCCCTCCTTGTGGATGGGACCGCATACCGCGTCACCTGCGTTTCGATGGGAAATCCGCATTGTGTCGTTTTCGGCGGCGACCCCGATCTTTTGGACCTGAAAAAAATCGGGCCGAAATTCGAGCATCATCCCGCCTTTCCCGAGCGGGTGAATACGGAATTTGTACAAGTGCTCGGCAAGGACCAACTGAAAATGCGGGTTTGGGAGCGCGGCAGCGGCGAAACATGGGCGTGCGGAACGGGCGCATGTGCGGCCGCAGTGGCCGCAGTTCTGAACGGATATGCGGAAAAGGAAAAGGAGATCCTCGTGCACCTCAAAGGCGGTGATCTCAAAATTTGTTATAACGGCGAACGCGTCCTGATGACGGGCCCCGCCGAACTCGCCTTTGTCGGCACGGTCGAAATTTAACGATTCCATAAAAACATCAGAGGCTTTTATGACGAAATACATTTTTGTTACGGGAGGCGTGGTCTCCGGGCTCGGAAAGGGGATCACGGCGGCGTCGCTGGGGCGGCTTCTCAAAATGCGCGGCTATAAGGTGGCGGCACAGAAACTCGATCCCTACATCAACATCGACCCCGGCACGATGAATCCCATTCAACACGGGGAAGTGTATGTCACCGAGGACGGCGCGGAGACCGACCTCGACCTCGGCCACTATGAACGGTTCATCGACGAGGACCTCAACAAATTCTCCAACCTCACGACGGGCAAAGTTTATTGGAACGTGCTCAACAAGGAGCGCGCGGGAGAATACCTCGGGCAGACCGTACAGGTCATTCCCCACATCACCAACGAGATCAAGAGCTTTATTTATCAGGTCGGGAGGCTCTCCAATGCCGACATCGTGATCACCGAGATCGGCGGCACCACGGGCGACATCGAAAGCCAGCCTTTCCTCGAAGCCATCCGGCAGGTGGCGCGGGAAGTCGGCAGAGAGAACTGCTGCTTCATTCACGTCACTTTGGTTCCCTATATTTCGGGCTCCTGCGAATTTAAGAGCAAGCCCACGCAGCACTCCGTAAAGGAATTGCAGGGAATGGGCATTTTCCCCGACATCATTGTGGCGCGCGTCGACAAACACATGCCCGAGAGCATCATTGAAAAGATCGCAATGTTCTGCAACGTCACACCCGATTGCTGCATTGAAAATCTCACCGTTCCCGTCCTCTATGAGGCGCCCATGATGCTTGAAAAGAGCGATCTTTCGACGACTGTCTGCCGCATTCTCCATTTGGAACCGCGTGAGATCGACCTGAAAGAGTGGGAAGAGATGTTAAAACGCATCCGCGCCCGCAAAAAGACGGTGAAGATCGCCCTCTGCGGCAAATACGTTACCTTGCACGACGCCTATCTCTCCGTTGTTGAAGCGCTCTCGCACGGCGGCTTCGAAACGGGAGCCAAAGTGGATATCAAGTGGGTGAACAGCGAAACGATCCATTCCGATAACGTAGAGGAGCTGCTCGGCGACGCGGACGGGATCCTTGTCCCCGGGGGATTCGGCAACCGCGGGATAGAGGGGAAGATCCTCGCCTGCAAATATGCCCGTGAACACAACGTTCCCTATCTTGGGCTCTGCCTCGGAATGCACATTGCGGCGATCGAGTTCGCGCGGGACGTCCTGGGGATCTCGGACGCCAACTCCTCCGAATTTGTCCCCGAAGGAAAACATTCCGTCATCGACCTCATGCCCGATCAATACGGCGTGAAGATGGGGGGCACGATGCGGCTTGGGGCATACCCCTGTAAAGTACTCGGCGGGCAGATGAAAGAAGCCTACGGCACCGACCTGATTTCCGAGCGCCACCGCCATCGCTTTGAATTTAACAACAGCTACCGCGAGGCTTTTGAACAAAACGGCATGAAGATCGCAGGGACCTCTCCTGACGGAAAACTTGTGGAGGCGATCGAATATCCGGCCAACGACTTCTTTGTCGCCGTACAATTTCATCCCGAGTTCAAATCCCGTCCCAACAGCGCCCATCCGCTCTTCCGTGAATTTATCCGCCACGCATTAAACCATCAAAAATCATGAAGATCAATTCCAATTTTCTCAACTTAAAAGACAGCTATCTCTTTGCCACGGTGGGGAGAAAGACCACGGCATACAAAACCGCGCATCCCGAGAAAAAGGTCATCCGTCTCTCCATCGGGGACGTCACCCGTCCCTTGGCGCCCGTCGTCATCGATGCGATGCACAGAGCCGTGGATGACATGAGCCGCAAAGAGACTTTCAAAGGGTACGGCCCCGACCAATATTGTTACGGCTACAATGTCCTGATCGACTCGATCAAGGACAGCTATTCCCGTAAAGGCGTTTCTCTCGACAGCGCCGAGGTGTTCATCTCGGACGGCGCGAAGTCCGACCTCGGGAACATTCTCGATCTGTTCGCGATCGACAATACCGTGCTCGTACCCGATCCCGTCTATCCCGTGTATGTGGACACCAATGTCATGGCGGGGCGCAAAATTCTCTACGCGGACGCGAATCTTGCAAACGGCTTTTTACCCATGCCCGATTTTTCGGTGGACGCGGACATCGTCTATCTCTGTTCGCCCAACAATCCCACCGGCGCGGCTTACTCAAAAGAACAACTCAAAGAATGGGTGCGTTATGCCTGCGAGAAGGACGCCGTTCTTCTCTATGACGCAGCCTATGAATACTTTATCACAGATCCCGCGCTTGCCCGCTCCGTCTATCAGATCGAGGGGGCGAAGGAGTGCGCCATTGAGTTCTGCTCCTATTCCAAGACGGCGGGCTTTACGGGCGTGCGCTGCGGCTATACGATCGTTCCGAAGGAACTCGTGCGGGAGGGGACTTCCCTCAATACGCTCTGGGCGCGGCGGCAGTCCACAAAGTTCAACGGCGTGAGCTACATCACGCAGATGGGCGCGGCGGCAGTCTTTACGGCGGAAGGCGAGAAGCAAATTTCCGAAAATCTCGGCTATTACCGCGAGAATGCAAAGATCATCGCAGACTGTCTCGACGAGCTCGGCATTTTCTATACGGGCGGAAAAAATTCTCCTTACATCTGGATGAAATGTCCGAACGGCATGGACAGCTGGGAATTTTTCGACTACCTGCTCGAAAATGCGAACGTCGTGGGCACACCGGGCAGCGGTTTCGGCAAAAACGGAGAGGGGTTCTTCCGTCTCACCGCCTTCGGCACCAAAGAAGATACAAAAGAGGCATGCTCCCGTATACGGGCGTTGCTTCAAAAATAAAGGCAACATGAAATCGACAAAGAAAACCGGCATATTGTGCCATATCTCTTCCCTGCCCGGGAAATACGGGATCGGCAATCTGCGGGACGCTTCGCGGTTTGCGCTCAAACTCTCTTCAAGTGGCGTCACTCATTGGCAGCTGCTGCCCCTTGTACAGACGGGCTATGGGGATTCTCCCTATCAATCCGTTTCCTGCCTTTCGGGCAATCCCTATTTCATCGATCTCGACGGACTTGGGAAAATGGGATTGCTGCGGCAGAAGGAACTCAAAGACCTGCGCGCCCGTTATAAGAATATAGCGCGCGTGGATTACGGCGCCCTCTATGAAGAGCGTTATCAAACGCTGCGGCTTGCTTTTTCCCGTTTCCATTTCGATGACGACAACTTCCGCTACTTTGTCGAAGAGGGCAACTTCGAGGACTATGCGCTGTTTATGACCGCAAAGACGGTATACGGCGGCAGTTTTTGCGATTGGGCGGAACCGTTGAAGCGGCACAGTTCCGAGGCGCTGGAAACTCTCCGCACCGAAAATCACGAAGAGTATCTCTTTTGGCAGTTCGTGCAATACCTCTTTTGGATGCAATGGGAGGAGCTGCACGCGGAATGCCGTTCGTTGGGGCTGAAACTCATCGGGGATCTTCCGCTCTATGTCGCCTATGACAGCGCAGATGTTTGGGCGCACCCCGGGCTCTTTAAGCTGGACGAAGAACTGAGGCCCGCAAAGGTCGCCGGCGTCCCGCCCGATTATTTTTCGGCGACGGGGCAGTTGTGGGGGAATCCCGTCTATGATTGGGATGCGCACGAACGGGAAAAATTCAAATGGTGGACAGAGCGGCTGAAAAATGCGCTCTCTACATACGATCTCGTGCGCATCGATCATTTCCGCGGCATCGACCGCTATTATGA
>CANRPN010000010.1 GCA_947632505.1 uncultured Clostridia bacterium | reverse complement strand
CGAAAAATCTTTTGCTTTCGCAAAATCTTTTTCCGTGAGGAAACTTTTTCCTTTGTCTTAACTTTCTTTTCCTCTTTATCGCCCTGTCTTACACCAAGGCAAAAGTAATTGCCAAATTGGGTCGCCAACGCCCTTCGATATGACATTTTTATAACTTGCATTCCTCCACGAGCTCACCGAACAGCGAAACGCCGTTGGCGCGTTCCACCTTTAACTTGACAAATTCGCCGATCACATTCTTCTCACTTGCAAAGTAGCCCATGCGCCCCGCCTCGTTGCGGCCGAGATACAATCCTTTCTTCTCGTCATAGTCCTCGCAGAGAATTTCGGTAACTTTGCCCACAAAGGTCGCGGAGAGCTTGCGCGTGTTCTCGTTGACTTGCTCCACGAGCCGCATGATGCGCTCCTTGGAAATTTCCTCGGGGATCTGCCCCTCCATGCCCGCCGCTTTGGTGCCCGTGCGCGGCGAGTAGACAAAGGTGAACGCCGAGGCAAAATCCGCCTCTTTTACGAGCGAGAGGGTCTCCTCGAACTCCTCCTCCGTCTCGGTGGGAAAGCCCACGATGAGGTCTGTCGTCACGGGGCAACCCGGGATGAACGAGCGGAGCATTTCGATCTCGGACAAATATTTCTCGCGGGTGTAGCGTCTATTCATTAAACGTAAAATCCGATCGCTCCCCGACTGCGCGGGCAAATGGAGCAGATTGCAAATTTTATCGTGCTTTTTCATCACGCGGGCAAGCTCTTCGGAGAAGTCCTTGGGGTGCGACGTCATAAACCGCACGCGAAATCTCCCCTCCACGGAAGCGACGGCGTCCAAAAGTTCGGGGAAGCTCATTCCCCCCTGCCCGTCGCTGTTGTAGGAGTTGACGTTCTGTCCGAGCAGTGTGATCTCGCGAAAGCCGTCCGCGATGAGGCCGCGCACCTCTTTTAACACGTCCTCGGCTCTTCTCGAACGCTCTCTGCCCCGCACATAGGGCACGATACAGTAGGAGCAGAAATTGTTGCAGCCGTAGGTGATGTTCACCCATGCGTTCGGGTAGCTCGTGCGGACAGGCTCGATCCCATCCTCCGTCTCCCCGCGCTCTTCTCTGAGAGAAATGATCGCCTTCCGCTTGGCGCGGCGGCGGTCGATGAGCTCTCCGAGCTCGCTCAAATTGTGCGTGCCGAATACAAGATCGACAAAGGGGAACTTTTCGCGCAAAATTTTGGCTTTTCCCTCCTCCTGCGCCATACAGCCGCCGACCGCGATAATGAGATTTTTCTTTTCGCGTTTTAATTTTTTGAGCGCGCCGATGTTGCCGAAGGCATGATTTTCGGCATTTTCACGGATACAGCAGGTATTGAATACAATGATGTCCGCCTCCTCAATGGAGCTTTCGGTCTCATAGCCCTTTTCGCGCAGGATCCCCGCGATCTTTTCCGATTCATGGACGTTCATCTGACATCCGTATGTGACGATGTGATAGTTCATAATTTTTTGAAATTCCGTTCGTGACAGCTCCCCCTCGAAGGGGCGCCAAAAGGAGCCAAATACGCTTCCCGAAAGGGTTCAATGCGTCTGTTTACAAATTCCCAAGCACTTCGCCCACTTTCTCATGCAGAACGAGGTCGCAGCGCCCGTCCAGCGGGGTCGCGTCGCGGTTGATGAGCACCAAATATTTGCCGCGGAAGTAATCGACAAATCCCGCCGCGGGATAGACCGTGAGAGAGGTGCCCGCCACGATGAGCAGATCGGCGTGCTGGATGGCGCGCAGAGCGCCGTTTACCGTCGCATCGTCGAGCATTTCGCCGTAAAGCACGACATCGGGTTTGATGAGTCCGCCGCAGTCACAGTGGGGCACGCCTTTCCCTCTTGCAATGTACTCCGCCGAAAATTTCTTGCCGCATTTCAGGCAGGTGTTGCGATGCACGCTCCCATGAAGTTCATACACCCGTTTACTTCCCGCCTTTTGGTGGAGGCCGTCGATGTTCTGCGTGACGACCGCGAGGAGCTTGCCCTCCCGCTCCCACTCGGCGAGCTTTTTGTGCGCCGCATTGGGCTGCGCTTCGAGAGGGAGCATTTTGTCGCGGTAAAAGCGGTAAAAATCCTCCGTATGCGAATAGAAATAGTCGCTTGAAAGCATTGTCTCGGGCGAAACGTCGTATTTTTGGCGGTACAGCCCATCCTCGGAGCGGAAATCGGGGATCCCGCTCTCCGTGGATACCCCCGCTCCGCCGAAAAAGACGATCCGATTACATTCGGAAATCATTTCCCGCAGCGTCATAATTCTTTGTCCTTTTCCGTTAGCTAAAATTTTCCTTCGGTATTATAACATATTTGCTCGAAAATTTCAACAAATGCGAGCGCTTTTGCAAAATTTTTCATAAGTTACGGATACTGTAATCGATGAATCGCGCCGTAAAAATTATTCTGCTTTTATCGGGCGTCGTGTTGACGCTCCTTCTCGCCGTCCTCGTCTATTGTTTTGCGGTGACGGCAGGCGAAAAACTTGATCTGCAAAAACTTGCTCTGCATGAAAATTGCGTGCTCGTGTTTGATAAAGACGGGAATGAGATCGAGACGGCTCAACAGAGCGTCATCCCCTTTCGGGAATTTCCCGACTATCTTCCGAATGCCTTTGTCGCCGTGGAGGACAAGCGCTTTTATACGCATCACGGGATCGACGGCAAGCGCATGGTCAAGGCGGCGATGAAAAACCTCTCCTCCTTCTCCTTCCGCGAGGGAGCTTCGACGATCACCCAGCAGCTCATCAAGAATACCCACCTCTCGGGGGAAAAGACGATCAAACGCAAACTCAAAGAGATCAAGCTCGCCCGTGCGCTCGAAAAGCGGTTTTCCAAATCGGAAATTTTGGAGCTGTATCTCAATTCGAGCTACTTCGGACACAGTGCGTTCGGCGTGGAGAGCGCCGCGCAATTCTACTTCGGAAAGTCTGCCTCCCGTCTTTCGCCCGCGGAGAGCGCCATGCTCGCCGCCCTTGTCAAGTCCCCCAACCGCTATTCCCCTTTCCGTGACAGCGAAAAGTGCCTTACGCGGCGGAACTTTGTGCTCTCCCTCATGCAGGAACAGGGGTATCTCTCCCCCGAGGAGACGAGCGCGGCAAAAGCGGAACCCCTGCCCTCCGAACCGCACGAGCCAAAGGAGTGCGCCTACCTTGCGCCCGTGTTCGAGGAGCTCTCCGTTCTCTTTCCCGACGCGCAGTCCGGGGATAAGCTCCGCGTCTATACTTCCCTCGACCCCGCGCTGCAAAAAGCGCTGGAAGAACAGGAGACGAAGTCGGACGTCTGCATCGCCGTGCGGGGCACGGACGGCGGCGTAAAAGCATTTTCCTCCACCTGCGGAATGATCAAACGTCTGCCGGCCTCGACCATCAAGCCGCTTGCGGTCTACGCCCCCGCACTCGAAGAAAATCTCATCTCTCCCGCCACCCCGCTGCTCGACGAAAAGACGGATTTCGGCGGCTATTCTCCCTCCGACTTCGGCGGAAAATACGGCGGCTATATGAGCGCGCGCTACGCGCTTTCCCACAGCGTAAATATCCCCGCCGTAAAAGTGCTCAATTCTCTGGGAGTGGACCGCGCGGCAAGTTATCTTGAAAAAATGAATCTGCCTGTGCCTAAGGAGGACAGAACGCTTGCACTTGCGCTGGGCGGCATGAAAGAGGGATATTCTCTGCTCGCGCTGATGGACGGATATGCAAGTTTTGCAAACGGCGGCAGGTATTCCCCCGCTCACTATATCGAGAAAGTGGAGAACTGTCAAGGAAAAGTCCTTTACAGCTATGATGGCCGTCAAGGGAAAAACCTTGACAGACAGGTATTTTCGGAGGACACAGCCTACCTCATCAACGACATGCTGATGACGGCCGCCCGCGAGGGAACGGCAAAAAAGCTCAAATCGCTCCCCTTTGAGGTGGCCGCCAAGACGGGCACGGGCGGGACCGATCTCGGAAATACCGACGCCTACACGATCGCCTACACCTCGGAGGACGTCGTGGGCGTCTGGCTCGGAAACCGCGACAATTCCCCCGTTGAAGCGACGGGGGGCGGATTGCCTGCAAACATCGCGCTTGAAATTCTGAAAACACTCTACCGGGAGCGCAAACCCGCTCCCTTTTCCCGCTGCGACGGGGTGACCTGCGTCCTTCTCGACAAAGAAGAATACGAAAAAAATCATCGGCTCCTTTTGGCAGATCCGATCGCACCGGAGTATCTCGCCATCAAAGAGCTTTTCAGAAGCGGAGCCCTCCCCGAGGCAACGAGCGAAAAATTCTCCCGCCCGAAAATACAAAAACCCGAGATTTCGGTTGTCAACGGCTCTGTTAGGATAGTACTATGTCAGACAGAATACTATGATTACGAGGTAAAAAGACAATGCGGTGCGCAAATTTCCACCATTTATAAAGGAAAATACCGCAGAGAGCTGTTTGACAACTCTGTCTGCGGCGGAAAAAATTATGTCTATTCGGTCACTCCCTATTACTGCGGGATCGCGGGGGAAACCGTGACCCTCCCCTCTGTCTATATTGCGGAAAGCGAAAAACTCCCCGAAGATTGGTGGAAGGAAACGGCCGCGCCGCCAAAGCGAGGCAGCTTATAGCAAAAACACTTCCTTGCTCGCCATCGCCTCGCGCATGAGCGCCTCCACGTCGAGCTTTTTCTCCTCCTCTTCGATGAAGGAGAGCTTGGGCTTAATGGCGGGAAAATCGGGTAAAAAGACGGTGCAACAGTCCTCATAGGGAAGGACCGAGGTCTCGAAGGTGCCGATCTTTTTTGCGACAAGTACGATCTCGTCCTTATCGAACCCGATGAGCGGGCGCAGGACGGGAAGCGACACGACGGCGTTCGAGGAAGTAATGCCCTCGATCGTCTGGCTCGCGACTTGCCCCAAGCTCTCGCCCGTAACGAGACACTTTGCGTTCATCTCCTTCGCCACCTTTTCCGCCAAGCGGAACATGAACCGACGGAGCAGGGTGACATTCAGCTCGGCCGCGCACTTTGCATGGATCTCCTCCTGAATGTGCGCCACGTTCAAAGTGGTAAGTTTCCCCGAAACGGAGTAGCGGGACAAGAGCCGCGCGAGCTCTTTCACCTTTTCCTTGGCGCCGTCGTTGGTGTAGGGATAGCTGTGGAAGTGCAAGAGCTCCACCGTCATGCCTCGCTTTGCCATCATGTAGCCCGCAACGGGAGAGTCGATCCCCCCCGAGATGAGAAGCAGACCCTTGCCCGAAGTCCCCACCGGCATGCCGCCCGCGCCCCGTTCGAACTTGCCGAATACGAGCGCCGTTCCGTTTTCACGGATGTCGAGACAGACGGTGTGTTCCGGGTCGTGCACGTCCACCCGAAGTTCGGGAAAATCGTCCAAGAGCCGCCCGCCGATGTGCGCACTGAGTTCCATGCTCGTCATGGGATATTTTTTTTCGGCGCGGTGCGTTACGACTTTGAAGCTGCCCTCGCGCGGGCAGACTTCTTTCGCCGCGCGGTAGATACTGTCCGTATCATAGGGCACGCACAGTCCGACCGAGTAAGAATGCACGCCGAATACGCGGGAGACGCGTTCGCAAATTTCCTCGGTCTGCGCGTCCTCGAAATTCGCGATGAGGTACCTGCCGCTCGTGCGGTGAAGTTCATGGCGGATCCCTTTCAAAGCACGCTCCAAATTGACGCAAAGCGTGCGCTCGAAATAGCCGCGGTTCTTGCCCTTTAAGTGAATTTCCGCATAGCGGATGATAATGACTTTTTCCATTTATCCGATCCTTATTTTCAGTTCTTGTGCGGACGCGTTGAGCGCCTGCGCTGCCGCTGCGATCTCTTCTTCCGTAGTTCGGAGAGAAAAACTCAGACGCACGACCCCGTTCAAAAGGTCCTTTCCGTAGCCGCAGGCTTCGATCACGCGGCTGTACGGTTTTTTGGAGGAGCATGCGCTGCCCGTTCCGACGATGACCTCACGCTCCAAACAGAGCCGCTGTAAAATTTCCCCTCTGAGCCCCTGCGCCGCCACGGTGAGAATGTAGGGAGAGCCGTTCGGAGGAGAGATCCGCCGATAGATCTCCTTGTCGAGGGCCTGCCAAAGCCGTTCGCGATACCCCTCTAAGCGCGCGAAGTCCTCTTTCAGCGTCTTGAATTTTTCTTCGGCCGCATAGGCGAAATCCAGGGCGCCGAGCACATTTTCGGTGCCGCTCCTGAGGTTCCCCTCCTGCCCGCCGCCGTGCAGAAAGGCTTGCAGGGCAAATCCCTTGCGCTTTACCAAAGCTCCCGTCCCCTTCAAGCCGCCGATCTTGTGGGAACTGACGGAATAGAGATCGACATCCTTTGTCAGCCGCACGGGGAGCTTTCCGAAAGCCTGTACGCCGTCGCTGTGAAACACGCAGCGCGGATTTTTCTTTTTGACCTGTTCGGCGAGCCGAAAAATATCGTTGACAGCGCCCGTCTCATTGTTGACGTGAACGACGGAGACGAGGCTCGTCCTGTCGTCCACCAAAGCGAGCAATTTTTCGGGATCCGCGCTGCCGTCCTTCCCGATCGGCGCGAGACGCAGCTCCGTTCCTCCGTTTTTGAGATGCACACCCGCCTCATACACCGCCGCATGCTCCCCCGCCGACAGGACGACATTCCGCCTGCCGCAGGTGAGGAGCGCTTGATTATCCGCCTCCGTTCCGCCCGAGGTAAAGACGAGCTCGAACTGCGCGGGATCGGCGATCTTCGAGACGATGCTTTCCCGTGCCTCTTTGAGCGCCGAAGAAACCGCCCCTCCGTAGAGCGCAGAGGGGTTGAGATAATTTTTCTTTGTAAATTCCACCGCGCGGGCGAGCGCCTTTTCGTTCGGCTCGGTGGTTGCCGCGTTGTCAAGGTAAATCATTGCGGATCCCACTTGCTCCTTCCTGCGGCGCGGACGAGATAATCAATGAGTTCCACGCGCGCTTCGACGATATTCACCGTCTTTTCGATGGAAGAGCTATATAAAATGTAATAGAAATTCTTGTTCTCGGAGGGCTCCCTATTGGGCGTGAGAAAGACGATCTGCTTCTTGGAAAGCCCCGCGCAGGTACGTTCGAAGCTCGGATTTTCGCACTTTCCGATCTTCAATATTTGGTCGCACTTAAAATTTTTGAGAAATTTGCGTTTTTTCCCGTTGAATACCTTGGCGACACGAAATTCATCTTCCACAAAGAGATAGTCGAAACTGACGTTGAAGCGGTTTTTGAGAAACCAAAACAGTACGCCAGCGCCCGCGATGAGCGCGACCGTCGCAAAGTAGGTGACGAGATAGAACACGCGCACGAGAGTGTAAACTTCCCCTGTCTCATTGTTGACCGTAGAATCAAGTAATGAGGGAACATACCCGAATGCAAAGGACAAGATCAGCCCCGCGATGATAAATGCAACGATGGCCACGATCTTGAAAGTCGTATAGAACTTCGCCTCTCTGACGCTTCTTTGGCAGGAAGCGCTCTCTTCATAATAAGCATCACGAATCAAAATTCCACCCTCCCTTCGTAAATTTTCTGTACACTGCCCGTGAGCACGGCTGTGCCGTCCTTACGGCAACGGACAATGAGATCTCCTCCCTTCACTTTGACGGTGACGTCGGCGTCCCACTCGCATAGACCTCTGCGCACGCAGGCAAATACCGCCGCGGCCGCGCCCGTCCCGCTCGCGTAAACCTCGCCGTTGCCCTGCTCAAACGCGCGCATTTTTATGGTGACGCGGTTGACGAAGCGCACCACTTCGAGATTGGGTTTGACATCAAACGCCTTATCGTCGTCCAGCAGGAGGGCGTCCGCTTTCAAGTCGTGTTTGTCGACCGCTTGGTCGAAGATCACACAGTGCTCGCCCTCCAACCGCACAAAGGCGTGCTCTGTACCTCCGAGCGCGCGTATAAAGGCGGAATCCTTTTTCGGGCGAAAGATATGCGGTACGCCGAGCGCCACGTTCACGGACGACACCACCCCTCCGAACGAATAGACGGTAACTTCGCTCGGACCGCCCGCCGTCTCGATCGTCATGGTATCCGAAGCGGGTTGCCGCATGTCATAGAGGTATTTTGCCGCACAACAGATGGCATTGGCCGATGTCCCCTCGCTGCCGTCCTGGTTGAATACCCGCATTCTTGCGTCGGCGCAGGAGGAATCCTCCAACAGGACGATCCCGTTTCCGCCGATCCCGTAATGGCGGTCCACAAAATTGACGGCAAGGGACTCGGGACAGGTGACGGCGCCGTCCGTATTGTCCAGCACGATAAAGTCATTCCCGCAGGACTGCATCTTGACAAAATCAAGCGAAAGTTTGCTTTTGCGCAGATGATTGATGTCCACGAGCTCGGTGTTGTATTCGGTGAACTTACTCGCGATAATGTCACACAGGGCGTTCGCCGTATCCAGCGAAGTCAACACCGTTACCCCGAGCAGCACCGCATGGTGGTGCAGCTCAATGTAGTCGGCAATCGAATCTACGTCTGTCTTGCCCGTATAGATGATATAGTCGATCTTGCCCTCGTCCATGAGCCCCGAGACTTGTTTCGTCGCTTTGAGCCTTTCAACCACGGTAACGTCGATGCCGAGCGCTTCAATGACCTTCGCCGTGCCCGCCGTCGCATACAGGCGGCAGCCGAGGTCGGCAAATTTTTTGGCGATGGAGACGATCTCCGGCTTGTCCTGGTCGTTGATCGTAAAATAAACCCCCACCGGTTTCTCCTTGGAGGGATGGCACATCTTGAACCCCGCCGAGACAAGTCCCTTGAAGAGCGCCTCCTCGATCGTCTTGCCGATGCCGAGCACCTCACCCGTGGACTTCATCTCAGGCCCGAGCTGGGAATTGACATCGTTGAGTTTTTCGAAGGAGAATACGGGAACTTTCACCGCGACATAGGGCGAATTGGGATACAGACCCGTGCCGTAGCCCAGCCTTTTCAGCTTTGCCCCCACCATGATCTTGGTCGCGAGCTCCACCATGGGCACCCCCGTCACTTTGGAGATGTAGGGAATGGTGCGGCTCGCGCGGGGATTGACTTCAATGACATAGAGCTGGTTCTGATAGATCAGATATTGAATGTTGATGAGCCCCTTCGTTTTAAGTTCCAAAGCAAGTTGCGTCGAGACCTCCACAATGCGGCGGAGCATAGCGTCGCTCAGATGATAGGGAGGATACACTGCAATGGAGTCGCCCGAATGCACGCCCGCACGCTCCACGTGCTGCATGATGCCCGGGATGAGCACATCCACGCCGTCGGAAATGGCGTCTACTTCGAGCTCGGTGCCCATGAGATATTTATCGCAGAGCACGGGATTTTCGATCTTTTGCGCGAGAATGACGTCCATATAGCGGGAAATGTCGTTCTCGGTAAAGGCGATCGTCATATTCTGCCCGCCGATGACATAGCTCGGACGAAGCAGAACGGGATAGCCGAGGGTCTCTGCGGCATGGATCGCTTCCTCCTTCGTCATGACGGTGAGCCCCTTGGGACGGGCGATGCCAAAGCGTTCCAGAAGCCTGTCAAACCGCTCGCGGTCCTCCGCCATGTCCACGCTGTCTGCGCTCGTGCCCAAAATGCGCACGCCCTTCTTCGCAAGATAGCCGCAGAGCTTGATCGCCGTCTGTCCGCCGAAGGTGACGACGACGCCGTAGGGCTTTTCCACATCGATGACATTCTGCACGTCCTCGGGCGTGAGCGGCTCAAAGTAAAGCCTGTCCGCCGTGTCGAAGTCGGTGGAGACCGTCTCGGGATTGTTGTTGATGATGATGACCTCGAAGCCGAGAGATTTCAGCGTCCACACGCAGTGAACGGAGGAATAGTCGAACTCGATGCCCTGCCCGATCCGGATGGGCCCCGAACCGATGACGATCACCCGCTTTTTCTTTGCGGAAACGCTGTTCGCCACAAAAGGCTTCGCCTCGTCGTGTTCGGCTTCGTCGTAAGTCGAATAGAAATACGGGGTCTGCGCGGCGAACTCGGCCGCACAGGTATCCACCATCTTAAAGACCGCGCGACGGTGCGGCGGCAAGGGAAAGCCGCTCTTTTCTGCGAGCACTTTGTCGGTAAAACCGAGCTTTTTCCCCGTGAGATAGTCCTCTTTCGTGAGTTTTTTGCCTGCGATATGCCGCTCGAACTCCACAAGCGTGAGCAATTTGTAGAGAAACCAACGGTCGATCTTGGTGATCCCGAAAATTTCATCGGGCGTGATGCCCGCATGCAGTGCGGCATAGACCACAAAGAGACGCTCATCCGTCGTCTTGTGCAGTTCGGCGAGCAGCTCTTCGCGGTTGAGGTGTGCAAACTTGGGTGCATTCAACGTATTGAGAGAGATCTCCGCGCCGCGCACGGCCTTCATGATCGCCTGCTCAAAGGAGGAGCCGATCGCCATGACCTCCCCCGTCGCCTTCATGCGGGAGCCGAGGTTCCGCCCCGCATAGAGGAACTTATCGAACGGCCATTTGGGGAGTTTCACCACAACATAGTCGAGCGCGGGCTCAAAACAAGCATAGGTCTTGCCCGTGAGGTCGTTTTTGATTTCGTCGAGGGTATAGCCGAGGGCGATTTTCGTGGCAACCTTTGCGATGGGATAGCCCGTCGCCTTGCTCGCAAGCGCGGAAGAACGCGAGACGCGGGGATTGACTTCGATGACCGCATATTCGAAACTCGTGGGGTGCAATGCAAACTGGCAGTTGCAGCCGCCCTCGATCCCCAGCTCGCTGATGATCCTGAGGGAGGCCGTCCGAAGCATTTGATATTCCTTGTCGGACAGCGTGACCGCGGGCGCGATGACGATCGAATCCCCCGTGTGGACCCCAACGGGGTCGAAATTCTCCATGGAGCAGACGGTGATCACGTTCCCCGCGCCGTCGCGCAGGACTTCAAATTCGATCTCCTTCCAGCCGCCGATGTATTTTTCGATGAGCACCTGCGTGATGGGAGAGAGCATCAAGCCGTTGTGGGAGATGAGGCGAAGCTCTTCCTCGTTGTAAGCGACGCCGCCGCCCGCGCCGCCGAGCGTGAAGGCAGGCCGCACAATGACGGGATAGCCGAGCTTCTCCGCGATCGCGACACATTCCTCCACCGTGTAGGCGATGTCGGAGGGAACAACGGGCTGGCCGATTTTTTGCATCGTCTCCTTGAACAGTTCACGGTCCTCGGCGCGGTCGATCGCGTCGAGCTTCGTACCGATGAGTTTGACGCCGTGACTTTCGAGAAAGCCGTCCTTGGCGAGCTTGCAACCCATGGTGAGTCCCGTTTGGCCGCCGAGCGAGGCAAGCAAACTGTCCGGCTTCTCCTTAATAATGATGCGCTTTAAGCTGTCCTCGGTGAGAGGTTCGAGATAAATTTCGTCTGCGAGCATCTTGTCCGTCATGATCGTGGCGGGGTTGGAATTGCAAAGAACGACGTTCACGCCCGCGTCTTTGAGCACACGGCAGGCCTGCGCGCCCGCATAGTCGAACTCCGCCGCTTGCCCGATCACGATCGGACCCGACCCGATGACAAGTACTTTTTGAATATCTGATCTCTTCGGCATGTTGTTTCCTTATAAACGACGCTCCCGCCCGCCCCCGCGCCCTGCGCGGGGGCGGGCGGGAACTGCTTTTTTATCTTCTCATCCTCTCAATAAAATTTTCAAAGAGGAAATTGGCGTCGCGGGGGCCGCTGCAAGCCTCGGGATGGAATTGCACCGTTGTGGCGTCCAGCTCGGGATAGTCCACCCCCTCGCAGGTGCCGTCGTTGGCATTGACAAAGGAGAGCGTGCCGCATTTGAGCGATTCGGACACGACCTCGTACCCGTGGTTTTGGCTCGTGATGAACACCCGCCCCGTTTTCAGTTCTTTGACGGGCTGGTTGGCGCCGCGGTGGCCGTACTTCATCTTGCGCGTCTGCCCGCCCATTGCGAGCGCAAACAGCTGGTGGCCGAGACAGATGCCGAAAATCGGCTTTCTGCCCGCAAGTTTTTTGATGTTTTCGATGATCTCCGTGTTCTCGGCGGGATCACCCGGACCGTTCGCAAGCATGATACCGGCGGGATCGCGCGCAAGGACCTCCTCCGCGGGAAAGTTCGCAGGCACCACCGTCACATGGCAGCCCCTGTTCACAAGCTCCCGCTCGATGTTCGCCTTTGCCCCGAAATCATAGAGCACGACCTCCGTGTTTCCCCGTACCCCGTACTCCCGGATCTCTTCCGAAGTGACCGACTTGACCGCATCCTTCACGCGGTAGGCTCTGAGCGCTTCAAAGTCGGTGAACGGTTTGAACGAGATTGCCGCGTTCATCACGCCCGCCTCGCGCACGGTGCGGGTGAGTTCGCGGGTATCCACGCCGTACACGGCGGGCACCCCCTGCTGCTTCAAATATCCTTCGAGCGCGCCCTCCGAACGGAAATTGGAGGGAGCGTCGCATTTTTCCCGTACGATGTAGGCGGTGACCCAGCTCTTTCGGCTTTCAAAATCGGGGGGAATGACCCCGTAGTTGCCGATGAGCGGAAAGGTCTGCGTGACGATCTGTCCGAAATAGCTGGGGTCGGTGAGCGTTTCGAGATAGCCCGTCATGCCCGTGGTGAACACGAGCTCGCCGACCGTCTCCCGCTCGGCGCCGAAAGACCATCCCTCGAACACTTTCCCGTTTTCCAGCGTGACGTATGCCTTCTTCTTCATCTGTCTCCTCTCAGCACGGAATAGTCTCCGCCCTCGAATCCGGGGCAGAAAGCCGCGATGTCGTCCTCGGAAAACTGTCTGTCCGAAAATTTACTGAACGGCGCATGCCGGTAGAATGTGAATTTATCCCGCGAATCCTGCGTCTCGAAGGTGCAGACATAGCGGTTTCCTCTTACTTTGACGGCCACACAGCCCATTTTGACGTCATATGTAAAAATTTTGCGCTTGGTATGCAGGTGAACTACCTTATCGGTGATCTCCGTGCCGAGCACGGTCCCCATAGAGACCCGCATCGCATAGAACCCGTAGACCGTGAGCCAAAATACGACCAGCGCGGCGACTATGACGGAGAGAATGACGCACGGCACCCCCTTCACATTGCAGGCGAGCGCCGTGAGGATCATCACAACGGGAACAATGACGATCGTCAGAAGGAGAAAGAGGATCCTCATCAACTTTACGAATTTTACCGGTCCGCTGCGGCGATCGACGCGCGGTCTCACTCCCTTGCTCATCTTCTTTCCTCCCCGAATCCGATGCGGAATTGCGCCACGATCGCATCCTCTGCGCGCGCTTCCAGCAGGGTGCAGCCGCCGTCGTCCTTCCGGAAAAACGTGAGCTCGGTCCCCTCCTTCGCCTGCTTATTATAGGCGATTTGGAAAAATTTTACCAGCCGCATCTCTGCCATGGAAAGGCAGTCGAGAAAGAAATCGGCATATCTGGTATTGTTCGCGTGAAGATAATGATCGCAGTCGGTTTGGGTAACGGTCCTGCGGCGGACCTCCTTTCCGCCCGAGAGCTTGGGAATTTTCCAATCGGGCACTTCGAGCATTTTTTCGGGATTGTAGGGACAGCGCTCATGCACCTCGCCAAGCGCCGTTGGCTGCAACATAGAAAAACGGGGTAAATCAATGAGACACCAGCGTGAAGCCAGCAGCGCAATGATTTCCCCTTTTTGATTTTTGATGCGATAGTCCCGTTCGAAAATGACATGCCGCGGCGGAAGAGGCCACGTCTCTACCGTGAGCACATCGCCGAGCTTGGCGGGAGTAAAGAGCTCGCAGTAAGTATTGACGGTGATAAATCCGTAATTCTTTTCTTTCAGCGCCTCATAACCGAAGCCGAGCTCGTCCGCGCTCGACGCGGCGACTTCCTGCGCCATTGCGAGAAGCGTGGACGGCTTCAATTCGTCCCGGAAATCAAAATCGGTATAACGGAGCGCAAAGCTCCTTGTATGGCAGTAGCCGCTCATATCCTTGGTATTATATCATGCGCGAAGCGATAAGTCAACCGAAATCTCTCAAATTTGCGGAAGAAGAAAGAAATCCGATCGCTCCCGATACCACGGCTTCCGCCAATTTTCGCTGATAATTTTCGGAAAGCAAGAGCGCTTCGTCCTCCGGATTGGACAAAAATCCGCATTCCACGATCACCGCGGGCGCAGGCGAGGAGTTGAGGATGAAATAATCTCCTTTCAGCGGATCGCTGCGCTTGACGCACTCCGGCATGCTGTTGAGCGCCGCCTGGATGCTGCATGCGAGCGCTTGGGAGGATTCCGAACTCTCCTTAAAAAAGACCTGCGCGCCCCGCCGCGACGTGAGCGAAAAGAAATTCTGGTGCACCGAAACAACCAACGCGGGAGAGGAGCTCTGAATGATCTCCGCACGACGCTGCATATCTCTTTTCTTATAGCCCGCTGTCGCCATTCCGTACAGGCCCGCCTCCGTCCTGCGGGTGAGAACGACCGCAAAGCCCGCTTCTTCGAACCGTTCTTTGACCAAATATGTGATTTTGAGGTTGATGTCGCTCTCCTTGACGCCTGTCTTTGTGCCGACGACCCCGCCGTCTACTCCGCCGTGGCCCGCATCGAGCACGACTGTGAGGCGGTTCGCCTCGGCGGTCGTCCCCGCAAGCGCAAAAAAACAGACGCCGAGCGTGAAAGCGACCGTCAGAATGAGCGCCAGCGCCCCAAACGCCACCCTGTGACGATAAACAAAATTCATGCTCTATTTGTATGCGGGCGGCGCGGCAATTAGAAGCCCCGCCTCCGCGCCTACGGCGCGGAGGCGGGGCAAAATTTATTTGTTCAAATACTCATCCATGGCTTGGGCGGCGCGCTTGCCTGCGCCCATTGCGAGAATGACCGTTGCCGAGCCCGTGACTGCGTCTCCGCCCGCAAAGACCCCTTCGAGCGAAGTTTTTCCGTTCTCGTCGGCGACGATCTCCCCCCGCTTCCCCGTTTCCAGCCCCGCCGTCGTGCGCTTTAAGAGCGGGTTGGGCGAGGTGCCGAGCGCCATGATCACACAGTCGGCTTCGAGCACAAATTCGCTGCCCGCCCGGTCGACGGGACGGCGGCGGCCAGAACCGTCCGGCTCGCCGAGCTCCATCTCCACGCACTTCATTCCGATGACATTCTCCTCAGCGTCCGTCAGGATCTCCTTCGGACCGGTAAGAAGACGGAAACGGACGCCCTCCTCTTCGGCGTGCTCCGCCTCCTCCCGCCTTGCGGGAAGCTCGGCGCGGGATCTGCGATAGACGACCGTCACCTCCGCGCCCAGCCGTCTCGCCGTGCGCGCCGCGTCCATGGCGACATTCCCGCCGCCCACGACCGCGACTTTCTTTGCGCGAAACACGGGCGTCTCGCTCCCCTCCTCGTACGCCTTCATGAGATTGACGCGGGTGAGATATTCGTTGGCAGAGAATACTCCTTTGGCATTCTCCCCCTTGATCCCCATAAAATTGGGAAGTCCTGCGCCCGTGCCGAGAAACACCGCTTCGAAGCCCTCCGCTTTGAGTTCCTCTACGGTGAGCGTCCTGCCGATGACCGCATTCGTGACGAAGTTCACGCCGAGCGCTTTGAGCCCTGCGACCTCACGCGCGACGATCTCCTTCGGAAGGCGGAACTCGGGAATGCCATAGACGAGCACCCCGCCCGCGACATGCAGCGCCTCAAACACGGTGACTGCATACCCCCGCCTTGCGAGCTCCCCCGCACACGAGAGCCCCGCGGGCCCCGAGCCGATGACCGCCACGCGCCGTCCATTTGCCGTACTCGGCTCAGTGGGTTGGCCGTTGCTTGCGTGAAAATCGGCGACGAACCGCTCCAACCTGCCGATACCGACCGATTCCCCCTTGATGCCGCGCACGCAAAATTTTTCGCATTGGTTTTCCTGCGGACAGACCCGCCCGCAAACGGCGGGAAGCAGCGAAGTGCGCGAGATGACCCCGTACGCCTCCTCGAAATTCCCCTCCTTAACGAGGGCAATGAAATCGGGAATGGCGACCCCCACGGGACAGCCCTGCACACAGGGGCGGTTTTTACAGTGCAGACAGCGCTCCGCCTCCTGCCGCGCCTGCTCCGCGGAGTAACCGAGCGCCACTTCGCGGAAGTTTTTTATCCGCTCCTCGGGCGGTTGCACGGGCATGGGCGTTTTTGTCGTTGAATTGTTTTTCATTTCAGTTTCAATAAATTACAGTGTTCTTCCCGCTTGCGGGATTCAAAATCCGTATAAATGCGGGAGCGACGGATCGCTTCGTCGAAATCGACGAGGTGCGCATCGAAATCGGGACCGTCCACACAGGCAAATTTCGTCTCGCCGCCGACGCTCAGACGGCAGCAGCCGCACATGCCCGTGCCGTCGATCATGATCGGATCCATGCTCGCAATCGTCTTGATCCCGTAAGGTCTCGTCGCCGCAGCAACAAATTTCATCATGACAAGCGGCCCGATCGTGATGACCTCGTCGAATGTCTCCTCTTGCAGCAGCCGGCTGAGCGGCGCGCAGACATTGCCCTTTTCCCCGTAGCTGCCGTCGTCCGTCGTGAGAAAGAAGCGATCGCTGCATGCCCTAAATTCCTCCTCCAAGATGACGAGCTCACGGCCGCGGAAGCCTACGATGCTCGTGACCTCTGCGCCGAGTTCTTTGAGCTTTCTTGCGACGGGAAGGGCGATGGCGCATCCGACTCCCCCGCCGACGACCGCGACCTTCTTCAACCCTTCAAGCGCAGTCGGAACCCCCAGCGGCCCGACGAGATCCGGGAGGCTCTCCCCCGCCTTCCGCGCGTTGAGGCAAAGGGTCGCCCCGCCGACGATCTGGAAGATGATCTCGATCGTCCCCTTTTCCCTGTCGTATCCCGCGATCGTGAGGGGAATGCGTTCCCCCCGCTCATCGGCGCGGAGGATGACGAACTGCCCCGCCTCGGCCTTGCGGGCGACGAGAGGCGCCTCGATCTCCATGCGGACGACCGTTTCGTTCAATTTTTGTTTGTTTACGATACGGAACATGGTTTCATTATACATTTAATATGGAAAGCTGTCAAGCACGCGAAAAAAATTTCGAAAAGCCGAAAGATTTTCTTGACGTTTTTCATCGCTTTTGTTATAATCTCAGTGACTTCATTAACGAAGTGAACTTTTTTGGAGAGTAAAAGAAATATGGCAAACGTGAGAATCGTGACCGATTCAAACAGCGGCATCACACAGGCAGAAGCGGAGAAACTGGGAATTTCCGTACTCTCGATGCCCTTTTTGATCGACGGGGAACAACATTTCGAGGACATTGACCTCACTCAACCGCAGTTCTATGAACACTTGAAGGGCGAGGCTTCCGTCTCCACTTCCCAACCGTCCCCCGAAGCGGTCAAGGAACTTTGGGAAGAACTCTTGAAAACCTATGACGAGATCGTGCATATCCCCATGTCCAGCGGGCTTTCTGAGTCCTGTCATACCGCGATGAGCATTGCCAACGAATTTGGCGGAAGAGTGGCCGTTGTAGACAACCAGCGGATCTCGATCACCCAAAAACAGAGCGTGGAGGACGCCATGACCCTCGCAAAGCAGGGAAAGAGCGCCGCGGAGATCGCCGAGATTTTGACACGGACCAAGTTCGACAGCAGCATCTACATCTCCCTCGATACCTTAAAATATCTCAAAAAGGGAGGCCGCCTCACCCCCGCGGCCGCGCTGATCGGCACTATCCTCAAAATCAAACCCGTATTGCAGATCCAAGGGGAAAAGCTCGACGCTTTCAAAAAGGTGCATTCCCTCAAACAGGCCAAAGCGGTGATGATCGACGCGATCCGTCACGATTTTTCCACCCGCTTTGCCGACTTGGTGAAACAAGGAGAAATGATGCTTGCGGTGGCCCACACGGCCAACTACGAGGAAGCGGATATTTTTGCGAAAGAACTCAAAGCCGCTTTCCCCGGCATTCCCTTAAAATATGTAGACCCCCTTTCTCTGTCCGTGAGCTGCCATATCGGCCCGGGCGCGCTCGCCGTCGCCTGTGCAAGGATCATAAAATAATTCGGATAACGTTTGAGGGCAGCCGACCGCAAGTCGGCTGCCCTTTATTTTTGCAGCATCGCAAGGAAAAATCCCTCATATTTCCCATCCGGGCACACAGTGATCGTGCCTGCCGGCCCCGCAAGCAAAGGAAGACCGGAAAACGGTTCCAGCGGAACAAGGGTCGCCCCCAAGGAAAGAGCATATTTTACCGCCTCTTCATTCTCCTCTTTGAGGACGGAACAGGTGGAATAGAGCAAAACACCGCCCTTTTTCAGTAAACTCAACCCCTTTGGGAGCAACTGCTTCTGCACGCGCGCGCAATTTTCAATGAGCTTGGGGGAAATTTTCGTCGGCTCGCCGCAGGTCAACGTGCCGCTGCCGCTGCAAGGAGCGTCGAGCAAAATTTTATCAAAGCGGAGGAAGCCGTCGAGTTTCAAAGCGTCGATCTGCATGGCGTTCACCCGCCCCGCGCCCTGCCGCGCAAGATTGAATTTCATCCGATCGAACCGAATTTTGTCCTTTTCGCATGCCGTGATGAGCGCCCTGCCGCCCGAGAGCGCCGCAAGCTGACAGGTCTTTCCGCCGGGAGCCGCCGTCATGTCGAGCACGTTTTCCCCCGCCTTGGGCGCAAGATAAAGCGGAGGCAGCATGGAGGACAAACTTTGCAAATAAATCTTCCCTTCTGAGTAGAGCGGGCTCTCTTGCATGGAACGCGCCGTGACATCGTGCAGCAAAAAAGCATCTGTATACCACGGAATACGTTCGAACGAAACGCCTTCTGCCTCCAAGGCAAATGCGACCTCCTCTGCCGAGCTTTTCAGCGCATTCGCACGAAGGGTCGTCGGACGGCGGACGAGCCCTGACAAGATCCGCTCGGCGTCAGTTTGATATTCTTTTGCGAAAATTTCCCGCAAAAATGCGGGAAATTGCTCTATTATGTCTGACATAGTACTATGTTAAAATGCAAAAAATCGAAATTCTATTTTATTTTTTTGTCCAAACGTCGGATGGCGTTTTTCGTACCGAACACCACTACCGAATCGCCCGGTTCAAAATGATCGTCCTTGGTGGGCACAATGTCCTTTTTCCCGCGGCGGATGAGCAGAACGTTGAGATTGAATTTCCCGCGCAAATTCATGTTTTGAAGCGAATCGGAGGGCTCCTTCCCCGCATAGAGGACAGTTGCTACACTGTGATCGCCCGTCAGTTCCACGTACTGCGTGACGCTGCGGCTCAGCAGACGGTAACCGAGGCTGCTCACGGCGAGTTCACGTGTGTCGATGACCTCCTCTACCCCCAAATGCTCCAACACGCGTTTGACGCTGTCGTCCTCGGCGCGAGCCGTGATCCTTTTGACCCCGAGCTCCTTCAATAAAATGATCGTTAAAATGACCGATTCAAGTTTATCGCCGATCGCAACGATCACATGATCGACCTCATTGAGGCGAAGCTGTTCCAGCGCGCTGCGTTTGGTGCAATCGCAACAGTAGGCAAATGTCACATATCCTGCTACTTCGTTGACGCGCTCCTCGTCGATGTCGATCGCGATCACTTCCGCACCCTGTTCCACCAGCTCATAGCAGAGCTGGCGCCCGAAGGCGCCCAATCCGATTACAGCAAAGTCTTTGTTCATAATCACTCCTAAAATTCTCACGGCATTTTCTTACAAAAGTAAGACTCGCGTGGATCTCGTAAAATATTTCGCCGGTCTATCCGATCACAATGTCCGCCTGTACATAGTGGACGCTTTCGTCTTGTCCCCTATTCCACCGCCGCTTGAATACGAGCAATGCCGTCATAAAGCCGATCCTGCCCAAATACATTGCAAGGCACAAGAGCAATTTGCCCCCCACGGAGAGCAGCGGCGTGATACCCGCAGACAGCCCCACGTTGGCGAGGGCGGAAATGGTTTCGGTGAAAATAAAGGTAAGGGACAGAGTCGGGTCGAATACCGAAATGAGCGTTGCCGTAAAGAATGCATACAGAAAGCCCACAAAGGTAACAAACATGGCATAGATGAGCGTTTCCCGAGAAATTTCGCGGTGAAAGACAATGGTAGGTTTGCCGCGGAGCATTCCCAAAAGTCCCGCAAAAAACACAAAAAACGTGGTGCACTTGATCCCGCCCCCCGTGGAAACAGGTCCCGCACCGATAAACATCAACATATTCAGAACGCACAGCGACGCGCCTTTCCACTGCGAAATATCTTGCGTGGCAAATCCGCAGGTCCGCGCCATAGTGCTCATGAAAAAGGCGTTCAAAAGATCCATGTCGCTGAACGGATTGTCCAATTCGGAAAGCCACAGACAAAGCGTTCCCGTGAGAAGCAAAATCGGCGTAATGACGAGCACCACCTTACTGTGAACGGAGAACCGCTTCCAACGTTTTGCGCTCAGCATATCGATGATCACAATGAATCCCAAGCCGCCCACAATGGTGAGCACCGAAGTGTTGAGAATGAGAAGAACGTTGTTTTCGTAGGACAGCATTCCGTTCCCGAAGAGATCAAGCCCGGCGTTGTTAAAGGCCGAGACCGAATGAAAGAGCGAGATCCAAATGAGTTTTCCGCCCGAGTAGCTGCTCCGCAGCGCGATGAGGTTGATGTTGAAGCCAAGCGCTTCCATGATCACCGTAATAAGGACAGCCCGAAGCAAAAAACGTTTATAATTGAGCTTCCCGCTCGAACCGAGTGTTTCACTGATGAGCCTTTTCCCGGAAAGTCCCACTTTTCCGCCGAGCAGAGAGATCACCGTCATGCCGATCGTGACAAACCCCAGCCCGCCTACCTGGATCAGGATACAGATGACTGCCTGTCCGAATCCCGTAAAGGTCTCCGAGAGGTTGACGGTCGCAAGACCCGTAATGCAGACCGAACTTGTAGAAAGAAAGAGCGCGTCTACAAAGGAAATTCCGTTATATGTGGAAACAGGCAGGAGCAAGAGCCCTGTCCCGATGGCCACAACGCCCAAAAAACCGAGCAATATGATAAGATACGGTGACAGCTTTTTCCGAAGCATAAATCAGTAAAATGTTGCGAGCTCCTGCGCGGGCGGATCGCAAAAATCAAGCGCCGCCGCTTTGAGCACGGGACCCTCCTGGCGATAAATTTTATCATATGCAATGTCGATGCGCGCAGTCAGTTTTACCCAATCGCGCGTTTTGAACGGCAAGTTGCTCGCATGCTTCACGACAAGTCCGCTGAATGTGATGTCCGCCTCGCAACAGGTCATGATATGCCGTCCGACGACGATCGTGCCGTATTTCATCTTTTTGTCGAGCGCGACCATGCCTTTGAACGACACGACCTTCCCCGCATATTTTTGCATATCTTCCGTGAGATCGCGGTAGAAAAAAGCGTAATCCCGATCTTCGATCTCAATGATCTTGGCGTTGATATCATAGGGAAGCGGGTCCACGATCTCATCATAGACCGCCCTTCCCCCCACATATTCGTAGACGATCCCCGGTCGGCGGGTGGCCGCACGGACGATCTTGTGAAATTCCTCCTGCGAGAAATTGTCCGAAAAACGGTTGAAAACCACCATATCGGCGTACTGCATCTTGTCAAAGACAAGCTGCCGCATATTCTTGTTGTAGGATAGGAAGGTGTTGGAATCAAAGAAGGTCATCACCTGAGCGATCAGCCAACCGTCGGGCATCGCCTCGAAAAATTTGTCGAGGGTAAGCATGCCGTTCCACTCCACGACGACCCGATCGATGCGGTGCTTTTTTGCCAAGGCCGTGAGATTTTCTGCCGTAAGGCCGCTTTCCTCCACCGTCTCGACCGCAAATTCCTCCACGGCAAAGCGGGAGGGATCATATTCCTCCTCCCCTTCCTCGCAGACGAGAAGCAGGGTCCGCTCCCCCGAATCGAAGCGCGGATCCTCCATAGTCTCCTGGATAAATTTTGTCTTTCCCGACTCCAAAAAACCGAGAAAGAGATAGACGGGAACTTCCTTAGGCATATTATTTCAAAAACAGATCTTTGAGTTTCTCTTCGTTCGGCTTACAGCCGATCACGCACAGACGCCCTGTGACAGCAGGCGCGCCGCCGCGGATGTCCGCCTCGCCGGGAACATAGTCGAAATAGATCCAACCGTCTTCGCCGTCCACAATTCCCTTTGCGCGCAAGATTTGGCCGTATTCGCCTCCGTCCAGCGCTGCGAGCGCAGCCGTAAGCTCCTCTTTTGTAAACTTCTTCGCCGTCTCGACCCCCCAGCTCGTGAATACTTCGTCCGCATGATGGTGGTGATGGTGTTCGTGTCCTTCCTCGTCGTGGTGGTGGTGGCAGCATTCGTGCTCATCGTCATCGTCGTCGTGGTGATGGTGGCAGCATTCGTGTTCGTCGTCGTGGTGACATTCGTGCTCGTCATCATCGTCGTCGTGGTGATGGTGACATTCGTGTTCGTCGTCGTCATCGTCGTGGTGATGATGGCAGCATTCGTGCTCATCGTCATCGTCATGGTGATGGTGGTGACATTCGTGTTCGTCGTCATCGTCGTCGTGGCGGTGTTCTTCCGCCTCGGCAGCAAGCCGTTCAAGCTCGGCTTTCAAAGTGTCTTTGCGCTCCATGACTTCGAGGATCTCCATGCCTTTGAGCTCGTCCCAATCGGTCGTGACGACCGTCGCCTGCGTATGCTCTTTGAGCAAAGCAAGCGCCTCCTCTACCTTTTTCGGATCGGAGGTGTGCGAGAGCAGGATGCAGCTTGCATTTTCCACTTGGTCGAGGAAAAATTCGCCGAAATTTTTGAGATAGAGCTTGCACTTCTTGGCGTCCACAACCGTGCAGAATGCATTGAGCTGAGAATTTTCGACATCCGCACGCTGAACGGCGCGGATGACGTCCGAGAGCTTCCCTACGCCCGAAGGTTCAATGACAATGCGGTCGGGCGAAAACTTTGCCGCAACCTCTTTGAGCGCCTTTGCAAAGTCCCCCACGAGCGAACAGCAGATACAGCCCGAATTCATCTCCGTGATCTCGATGCCCGTTTCCTTCAAAAATCCGCCGTCTACACCGATCTCACCGAACTCGTTTTCGATAAGAACCACTTTTTCGCCGCTGTATGCCTCTTTGAGCAGCTTTTTGATGAGCGTTGTCTTTCCCGCGCCCAAAAATCCCGAAAAAATATCAATTTTGATCATAAAAACTCCTTGTGTTACGGTTAGAACATGTTTCCTCTTCTCTTCGTTCCGCTCAGCATAACGTGTTTTTATCATGCGGCAGAGATGTCTCCGCTTCGGTCGACATGACATTTTGGAACAGTTTTTTGTATTTCCCCAATTACTGCGCGGAGCAGGGTCCCCCTGCGGCAGCGCACTCAATTTGCCGCATTCTTACGGCTTAGTGTCCGATGAAACGAACGAGAGGACAAACAAGTTAAGACGCAAAGCAGGTTTCCTCACGGCGTTTGTTTTCGAGCGTAGCGAGAAAAGAACCGCGTGAACTTAAAATGCCCAATTCCCGTTCTTGAAGATCTGCACGCGATCGCCGTTCTTCGTAACGCCGACGACCTCCAAATCCTCGCTTCCGATCATGAAATCAACGTGGATCATACTGTCGTTGATGCCCTTTGCGTGAATTTCTTCGTTCGTCATGCTCTCGAATCCCTTTACGCACTCGTTGAATCCCCGCCCGAGCGCCAGATGACAGCTCGCGTTCTCGTCGAAAAGCGTGTTGTAGAAGAGGATCCCCGCATTATTGATGGGAGAATCATAGGCAATGAGCGCACATTCGCCGAGCATCTTCGCCCCCTCGTCCATCGAGATCATCTTTTCAAGGAGGTGCTGGTTCTTTTTCGCCTTGACCTCGACGACCTTTCCGCCCTCGAAACGCACCGAAAAGTCCTCAATGAGCTCCCCTTGATAGGAAAGCGGCTTGGTGGAATAGACAATGCCCTCCGCTACGCCGGCCTTGGGCGAGATAAAAATCTCCTCGGAGGGAATGTTGGGATTAAAGTAAGCGCCCCCGATCGTCTCCTCCCCGCCGCCTTTGAAAGAACTCTCGGGAATGAGCCCCACCTTAAAATCGGTACCGTTTTTCGACTTGTATTCGAGCGAAACAAGTTTGAGCCGGTTGAGATAATCGCAGCGCTGCGCAAGCTCGTCGTTATGGCGCGCCCACTCGCGCACGGGATCGCTTCCGTCGGCACGGGAAGCGGCGAGAATGGCATCCCACAGCTTCTCGACGGCGGTATTTACCATGAGATCGGGAAATACTTTTTTCGCCCACGCCTTGGAGGGAACGGCCGCTATGCACCACTGATACTTGTTCTCCATCGCGTCGCGATAGGGTTTCACCACCTTGGTGCGGGACATGCGGACCGCCGTGAACTTCTCTTGATCGACCCCGGCAAGCCCGTCGGGATCTTCCGACTCGATGTAGAGCATGGCGGGAAGCTCTTTTTTGCGAAGTTCGAGCTTTTCAAGTTCCCATTTCTCGATCTTTTTAAGAGTTTCCTCCTGCATATACTTGTAGTTGAGTTTGGTGAGCGGCTGGTGCGACCATTCCACCGTGACCTTGCCTGCGCCGGCACGATAGAGCTCCTCTACCACCATTTCTACAAATTCCGGTTGGTCGAGTTCGGCAGTTACCATCACCCACTGTCCTTTTTTTACATTGACGCCCGTTCTTGCGAGCAATTTCGCGTATCTTCTGAGCTGAATTTTATTCATTGCGCTCTCCTTCTGTTTTTTTCCTTATTATAACCATATTCTTCCGATTCGTCAAATAAAAACGCGGGTCCGCCGCGTTTTTCCCACTTTTTATAAATGCTATGTCAGACATAATACTATGCTATCGCTCTCTATCGAGCGTTTTACATCGATCACACGCTGGTTGGAGGAGCCGCGGAACTTCAACCGAATGTCTTTGAGCTCCTCTTTGAACCTGCCGTCCACCAAGACGTCGATCAGCGAGATGAGCTCGCGGGTGCACTCCGTCTGAACTTCCGCTTCGGCGATCCCCCCATTCTCATAAGTATAGCCCGTGTAACACCAAATATTTTTTTGGGGAAACTGCGCCCGCACCCGCCTTACAAAGGGCAGAAGCGCGCGCTGGTTTTCGGGTTCGAACGGGTCCCCCCCGAGAAGGGTCAGCCCCGCAATGTAGTAAGGCGAGAGTTTTTCGAGAAGAAAATTCTGCGTCTCCTCCGTAAAAGGCTTGCCGTAGCAAAAGTCCCACGCCACTGCGTTGAAACAGCCCTTGCAATGCCGACGGCAACCCGAAACAAAGAGGGAGACACGCACTCCCTCTCCGTTTGCAATATCATAGGGTTTGATTTCGGCATAATTCATAGTCAAGTGGTATTCTGCATGCCCCTTGCTGTTAAAGGTGCAGCACGCGGTCTTTGATCTCCTGCGTACGGCCTTGATTCCAATATTGGGTGCCGATGTATCCGCAGGTGCGGCGAGCAACGTTCATCTTGCTCTGGTCGCGGTTGTGGCAGTGCGGGCACTCCCAAAGGAGCTTTCCGTCCTCTTCCACAATTTGGATCTCGCCATCGTATCCGCAAACCTGACAATAATCGCTCTTCGTATTGAGCTCGGCATACATGATGTTGTCGTAAATATACTGCATGACCGACAGCACCGCGGGAATATTGTCCTGCATGTTGGGCACTTCGACATAGGAAATGGCGCCGCCGGGCGAAAGCTGCTGAAATTCGCTCTCGAATTTGAGTTTGGTGAACGCGTCTATCTCCTCGGTGACGTGCACATGGTAACTGTTCGTGATGTAGCTCTTATCAGTCACACCCTCGATGATGCCGAACCGTTTTTGAAGCGCCTTGGCAAACTTATAGGTCGTACTTTCAAGCGGGGTCCCATAGAGAGAGAAATCGATGTTGTGCAGCTTCTTCCACTCCTTGCACTTGTCGTTCATGTGCTGCATCACGGAGAGCGCAAACGGCTTCGCTTCGGGATCGGTATGAGACTTGCCCGTCATATACTTGGTGCACTCATAAAGCCCCGCATAGCCGAGGGAGATCGTGGAATAGCCGCCATAGAGCAATTTATCGATCGTTTCACCCTTTTTGAGACGGGCGAGCGCACCATACTGCCACAAAATGGGCGCAGCATCCGAAAGCGTACCCTTCAAACGGTTATGACGCTCCATCAGGGCGCGGTGGCAAAGCTCCAACCGCGCGTCGAAGATCTTCCAGAATTTTTCCATGTCGCCGCCCGAGGAGAGCGCAACATCGGGCAGGTTGATCGTGACAACGCCTTGGTTGAATCTGCCGTAGTACTTCGGCTTGCCGTTTTCGTCCACATAGGGCGTGAGGAAGGAGCGGCAGCCCATGCAAGTGTAACAGTGGCCTTCGCCGTTCTTGTCGATCTTGTATTCGAGCATCTTCTTCTCGGAGATGTAGTCGGGCACCATGCGCTTTGCGGTACACTTTGCCGCAAGTTCGGTGAGGTACCAATAGCGGCTCCCCTCCCGAACATTGTCCTCTTCGAGCACATAGATGAGCTTGGGGAAAGCGGGGGTGACCCAAACGCCGGCCTCATTCTTGACGCCTTGGATCCGCTGATTCAAAGTTTCCTCGATGATCAAAGCAAGGTCGGCGCGTTCGCGCTCGTTTCTCGCCTCGCCGAGATACATGAACACGGTGACAAAGGGGGCCTGTCCGTTGGTGGTGAGCAGGGTGACAACTTGATATTGAATGGTCTGGATCCCCTTCTTGATCTCTTCCAAAAGCCGCTTTTCGGCAATTTTATTGACGGTATCCTCCATGACGCCGACATCCGCAAGTTCCTCGCGGACCGCAGCGCGGATCTTCTGACGGCTGACTTCGACAAAGGGAGCGAGATGGGTGAGAGAGATCGACTGTCCGCCGTATTGGTTGGAGGCGACCTGCGCGATGATCTGCGTCGCGATGTTGCAGGCCGTGGAGAAGGAATGCGGCTTCTCGATAAACGTTCCCGAGATGACCGTACCGTTCTGCAACATGTCTTCGAGGTTGACGAGGTCGCAGTTGTGCATGTGCTGGGCAAAATAGTCGGCGTCGTGGAAGTGGATGATGCCTTCGTCGTGCGCTTCCACAATGTCGCGCGGGAGAAGAATGCGGCGCGTGATGTCCTTGCTGACTTCGCCCGCCATGTAATCGCGCTGCACGGAATTGACCGTCGGGTTCTTGTTGGAATTTTCCTGCTTGACCTCTTCATTGTTGCACTCGATGAGGCTGAGGATCTGTCCGTCGGTGGTGTTGGAACGGCGAATAAGCGCGCGCGTGTAGCGATAGGTGATGTACTTGCGCGCCACGGCAAACGCCTTTTGGTCCATGATCTGGTTCTCGACGAAGTCCTGCACTTCTTCCACGCTGACTGCGCGGTTGAGGTCGTTCGAAAGCGCCGTTACTTTGTCGGCGATAAGCCGGATCTGCGCCTCCGAAAGACGGTTGTCCGCGCTAACTTCATTGTTGGCTTTGCGTACGGCGCTGATAACTTTTGCCTCGTCGAATGCTTCTTCCGCACCGTTTCTCTTGATGATCTTCATACCTACTCCCTCTCTTTCAGGTGAAAAACGTTCCCGCAAGGGGAACGTTTTTATCATACTACATATTGAAAAATAAGTCAAGCGTTTGACACAAGATTTTGGAAAAATTTTTTTGTTTGCCACTATATCTTGTGGTTTTTTTTCTGTTTTCAATTTTTTTAATGTGAAACAAAGTGCGCCGTTTTTTCACGGACGGGAAAGGCGAGAGACGTGCGCACGGCGCTCTAAACCAGGCTCGTTCCGTTGATGACAAGGGAAAATTTACACCCCAAAAATTCTGCGGCGCGGCGGCAAAGACGCATGCGCGCAAAGTAAATTTCAAAATAGTCCATCACGGAGCAAATCGCCGTATCGATCTCGATGAACAGCGTGATCGTCGCCCGTTCCCTGTCCGCTTCCAGATAGGAGCGCTCGGCAGCGAGATTCACGCGGTCATGGATATTGGCGTGCAATACATTCTCGATATTCTTCTTGACACGGCTCTTGTGTACGTCCGCCTTGTCCGCTAAAATGAGCGCGGCGGAGATGTCCGAGACGGGCAGACCAAACTGCTCGTCGTGATTGCCGATCGCCGCCATGACCTCCGCGGCCTGCTCGTGCGTGAGCCCCAGCCGCGTAACGATGGAGTAAGCGAGGACCGCGCCGCTCATGGCGTGGTCCTGACGGTTGATGCAGTTTCCGATGTCGTGCAAATATCCCGCGATCTCCGCGAGACGGACCCGATCTTCCTCCTTGCCGAGCGCGCGGAGAAGCTCTCCCGACCACTTGCTGACAATAGAGGAATGCCTGCGCGAATGCTCGGTATAGCCGAGCGCCTCGATCGTACGCTCGGACATCCTCATGATGGCTTCTACCTCTTTATCCGAACGTAATACCGACATTTCAAGCATTTCAGAACTCCGTAACGTTTACGCTGTGATAGATCTCTTCGTATTTGTTTTTCGTAAAGGAAATGGTGCCGAATGTCGTCACCGTAGCGGTACCCGCCGCAACGCCTGCGCGCAAGATCTCAACAAGATCCGCGCCCTCTTTCATTCTGACCGCAGCGGCGGCCACCATGCCGTCTCCCGCGCCCACCGTGGAGTTGACCGCCACATTGATGCTCTTGCAATAATAGTTCTTGATGCCGTCCGTAATCACTGCGCCGTGTTTGCCCAAAGAGAGCAAAACACACTTGGCGCCGCGGTCGAGCAGCTCATAGCAACCCGCAAGCATATCCGCCTTATCCTTGAACTCTCTGCCCAAGGTCTCTTCCAACTCTTCGAGATTGGGTTTTACGAGATCGACCTCCGCTTCCAGCGCCGAAAACAGACGCTCGCCCTCGGTGTCGACGATCTTTTTGGAACGGGGATCGACCGCGCGGAAGAGTTCGCGGTAGTAGCTTGCATCCACGCCGCGCGGCAGGCTGCCGGAGATGACGGTGACTTCCGCTCGGGCGGAGAGATTGCGGATCATCTGTAAAAGTTCTATGAGTTTTTCGTTCCCTACCTGTCCGCCGATGTCGTTGATCTCGGTGAGCATACTCTTCTTGTCGATACACTTGTAATTTTCGCGGACCCGACCGCTGTTCCAAACGAAGGTAAAGGGCACCCCCTCGATATCGAGCGCGTGCTCGAACATGGCGCGGTTTTCGTTGTACATGAAGCCCGTGGTGTGCGCCTCGGCGCCCAAGCGCGCAACCCCGATCGCGACGTTGATCGCCTTGCCCGTGAAGGAGAGCGTTTTGTTCCTGACAATGTTCACTTTCCCCACGTTGAGCGCGTCCAATTCGATGGTGACGTCGATGCTCGGGCTCATGCAGACTGTTAAAATCATTCTTTTCCCCCCGCGCGGCGGTCTCCTACTTCGTACCGCACACGCCGAAGCCGATTTCATTCGGCTTTTCCATTATAATACTTTTTTGTTACAATTTCAATAGGTTCTCGGAAATATTTTTTATCTTTTTGAAATAATTCACTTTCAGAACTTTTTTGCTCGCTTCCCGCCCGCCCCGCGCATATGCGCGGGGCGGGCGGCACAAAAAAAGAGCCGCAAAGGCTCTTCTTTCGTAAAAGATTCCCCTTCCTTACATCGAGATCATTTGCAAAGTCTCATAGAGTTCATAGTTGAATTTCTTTTTCATGGAGACCGCTTCGATAATGTCCATGTCGATGATCTCATTTTTATGAATGCCGACTACGCGGTTGCCGATGCCGTCTTTGAGCAGGCGCACCGCCTTGTTGCCGAACTGCGCCGCGAGCATTCTGTCCGCCATCGAAGGAGAGCCGCCGCGCTGGATGTGCCCGATCGTCGTGGAACGCACGCTGTACGTTGTGACCTCTTGCAGCTTTTTGGCAAATTCGTCCGCACTGCAAGCGCCCTCCGCGACCACAATGATGTTGGAGTGCTTTCCGTTTGCCCGCGAACGGTTGATCCGCATGACAATGTCGTCCATGTCATAGGCGATCTCGGGGACCACGATGATCTCCGCGCCCGACGTGATACCGACATAGAGCGCAATGTCGCCGCAGTGCCGCCCCATGACTTCCACGACCGAGATGCGCTCGTGGCTGTTCATCGTGTCGCGAAGTTTGTTGATGACATCGTTACAGGTATTCACCGCCGTATCGAAGCCGAGCGTATAGTCGGTATATTCGAGGTCGTTATCGATCGTCCCGGGAATGCCGATCGTGGGAATGCCGTAATTCTCGGTGAGGCATTTCGCGCCACGGAAACTGCCGTCGCCGCCGATGACGACAAGGCCCTCGATCCCCCTCTTTTCAAGGGTAGCGACCGCCTGCTTTTGCCCTTCCACCGTGAGCATTTCGAGACATCTCGCCGTTCTCAGCTTCGTGCCGCCGCGCTGTACAATGTCCGAGACCGAACGCATTTCCATGGGCATCATCGTGTCCTCGATGAGCCCCGCATAGCCGCGCTCGATGCCATAGACCTCCATGCCGTAATAGATCGCCGTTCTGACGACCGCACGGATGGCCGCGTTCATGCCGGGGGAATCCCCGCCGCTCGTCAAAAGTCCGATTCTCCTCATATCATCTATCCTCCTCTGTGTCCACATGCTACATTATAACAGAAAAAAACGGAAAATCAAGTGGTTTGGCGCTTTTTTTTATAAAAGTTTTATGCCACTCTCGGGCAAAAAAGTCCTGATTTCCGCAAGAAAAGCACGCGAGACATTGACGCTGTACTCGAACCGCTTTCCGCCATGCAGAATTTTCGTTACCGTGTTTCCCGCATAGCCCGTGAGGATCTCCAAGAGTTCCTCGAAGTCCTCCTCCGTCAACCCGCGCGCATCCAGCCAAAGCACCTGTCCCTCCTGCTGCGGTTGCACGGGCGCGGGGCGCGCCTCCGCCTCCCCATGGAACTCCTCGATCGAATCGAGCACGATCACAGGCAGCTTATCGGGGTCGATACTGAGTTTGCCCGCGATCTTCACAACGACGTCTTGCCGCAAAAATCCGCGCGCTTTCTCGTAGATTTTTGGAAAGGCAAGACAGTCTATGCTGCCGTAGAGGTCCTCCACCGTGACGAATGCCATGACGGCGCCGCCCTTGGTGTTGATTTTCTTGATGCCGGAGATCAATCCGCCCATCGTCGCAGGCTGGCCGTTTTTGATCTGATGATAGACCCTGTCCCCCGTTTCCTCGTCCTCTTCGAAATCCGCAAGCATACCGCAGTGGAAGGAACAATTCGCAAAATGTTTCGCAAAGGGTTGAAAAGGATGTCCGCTGACGTACACGCCCAAAATATCTTTTTCACGGGAAAGAAGCTCTGAGGACTGCCACTCGGGAAGATCGGGATATTGGACCTCGGGCGCCTTTTCTTCAATGATGTCACCGAAGAGAGACATCTGCGCGCCCCCCTTCTGCTTGTCCATGCCCGCAATACGCTTCATGAGATCCTCATAGACGGCGCTGTACTGCGAGCGATATTTGCCGAAGGAATCAAACGCGCCGCCGTTGATCAAAGCCTCCACCATACGTTTATTGACAAACTTGGTGCAGCGCATAAGGAAATCGGAAAAATCCCGAAATGCGCCCTTTTGGTTGCGCTCGGAGATGACCTCCTCCATGGCGCCGATCCCAACGCCGCGCAGCGCACACAACCCGAACCGCACGCCCTTGCCTTCCACCGAAAAGTACGCCTTGGATTTGTTGACATCGGGCGGATACACCGCGATGTTCTTCTCCTTCATGTACACGATGTATTTGGCAATTTCATCGATCTTGGTGATACGGTTGTTGAGGACGCCCGCGAGAAATTCCTTGGGGTAATATTTTTTCAGGAAGGCCGTCTGGTAAGCCACGACGGCATATGCCGCCGCATGGGATTTGTTGAAAGCATAGCTTGCAAAGCTCTCCATCTGTCCGAAGAGCTCAGCGGCGATTTCGGGGGAGATGCCGTGCGCAACGCAGCCCGTGATATTGCCGTAAACAGGGTTCCCGTCCTTGTCCTTGCCCACCTCCTTGTCCACGTCGCCGTAGATGAACTTGTCCTTCTGCGCCATGAGTTCGGAGAGATGTTTCTTTGCCATGGCGCGGCGCACGAGGTCGGCCTGTCCCAGAGAATAGCCCGCGAGATTTTGGAAGATCTGCATGACCTGCTCCTGGTAGATGATGACGCCGTAAGTCTTTTCGAGGATGGGTTTGAGCAGAGGCGTGAGATAGGTGATGCCCGCGGGGTCGTTTCTGTTTTTCAGATAGGCGGGAATAAAGTCCATCGGCCCCGGACGGTAGAGCGAAATACCCGCGATCAGATCTTCGAGACAGTTGGGTTGGAGCTGTTTCATGAACCGCTTCATCCCCCCTTGTTCAAGCTGGAACACGGCGTCCGTGTCCCCCTCGCAGATGAGGGCATAAGCTCCCGCGTCGTCGCAGTTTTGGTCAAATTCTATCTTCTTTCCATAGTCCTCATAGATGTAGTCGAGCGTTTTTTTAATGTCCGTGAGGGTGGTAAGCGCCAAAAAGTCCATTTTGAGCATGCCGATGGACTCCACCTCTTTCATATCGAATTGGGTGGTGATGTCCTCGTCGTTGCGGGATAGCGGGACGTTATCGGCGATGCGTTTACGGCAAATGACAACGCCCGCCGCATGCATCGACGTGTTGCGGGGCATCCCCTCCAATTTAAGCCCCATGTCGATGACCCGTTTCAGGTTTTCGTCGGTCTCGTAAATCTCAATAAATTCGGGATTGCGCTTTCCTTCCTGTTCTGCGAGCTTTTTGAGTGCCTCACCGTGTTTATCTTCATCGCCCTCCGTGTCTGCGACCTTCCGCCTGCACTTTTCTATGTCAAGCCCCAAGAGCTCGCGGATCGTCGATTTTCCGTCCATGAGCTTGGTGACGCGGTCGGTCTCCGAATAAGGCACCCGCATGACCCGTCCCACGTCCTTGATGACGGCGCGGGAGGCGAGCGTCCCGAAGGTGACGATCTGCGCCACATTCTCGGGATGATACCGCTGCCGCACATACTCGATCGTTTCCCCTCTGCGCTCGGTGCAAAAATCGACGTCGAAGTCGGGCATGGAGACGCGGTCGGGGTTCAAGAAGCGCTCAAAGAGCAAATCGTATCTGAGGGGGTCGACGTTGGTGATGCCGATCGCATATGCCACAATGCTCCCCACGCCGGAGCCTCGGCCGGGGCCAACGGGAATGTCGTGCTCGCGCGACCAATTTATATAGTCCCAAACGATGAGAAAGTAATCGGCAAAGCCCATCTTGATGATGATGGAAAGCTCGTATTCCACCCGCTGTTTGATCTCGTCGGTGATGACGGGATAGCGGCTCGGGAGCCGTTCCCAGGTGAGCCGCGTCAAAAATTCGGGAGAGGGCGTGCCGTCGTCGGCCGTATAGAGCGGGATGAGCGACTTGTCGTAGACGGGCGTTCCGTTGGCTTTCAGGTTGAAGGGCGTATCGGTATCGGACACTTTGTCCGCTATGACACGGGTATTGGCGATCGCCTGCGGCAGCGTGGGAAAGAGCGCCGCCATTTCGTCCCCCGACTTCATGTAAAATTCGTGCGTCTCCATCTTCATGCGCGAGGGGTCGTCGAGGGTCTTTTTCATCTGAATGCACATGAGGACGTCCTGCATCTCCCAATCCTCTTTGTGGAGATAGTGCACGTCGTTGGTGGCGACGAGCGGAATGCCCGTCTCCTCCGAGAGCCGCACCATGAGCGGCAAAATTTCCCTCTGTTCGGGAATGCCGTGATCTTGTATCTCTATGTAAAAATCCTCGCCGTAAATGTCCCGCATGGAGAGCACAAACCGTTTGGCCCCGTCGTAATCGCCCGCCATCAAGAGACGGGAGAGCCGCCCCGCAAGACAGGCGGTGAGACAGATCACCCCTTCGGAGTGCTCTTTGAGCATTTGATAGTCGATGCGCGGACGGTAGTAGAAGCCGTCGACGAAGGCGGCGGAATCGAGTTGCACAAGGTTGACGTAGCCCGCCTTATTTTTGGCGAGCAGAATGAGGTGGTCGGCATGTTGGCTGTTTTTGACCTTCATGTCGTCAACCACATAAAACTCGCAGCCGATGATGTACTTTATCCCCCGCTTTTTGCACTCTTCGGCAAAGTAAAGAGAGGCGTACATATTGCCGTGATCGGTCACCGCCACAGCGGAAATGCCGTTCTTTTCGCAGTGCTCTACAAGCTCGTCCACCTTGACGGCGCCGTCCAAGAGACTGTACTCGGTATGCAGATGTAAATGAACAAAATCGACCAT
>CANRPN010000009.1 GCA_947632505.1 uncultured Clostridia bacterium | reverse complement strand
GCTGACACTCCAAGCTCGCACGCGGCGCGGCCGTCCTTCCGACACTCAGACCCGCGCCGCCCAAAACCACGCGCCGATCCCGCAGCCCGTCCAGCCCGCGAACCCCGACGACCCGAACGGCTGACACTCCAAGCTCGCACGCGGCGCGGCCGTCCTTCCGACACTCAGACCCGCGCCGCCCAAAACCACGCGCCGAGCCACGGAAGCCCGCCGCCCCCGCTTTTCTTTTTTATATATTCTTATATCTTTTTTCTTTTACGTCTATTTTTTAATTTTTGACGTCCCGGCTTACCCTTTTATTTTATATTCTAGTTTTTTATATCCCGGCTTGTGTTTTACGTCATTATTTATATATCTAGTATTCTCGCTTGTATTATACAATAGTATATATACTTGATAGCATGTATTATTACTTTGCTTATTTAGTGCTTATTTAATCTTAGCTTATATACTTATGTTAGTTAGTATAGTGCATTTAATGCGCGGTGTGTTCATATTATATATATTATATATAGCGCAGCTGTACAGAGTACGGCACCGCCGGCGCCGGTGGGAGAGCTTGCCCCCAGTGAGCGCAGCGGCCACGGAAGCCCGCGCCGACCGTCCGCAGGTGGTCAAAGATATTGTCTTAATATGTTATTAAGTAAACGCCTTTACAGCTGATCGCGCTCGCCGAGCGCGCCCGGGGGTACTTTTTGGATGGGACAACGCCGAAATAAAGAGGCAAAGCCCATTACCCATCACAAGGTGGCATAGTTCGCAAAAGGGGGAAGTGAGTAAAGATACGGAGTGTGGTGTTGAGGGGACTAAAAAACAAAAAATAATTGCGTTTCCCCAAAGCGAAGGGGGAAACGAGGTGGTATAATTGAGGGGAGTAATAAGCGGAGGGACAGAAAATGACCGTGGAACCGAGAAAGGAAATTATACGATCATCTGCTGAGGTTAAGGCAGAACGTGAAGCGCAAGCCGAGTATTATCGCGAGGCGAGAACATGCCCCGAATGTGGGAGGAGGGAAGCTAGCGGGTGTTATGACTCACGTTTTGCGTCCCGGACTTACCTGACTTATGTCTGTACAAATTGTGAGTGTACGTGGCGTGTAGCAAGTTATAGTTATGCAAGTCGCAAAGCAAAACTACTGCGATTGGAAAATAAGCGCAATAAGCGGGGGAAGAGATAATGGACTATGCGGGCGAGGAGCAGTATTATACGCATTACGAGAACGCGACTGTGATGAACATGGTGCGCGGGCTGGCAGAAGTGATCGGGCTTGCGAGAGCGGCTACTATAATGGCGAAAGAGGTTGAGCAGCGGCTCGCAAAAGGAGAGACGGTCGATGACAAACAGGGCTGATGATATAATTGACAAGCTGACGGCTGTGGGGCTGAAAGCGAATTGGGGGCTCGTGGACAGGGTGGACTGCGCGCCTGAACCCTACGGCGTTATCAAAGAGGCGATAGGCGAGATACAGGCATTGCGCGAGGCTCTGCGCGAGGCGTGTAAAATCATTGCCAAGAGAAGCAGTTTTTGCCCGCAGTGGTATTTTGATGATTCATGCGACAGTGCGCTCGTAAACTGCAAGCAAGACTACAGCGACTGTTGGTACAGCGCCCTCATAAAGAGGGCAAAAATGTCCGCTCCCGAAACTCCCGAATCGGTCACCGCCGCCGAACAATGGGGCAATGACATGAACACAAAGCAATACGGCAGGGAATCAAGAATGACTGAACTTGAAAAATATCAGAAGGTATTCAACTTGGCGTGCAATAGGCAAGCGCATTGGAGTTGTCCGCCGATACACGATGAGTGTACAAGCTCGGACAAGCCGATAGCGGTATGCACAAAGTACTGGGAGACATTCTACTTGCAACAGGTAGAGCAGCAAGATAAGCAAGAATAAGCGGTAAAATCGGGAATATAAATGGCAAATTTGTAGAAAATTTGCAAAAATAGGAGTTAAGAGGTGGAGAAATGAAGTTCTGTTTTGGCGATATTGTGGTCGTTGAAGAGTTCTTGATCGGCGTGGTGGTCAAGTGTTGGCGCGACGAGCAGAGTGGCACAAACAACTATGACGTCTATGTGCGATCATACAACGAGATCCAAAATTATCATGAGAATAAAATCGAGAGATACATGGTACGGCATAAAGAGCTGAACGCGGAAGAGCTACTCTATCAACAGCAAGCGTTGAAATAAGATGGGCACGGCGGCAATATGAAAAATCAATGTGCGCACCGCCAGCAATGTGAACTGTGCGGCGAAAAGATTGGGGTCGGTAAGGTTATGAACATCGTGGACGGTATGAAGCATGAGCAAGAATGCCAAACGACAAGTAGAGCAGACGACGGTCGGGTCGATGGCAAGTAGTCATCAGATATGGTGCGGGTGGCAATCGCTCAATCACCGCGATAGCAGCAACTACATGCCGCATAAGAGGAGGTCGCAATGACACGTAAAGCAAGAAAGTATCCATCATATAGGACGCTATTAAAACACGGCAGCAGCAAGATCATGCTTGAAAACAAGCTATGTTTACTTTGCTTTGTCCCGAACCGTGATTTTCGCATGGGCGGGTTCAGACTCACAAAAAGAAGTTTTTGGGATGATCATGATAAATTTTGTGCATTCCCCAACACAAAAGACGGGTATTATCAGGCGCTGGCAGAATGCGAATCATGGATAAATTCCCAGCTCGACAAAATTGAGGAGGAATTTTATGAGCGATAATAGAAAGGACGTGAGCACGGCGCCGCAGGATCTTGGCAACATTATTCAGCGCTTCATCGACGGGGCAATAACTCCTGCGTCGTTTGAGCAGAGTATCCGTGAGTATGTATCATACAGAGAGTTCATCACTCGGCAGCAAGGCGAACAGCACGCTGCTACCGATATTTTGTCAACGGTGGGCAGTATTCCGTCATACCATATCTTGATGAAAAATTATGACTGGTTCCATGCCCTTTGCGAGAAGTACAACGTGAAAATAAGTTGAAAGTGATAAAAATTTTTGCGGTTCGATACAGCGAGGGAATTTTGAATTTGATATAATCATATCTATGAGGGTGCCTGAATTAACTTAAGAGTGCACGGGTAGAGCACAGCTAGATGTCGAGTCGAGTCCGACACCCGAACGCTTTTCATAAATCATAGGGGAGTCGCCAAGCGGCAAGGCAGCAGTCTCCAAAACTGCCATTCGGAGGTTCAATTCCTTTCTCCCCTGCCAACGGCTCACTACCTACCTTTCCTATGGTGCGGGTGTGTGTGCGTCAGCTCCTCAAAAGGCGATGAAAAACGTAAAGGTGAAAAAACATAGGCGTATCGCCTCGGCGAGAACGAGGAAGTCAAGTTCAACGATACGGTAATCTGTGCGCAGGGTTATGTCATGGCTCGTAGTGCTGCGAGGAGACTGTGACGACAGTTTCAGACAGCCGCTTGGCGAACTTATGCTTCGGTAGCACAATGGCAGTGTGCCCGCCTTGTAAGCGGGAGGTTGCGAGTTCAACTCTCGCCCGTAGCTCCATGTAAAAACATAGGGAGAAAAACAATATGCAAAGCGGTGCTTTTGAATACAAGAACATCAGGCGACTTAAAGTCGTCTACCCCGAATATGATGATAAGCATGAATATCGCCAGCGTATACGCTGTCGGGCGCGGGACATGGGAAAAGTCATCTATGGTAAGTGGATAATCGGTGGGGAACAATGGAGTCTTTTCTCCGAAGCGCCCTATGCCGACGACGAGGAGAAATTTTATACCGCATACAAACTCGTCGGCGGGGCGAAAATCATCTGCAATTTTGAGTTGGAAGAGGGCAGAGTCCCGAGCACAAAATTTTACGCGTTTGCCGACCCGAATGTGTGTTTGACAGAGGATGTTGAACGCATTTATGCCGTTGACAAGATGATCAACAACTACCACCCCGTTTATGGCGAACCCGAAACCGATACTTTTGAAAACGGCATGATTTACATTAAAATGCCAAGCGGCGTGGAAGCGAAGCAAACAGACGGCGCAGCAGAGAAGTCCACGGAAAGACCACAAATTCAAGTGGGCGATATTGTGCGTTTCATCGCGGGGGAAACGGGCAAGGAAGTTGTAGAGGTCGTAACTTGCGAACTCAAAGAAGGAGCGAGTTATACACCCTCCTTTTCATTCAACCCTTTCTACAATGAAGTCCTCGCAATTTATCGGTTTGACGGGCATGACTTCAAGTGTATTTGGGATATAGAGGAATATTATCGTAGAGAATTGATTAACAGGCGATATGAGGCGGTGAAAGCTTTTGAGCAGGCTGTGAAAACCGCAAGTGCATCTTTTGGGAAGAAACTTAGGGAGAAAATATATAATTATTATGGTATTGAAGAAGAAAATTAAAGTCAACCCGCGCAACACTTCCGATGAGCAAGGTTACAATCATCTAGCGGGAATTTGTCCAATCTGCGGAACAGACGTAACGGAATGCTATCAATTGACCGACGCGGCAGATCAACGCATACTCTATATAGTGGCTCGCAAGAAGGTGACATCCTTCTGCCCAACATGCGGTTGTTCGTGGAGCGTAAAACTATTCAAGAAAAACAACAGTGAAGCGAGGACAAAGAATGACGCAACAAGATAGTTTTACAGCAAACGTGCAACTCTCGGAGTTCGCTCTGCAACTACGCAAGTATCGTCGAGACAATGGTCTGTCGTTCGGCGAGTTTGCCCGCCAATTGGGTGTGAGCGTTGAACGGCTCGGACTTCTTGAGCTAGACAGAGCAACGCCTACTTCGCGCGAGCGTAGGCGCTTTGAGCGGCTTCAAAAGTAACAAAAATCACCTCGAATATGAGGTGATCTCTGACAACGTAGTTTTTTGGTACAGGTTTGGTACACTCAAACAATCTTTTCTCCAAAAATTCTTATTTTGTAGGTTTTAGCGGAATATATTGTGGTTTATATTCAGCCTTACTACAAGATATGGTATGATGTGACGGGTGTTAGCTCCAGCGGACTGAGCCTCAAAATCCTGTGGACTAATCATCCGTGTCGGTTCGAGTCCGACCACCGGCACCAAATCAGCTGATTTTTAACAAAATTGGCTGATTTTTTTGTAAAAAATGCGCATTTTTGTGCAAATTCCATCTGGCGTCGATGGCTTTCGGGCTGATTTTTTTGGTAAATTTTTGGTACAAGCTCCTGTTTTAGCCGTCTATAAAGTGCTCAATTTGCAATAATGTTTTTTGGTACTTGCCTTTATATATGGCATTTTTTTCATCGCTGTTTATATCCCCTCGCAGGAACGTTCCGCCATCCAATTGCTCCGGGTGAGTGTAGATGTTGACAGTGGTATTTATCGTCGAATGTCCCATCCAAAGTGACACAGTTTTCACGTCCACCTTTTCCACGCAGATTTGAATAGTGCCGAATGTGTGGCGCAAGTCGTGCGGCTTATGTCCCTTGCTTTTATCCCAGACCTTTCGGAAGCTGTGGTTCATATGGCTTTCGTCAAAGGGGAAATAATAGCCTTGTTTGGGTGTCAGCGTCAGCAGCAACTTTTCCACGAGTGGAGTCAGAGGCATTTTGCGATTGGAGCCTTCCGTTTTTGTGCCGCGAATAGACAAAACTTTGTTTTTGAAGTCTACGTCCTCTTCCCGAAGTCCCAATGCCTCGTTACGTCTTGCTCCCGTCAAATACAAGAAAGTGAAGTAGCACTTTAATGTATGTGAGAGTTCTGTACTCTGGAATAGGTTGGAAAAGAACTCTGCCTGCTCATCAAATGAGAACGCTTTGCCTTGCTCCTGCTTGTGCTGCATTTTGTCTATTGGGGCACAGGGGTTTGTCTTGACCAGACCGAGCGCGACGGCGCGGGTGAACATGTTGTTGAATACGCCTTGGAGTTTCTGCCTTTTCCTTGTCTGAGGAACGGCGTAGAGGAAGTCCTCGATCATCTTCGGCGTGTAATCATTCAGCCGTTTGTCAAATTTCTGTGCCATTATGAAGCGGAAGGATATGTTTATATCATCAATGGATCCCTGAGCTAGGTTCTGCCGTCTCTTGTAAGGGATGTATTCCGTCTCATAATATTCCGAGAGAAGTGGAGCCTTAGGCTTAGCCTTTGAGGTATTGTCTTTTGGCGGCGACTTTTTTAGTTGCTTGATACGTTCTTGTAGCTGTTGTTCGATCTCCTCCTTTGTGCGCCCATAGACGCACCCTAGTTGTGTGCTCGTAAACTTGAGCAGTCCGTTGCGGTGTTCCCGTACGGAACCTTTTATTTTGAGTTCAATGATCATTCTTCTCACCTCTTCAATAATGTCGTCTACCGACTTTCCTTCGGTAGCGGGTAAAGAAATGATTGTTTGAACTACGTTGTCTGTGTGAGTGGCAGTGGAGGGATGCTCACCATAATAACTATGATGCTGCGGATCTCCCCATTGCTCGGATACTGCCGACCACCCAATGACTTTGCCGACGGACATTTCAATTGACCGTGCGGCGACTGCTATCTCTTGCAAGCAGTCTGCTACAAATTTGTCCATGATTCCCTCCTAAATTTTATTGGGAGAAAATCATACGTTGAATTATATAGACGGGCAAGCGGTTTCTATAAGTATCGTATAATGTCAAAACGCCGTTGATTTTGATTCATTGAGTTTGCTGAATTTGCCGTCTTTACACCAAATTGTCATAGATACTAAAGGAGAGTCTAAGTGGAATAATTCAAATTTCCCATGTTTATACTCCCCTAAACCTTTGGAAACGAGCCAATCGGCGCCGCCGGGCATATCTTTGATTTCAGAATCACTGCATGAGCCAAACTTTTCATACATTTCAAGATAGTAGTGGTCGCAATTTGGCACATATAATTTTCCCGTTTCGTAATCATAAATTGTTTCAACATCAGTATCGTATTTAAGTGAAACATAGAGATAATAATTATTACTCCATTTCTGACTATCAGCAAAAGCAACAACCTTGTCTCCCGTTTCTTTGAGATCGGACTTTTTTTTGTCAACCGATGACGTGAGCCACGCATACAGCGTTTCGTCATCCTCAATTTCTGCATTCAAACACAACCAAACTCTCGGAGCGTTGCCACTTTCTTTTTCAAAATAAAAAACATACGGTTCTATCCCTGATTCTAATTCAATTTCTCCGTATTGAGAATCCAAATCAAGATATTTCGCAAACTCTTCTTGTATTGTTTTGTTGCATGCAACAAGTCCAAAACACAGAACAAGCGCAAGTGTGATAGTCAGCGCGATACAAACTAATTTTGCCGATTTTTTCATTATAATAACCCCCAAGCACTAATATCCAACGACCGACGTGTCAACGCCGATAGATTTGGCAGCAGCAAGGAAGGCTCCGATTAAAATGCCTTTCTTGATAGCGTCCTGAACAGATGCGTATACTTGCGCAATTTTCAAAAAATCTGCGTCGCCAAGTAACTGTTGATATGGTTCGGCGATCTCCATGCGCGGACGTTCCATTATATCTGTTTTGATGGATGATAATGGTTTTCGTTCGTCTGTAAGACCGAGTAAATAATCTGCTGAGACATTGAAATATCGAGCGAGTTTTGCGATGGAATCAGTGGAAGGGCTAAATTCTCTTGTAGTTCCGTCAGACTTCTTTTTGCCTTTTACCCAACCTTGTATGCTTGCATTTGGCAATCCAATTGCAACTTCTAATTGGTGAGCATTGACATTTTTTTGTTCCATAAGGTCTAAAATTCTTTTGGTTGTTTCTGTCATATTCATCTCCTTATTCATCTTGACAATTTAGGCTTTGTCCTATATAATTATTTTAGATTTTGATTTTTGAGGTGCGATGTATGAAATACAACGAATACATTTTCAAGGATTTTGAGTTTCGCGGGGCGTATGGCAACAGCGAGCAGTATCGTTGCTATTTTGAGATTGGACTCAACCCATACGAGATTCGAGAACACCTTGATGAGATTCGAGAATGCCTTGCCGCGATTTGCAACAATTACGCGCTTCTCGGTAGTATTGTCGTCGCCGCCGAAGCGCATGAATATCCGTTTGCGACCGCCGAAGAATTAAGGGACAGGCAGGGTTTAATATGGCGCTACGTAGCTATTTGTTGAAACATCGTACTCCAATATCTTGTCATTCGCACGAACTCGCAATTTGCAGGTGGGCGACATGACATATTTTGGCGGGGCTGGCGTTGCAAAAGAAAATGGCTCTATATGGTTACCATAAGGCGGGATGCGCAGATTTAATGTTTTCTTTGGGTTGTTTATCTGCATCTCTTCCTCCCCGTCAACGAGTTCAAGTTTGGTTACGTTTATAATTCGGTTTGTGTTATTTAAGAACTCGATTTTTCCCTCCACAACAGGTCGAGTTTGTCCCCAAACAACTTTTGGAGCTTCGGCAGTATAAGCGATTGCAACGTTCTTTGTTGTAATCGCATTTTTCTTTTTCTCTAACCTCGGCTTTACAATGCCGCCAAAAACGGTATAGAAAACTCCGATAGTTGAAAAAACACAAGATACGATTTGTAACCATAACGGCATATCAACATCTCCTGCTTCCGCTCTATGACAAAGCGGAAATATTTTTCTTTGAGAAATTGTCCTAAACATATTGACAAGTTAGGACAAGTCCTATATAATATGACTAAGGTTATGCGCGGGGCGTGAAAAAACGCCAATCGCCAACCGATTGCAGATTGAAAACTGAATATCCGCAGCCGAACTTTTTGCAGAAAGTCTACTCGACTTACATTGCCCAACAAAGTGGATCAACCGTCGGTGTTGCGCCCAAACACAACGCTTTCGGTCGCCAAATTTTTGCATTGTCCCGCACAGAAACCTTTTAATGCTTGCGCGTTTTCTGCTTCCTCGTCTTTTGGGCGGCGAAGGTGCGGTGTTGTGTAGTTTCGGCAGTCTTGGTTCTACCTTGCCTTTTGGAGTTATTACCAAAAGTTTGCCCGTAGCCTACATAACGAGCCGTTAAGGTGGTCTGACTTCTGATGGCTCTCGCCTTAATGAGTCAGGTCTTAGCGACAACGTAATACGCGGGCATACTCAAAAGTGCTTCTAATCATAAGCACCTCCTTTCTGCCTTTTGTTAGGCAGTGTAAACCGAGTATTGCGGATATGAAGTTTTCAATGTGCAACGTAGCGAGCGGGGTTTACCCGCGCCGACAGGCAAGGTCATATTGGTATCAGTTCTTTTTGGCGAAAGTATTGTACCACTTTGTGAGCTTGCTTGTCAATAACCTTGGTTATATTTAACAAATCACACAAGGAGGTAGAAGCAGTAATGACTTTTGCTGAAAAGATTTCCGCAGAGCGAGCGAAGAAAGGTGTTACGCAGTCCGATGTAGCAAAGGCTGTTGGAGTGACCCAAACGGCAATGTCCTACTTTGAAAGTGGAGACAAGATTCCGTCGGTAGCCGTCGTCAAACGCCTTGCGCAATATTACGAAGTTTCAATTGACTTTTTGATAGGGGACGAATAGAGGGGAGCTACAAGTGAGAGCAAATCTATGTTGGTTCTGTAGTAAGGTGTGCACGTGTGATAAAGCATTTCCGAACGGACGACCGCGAAAGAAAATGGACTGTGCGGACTTTATCGAAATGCCGCCTGATCCGCCGCGCATAAGCCACAGGGAGATTGCAGACATCTTGGTCTGCTCGCAGCGCAAGATAGACCAAATACTCGTCATGCCGAATGGGGTGCGCCGCATTGTTCAAGCGCTGGCTCAAAGAGGTATATCGGTCACATACGAGTGTGTGAGAAACAGAATCTATTTTTATAAGGAGAACGTGTCCAAATGAGTGGTAACAAACACCTTGATCAAAACAAACATGAACGTATCGTTTACTGTGTGTACGATACGCTGCTTGACTGTGCAGGCAAAGAGAAAGCCATAAGCGCGCAGAAACTGAGCGCCATATACGGAATCAACGAAAGGGCGCTCCGCGACATCATCAATGAGATCCGCCTAAGCACTGACTTTGAAAAGGTCGTCGGCGCATGCACCAAAGGCTACTTTGTTTGCGCGACAGACGCCGAAGTCTTGGAAACCAACAACTCCTTGCGTCATCATGCGTTGAGCGAACTCCAAGTCTATTGGGCGAACGAACGCAAGGCAGGACGTAACGGGCAGGGCAAGATCATCTGCGGCGATGATGGCAGACCATTCATCGAATCTTTGGCAAAGGCAGAGTGAATATGGACGAGAAAAAAGAAATCGCAGAAATAATACAGGAGTTCTTAAAAGACCGCGACGTGTGCCGACTTTCCGATTGCGAAACATGCAATGCCAGCGAATATGGCGAGCCATGTTTGCTGAGTCTCTTTGCTAAAACAGTTCTCCGCAGAGCTGATGAGGTGCGCAAGGAAACGGCGAAAGAGATTTTGCAATGGCTGTACAACGAGGCAGTGTCGAATAGAAGCGAACTTGCAGAATTAACGCCTTGCCAAATTATCGAGAGAGCGTGGAAATACGGCGTGGAGGTGGACGAATGAAAGACTTCTACTATGTAAGAGAACGCGGCATGGGTATGGAGTCCGATGAAGTGTACTACGAAAACAAACGTCAAACCATCTTGGAGACCATCGAGCCGATCTGCGAAGCCTTTGGAATCAAAGAGTATGACTATATCGCTAAAAAGGGAAGCGAGAGACTTATTGTCGAAGGGCAAGCCATCGGGTGCACAAGCAATTCTATCGGCGCGGTAGTTCGTGAGTTGATCATTTACATATTCATCACGAGTGAGGCCATAGAAAGGGTCAGACACTTTCAACCTGCGGTGATCAATGACCTCAAACGCCACTGGCTGGACAAGAAATTATGAAGCCATTGAAAGATCTTCCTGTTGAGGAGTTGAATATCGCCTATAAGTCGCCGGAGTGGTTCGCGCTCAGGCGGCAGGGGATAGGTGGAAGCGACGCGGCAGCTATTCTGGGAATAAGCCAATGGAAGTCAAATATGGCTTTGTGGCAGGAGAAGGTCGGAGAGGTCGAACCGTCAACCGAGTCCAATGAGCTTATGCTGCTCGGCACTGAAGCTGAAGAGCCGATTGTACGACTTTTCGCCCTAGAACATCCGAAGTATGAGGTCATCGACTTCAAGGAGACTGTATTCAAGCGCGGCTTTCAGATTGCCTCGATTGACGCGGGACTTGTCGAGAAAGAGACGGAGCGCAAGGGCGGGCTTGAGATCAAGTACACTACGCCTATGAGCCGCCGCGCTTGGGACGAGTGGGATGGAAAAATTCCGGAGTATTACTATCCTCAGATCATACACTATCTTTCCACAACGGGGTGGGCGTTTTGGATCCTGCGCGCTCGCTTCCGTAGCTTCGGCGCCGCAGGTGAGATCATAACATCGGAAAGAGAATACCTCTTTGAGAGGGAGCAGGTCAAGGATGACATTGAAGTCCTTGAGGATCACGAGACAACATTTTGGGCAGCTGTCGAGAAGCATAGGCGCCCGGCAGTCAAATTGCCACTTGTATAAAAACGGAGGTTATCATGAGCGAAAACGCAGAGAAACAGCAGTTAGAGTTGGTAGTTGCGGACGACTTTTTGTCGCAGATCCCAGCCGAGATCCCGTGCAACATCGACGCGGTTATATCCACGTTGGATAGCGAAGTGTTGCCCAAATATCTTTCACGTAAATACTCCAACGATCAGCTTGCAGAAGCAAGAGCCGACCATGCGGTCTTGAAGAAGTGGGTGGACGCGGTAGATAGCACGAGAAAGACTTATGAAAAGATGTACATGAAGCCTTTCAAGGAGTTCAAGGAAAAGCTCAAGCTCGCAACCGACCGCGTACAGGCGGCGCTGGATAAGGTCAGCGCGCAAATCACTGAGATCGAGGATGAATCAAAGCGCCGCAATGAACAGTTTTGCAGGAACTACTTTGCAGAAACAATAGGCGATCTCGCCGAAGTTGTTGATTATAACACCATAGCGGACGTCAAATTGTACAACCTCTCCGTGAAAGACGTTGCACGCAAAAAGGCTATTGATGAGAAGCTGGACAAAATCAGGACAGACCTTGCAGTCATCGACGCACTTGATGTGGATGATAAGCAAAGCGTCAAGGTTTTCTATCTTCGCACATTCAATTTGTCCCGCGCTATTGCGGAAGCTGCCGACATCAAACGGGAAAGGGAGAGAATCTCTGCGCTTGAGCGCGCACAAGGCGGCAAATCGGCGGATAACAATGAGAGTCAATCGAACGATCAACCCAAAGCCAACGCGGCTTATACGGCAAATGACGAGGTCGTTTTCACTATTCGTTTTGAGGTTGACGGAACAGCCAAAGATTTTGAGCTGCTCAAAGCCTTCCTCAATGAACATCACATCGAATATAGAGCAATCTAAAAATTAAAGGAGAATAAATTATGGCAAATTCGTTACAACAATTCAATACCAACAAACCGCAAGAGCAGTCAGGGGATCTTAAATTCTCGCAGTGGATCTCGCAAGAATATGTTCAAAGCATGATTTCCTCGGCGCTCACCGACAAGAAGGTCGCGCAGAATTTTGTCTCGAGCATCTGCGCCGCCGTCTCAACGAACCCCGACTTGCAGACGTGCGCAAAGGCTACAGTTTTGAGCGCAGGGCTGCTCGCAACTTCTTTGGGACTGTCGCTGTCGCCCGCGATCGGACAGTGCTACATTGTACCCTTCAATGACAAGAAGAATGGGAAAGTCGCAACGTTTATCTTGGGCTGGCGCGGATATGTTCAGCTCGCAACAAGAACGGGCTACTACGACACCATTCACGTTGTGGCAATCAAGGAAGGGGAAATCGTCAAGATAGACCCAATCAACGACGAATACATTTTTGCGCCCATTCAAGACCCGGAGGCGAGAGAAAAAGCGTCGACTGTCGGCTACTACGCATTTTTCAGATACAATGAGCGCTCCGGCGGGTTTCGCAAGCACCTGTACTGGTCGAAAGAGAAAATGCTCCACCACGCAGACCGCTACTCGCAAGCATTCCACCTTGAAGCGGTCAAGAGCAGCGAGCCGAACAAGGCACGCGTGTCTTTTGCAGACTACGAGGCAGGCAAGTACTCCAAGACAGACGAGTGGAAATACAGCTCGTTTTGGTATAAAGATTTTGACGGTATGGCGATGAAAACAATGGTGCGCCAGCTCATAGGGAAGTGGGGCATTATGAACTCCGACTTCTTGCAGGCATATGAGGCGGACGGCAATATGCTTTCTACTTCTGACGGCGTTGTTACTATACAACCTGTCGATGGTGATGGCGACGGCGAGGTTGCACCTCCGAGTGAAACCATCGACGGTACAGTCGTACCTGAAGAGGCTGTTGAAAACGAGAATGGCGCCGTCGGCGATGACAAAGCCGTGGAGAAAAAGCGCGGGAGAAAACCTGCGGCACAGGAAGTACCCGACAACACAAACTCAGTGCAAGAATCGTTCTTCAAAAAAGAGTAGGGGCGGTGAGACATGAGCAGAAAAGCATTATCACTAGATGAGGTTATGGCCGAAATTGAAAGGCTACGCAATTCGCCTTATGTAAAACTTGCCAAAACGATAGAAAATCACGCATTGAGGCAAAAGCTGTATCAATTGCGTTCGCTAGATAAAAAGGGGCGTGAAATCGCGCAACTTACGGGGTTAAGTTTTGAGCAAGAACAAAACGGTGACATAGAGGACGGAGATAAACAATAATGGCAGAACGCAGAATGTTTACAAAAAAAATTACAGAGAGCGACGCTTTCCTTGAAATGCCGATGAGCAGTCAAGCCCTGTATTTTCACTTGTGCATGAACGCCGATGATGATGGCTTTGTCAAAAACCCTAAGAGTATTCAACGTCTTGTAGGGTGCAATGACGACGACTTAAAGTTGTTGATTGCCAAACGCTTCGTTATTCCGTTCGATTCGGGAATAATCGTCATCAAGCATTGGCGCATGCACAACCTTCTGCGCAAAGATAGATACAAAGAGACCGTTTATACCGATGAAAGGGCGCTGCTATTTCTCAAAGAGGATGGAGCCTATACGCTCGATGAAAAACAGGGAATACCCATCCCAAAAATCGGCGCGGGTGAAGCCCAAAATGAGGAAGAAAAAGGCTCGGCAACCAATTGGCAACCAAATGGCAACCAAATGGCACCACAGGATAGGTCAGTAAAGGATAGTATTAAGAGATTGATAAAGAAAGATAAAATAGAAATGATCTCTCGCGCGTACGAGGGAGTTGTTCCTCATATGGACTTGGTCGAAAAGGTGTTGGATGCGCTTGAGTTCGCTTGCTCGATGGAATCTCCACGAACCTACAATGGCAAGAAATACAGCGCGGATGATTTTTGGGCAATTGGCAAAGCCTTGAACACGGACGATATTGTCTACATAATCAATCGTATACTTCCGCATATGGGTCACATTGAGGACTTCACAAATTATGCGATTAGCATTATCGCGGAGTGCTCCGAGCACAGCAAGAAGTGAGGACGGCTATGAGCACAAAGCAAAAGTTTGAACTACCCACCAAGCCGATCGTTATAGCAGATACGAGGAATCAAGATGACAGCTTCGTAATAGAGAACCTTCCGAAGTATGGATACGAACATCGGCGCTGGAACCTTCCTTTTGGGGACTTCGCATTGAGAGAGTGTATGTATAAAGCAGTGGACATCAAAAGTGCGTCGGGCGGAATTGTCGAGATCGCCAAGAATGTGTGCTCAAAAGACCATGACCGCATACGTCGCGAGATAGAAACGTGCATTGAGTGGGGCGGGCGTATATGCTTCCTGATTGCCAATGACGACGGCATAACAAAACTTGAGCAGCTTGCGGCATGGGAAGCGCCTCGATACAAGAGCGATATGTACGGTGATTACTATCAAGTAAATGGCAAATGGCTTTCCAAGAAAACCCTCGCCGAACGGTGTGGGGTGGTGGCAAGGAACTTATCGGAAGCGGTGCCAAACCTCGCCAGATTGCCCCACGAGCGGCGAAAGCTACATTCCAAAGGTGAGTTGATGACCGCGATCAAAGGAACTACGCTTATGAGAGTGCTCAAAACAATGTCCGAGCCGGGGCATTATGCCGATGGTTTCAAAGTTGACTTTGCATTTTGCAGCCGTGAGGACGCAGCAAAAAAGATATTGCAAATACTGAACTACTACAAAACAAGGAGAGAGGAGCAATGAACAAAGTGATCTTAATAGGGAACCTGACCAAAGACCCGGAGCTTTGTACAACAAACAACGGCACGCCGTATAGCAAGTTCTCGATTGCAGTTCAACGCGAATATAAAGACGATAAAGGCGAAAGGCAGGCGGACTACTTCTATTGCACCGCATGGCGAACGGTCGCCGAGAACGTCTGCAAATATTGCAAAAAAGGAAATAAAATCTGCGTGAGCGGCTCGTTGACAAATCGTTCTTACGAGAACAAAAACGGCGAGAAAAGAACATTCATGGAGATAGTTGCCGAAGCTGTGGAGTATCTTAACTCAAAATCCAAGGCGGACGGCGATAAACAATGGAACGGGTTGGATATTGTAGAAGATGATACTCCACCGTTCAGATAAGGGGGTAAAAATGACAAACGATCTAAACGCAAAACAAACAAAGCGAAGCGGTAACGCAAAAAGGTGCCCATTCTGCGGCGAACTGATCATTGGAAGCAACAGAAAACTGCTGAATGACTTCGGCGCACTGGGGGTTGAGACAGTTGGCTGCACAAGGTGTATCACGCGACCGCTCAGCGAACTCAAGGTTCCGGACGGGTTTGTGGACTTCCATAAAGACCCACGAGCGAAAGAAGCGTTGGAACACTATCGTCGTGCAATCGAAAGAGCGGAAAGGGCACATGGGAGGCTGTGACAGTGATAGAAAAAGGCAACGAAGAAGCAATAGCGCTCATGAATCGCCTTATTGGCTATGAAATCATCCAAAAGTATATACGCGACCAGCTCAAAGAGAAGCACAACATATTGGTCGGACGCGTGCATGTTGAGGATAACGGCGGCGAGATCGAGATAGAGCATGGGATCGAGAATTTTGGGATACATGAAACCGAGATGAATCATTCCAAAACAGGCTTTGTACTGAACAAGTTTCGGATATACACACAGGGCAGCGACAAAGCCGGCGAGAACAAATAAGTAAAGGGGAACAGGAACAATGTTGAAAGTAAAATTGGCAGCAGACATTCTCATCGCAGCAGGGTGGCTCACGGTGTGTGCACTTGCGATCAAACTCATGAATACGGGGCTGGTGGTTGTCAGCACTCTGAGTTGCATTTTGTTTATTTGCCTTGTGTGGTATGACCTCATCAGGCTGGACAGCATACTTCCGAAATACGTCATTACCTTTGGGCACGGTGATTACTTTGATGGAAGAGAGAACCTGACATGCTTTTCCAAGGCAAAAACATACAGAAATCATCGCGCTCTTGTGAGAGGACTCAAAAAAGCGATTGTCACTCAGACGCAGACAAAAATGGCATTGCCGCTGGTAGAAATAGTGACTGATCGCGGTAGGGTGGTGATAGGCGCATTTATAGACGGCGATGAGGATAAGAAGTAGAACAAACAGAGCGCTATGGCGGATGAGCAAATTATCAAAAGCAAGGAACGCGTAAGAGATTTTGCGGAAGTCTATACGCCGTCGAGGATCGTCAAGGAAATGTGCGATTTGATACCCGCCGAAAAGTGGACGATTGAAAGCACATTCCTAGAACCTGCTTGCGGTAATGGTAACTTTCTTGTTGAGATATACGCCCGCAAGCTCAAACTATGCGCCAACGAGCATGACGGCCTTAAAGCTCTTGCAAGCATAGTCGGCATAGACATACAGCAAGACAACATAGACGAAGCGCGAGACCGGCTGAAAGCGATGTATCTTGAAGCATATCCAAACTGCAACAGCTTTTGCAAGTGGATGTTGAACATGACATTAAGAAACAACATCATCTGCGGCGACAGCCTTACGATAATGGAAAAGTGGGCAACCGACAACAACATGCGTGCCCCTGTGATAGTTGAGGGCGCGAACGGACAATACAGTTTTTTGAATTAGGAGGACAACTATGACAGCCTTTGAAAAGTATCTTGGCACATGGCTTTTGAACAGCGGCGAAGTTTACTGTGATAAATGTGTATACCGCACTCCGAACGGGCATGAGGGGCTCTGCGAAAACTTGAGAGAGCATGAAGATCCCGACGATGACATCTGCCTGCAAGGTATGAGGGAATTTTTTGAAAGCACAAAGAAAGTGGGAAGCCACCATCAAAAGAGTCAAGGAGAGCTTATGAAAGATTACAGGTTGAGCGAGATAAAAAATGGCGATTGGCGCGATGGAGATAGTACAAAGAGTTGTGGTGAATTTCTTCGTGAATTACAGTACGATTTGGAAAATGAGGACATTGAGCCGCGCGATATGATTGAGTTGCCGTGCAAAGAGCTTAGGACAGAGTCATTCGGAAACATATGGGACGTTTATCACCGTAACGCAAAATATGGTTTTATACAGCACGAATACTTTAATACCGAAGCCGAAGCGGACGCATTTTTGGCGAGGTTAAGGGGGGATAAGGAATGAAATCGGTTTTATTATCAATACAGCCGAAATGGTGTGAGCTTATAGCAAGCGGTAAAAAGACGGTTGAGGTGCGCAAAGATAAGCCGACATTGGAAACGCCGTTTAAGTGCTATATTTATGAAACAAAGGGGATTTGCGAAGTGCCGCAATTTATAGACGAGGACGGGCACGCAAGCTATCGCGGAAGAGGGCAAGTCATAGGCGAGTTTGTGTGTGATTGTATAGAAAAAGAACACGTTGAATTTACGGCGTGCGCAAATATCGGACGTTTATATTGGTGCTGTATGAGTTTATCGGAATTGACGGCGTATATTGGCAAAGGTGATTATGCGTTTTATTGGCACATCACAGAGCTAAAAATCTATGACGAGCCCAAAGAGTTGTGGGAGTTCAGAACGCCTTGCAAATGGCGCGTAAATCACGGATGTTTTGGATATGAATGCGAAGCACCGTCCCACAAAGTTTATTGTCAATACGCCGTTGCGGATAGGAAACCCAGATTGGTCTGTAAATATTTATATGTGCGACTATAAAGGGTTCGTCATCCGCCCGCCGCAAAGTTGGATGTATGTGGAGGAGATATAAAAAATGAAACTTGTAATTTACAGAAACAAAAAGACAAACGAGATCACTATGTGTCATGGAGTAACAAGAGCGTGTACTCAAGATAATTTTGAATCCTATAACAGCAATGAAAAGAACAATAACAGGGTTGAAATTGTCGAACTTGAAGAGGATAGCCTCGCTTACGACTTCTATAAAATGAAAACTAAGCAAATACAGGAAGAGGCAGACGATCTGCGCAATCTTATGGATGACTTACAAAACATCGTTGATCGTATAGACAGTCGCCTATATGACTTTGACAGATGGTTTGAGTCGGAGAGGGGGGGGACAAGGGATGAAACAAGCAATTAGTTTTCATGACGATAAGGATAGGTTTTTAGAGGTGGAGAGTAGCGGTAAAAGCATCGTCGTATGCGACCGATATACAAAAGTTATGTATGCCGCAACGATTTTATCGCATTATGGCGAGATATTGATAACTTCTGTTTTGGTGGACGCAGACGGGAAGCCGTTGCTTTACGAGGGGGTGTTATGAAAACGCGCGAAAACGAACTGCACGAGCCGAGAGTAAATACGGAAGAATTGGTTGGAGAGTGTCGGGGGCATTTGGCAAAAGTATATTGCACTGTTTGCGACGAAGAACTTTCTTCCTATTTTGAAAAAGGACAAAACGTAAACGTTGTGTTTTTAACAGCGAAAGCAATTGCAAAGAACTACTGCCCGAACTGCGGCGCACGGCTTAAAGAGGTGGAATAACGATGTATCAAGACAACTTTTTGAGAGAACTCATCATAGACAACTTTGCAGGTGGCGGCGGAGCAAGCACCGGCATTGAACTTGCGCTCGGCAGACCCGTTGACATTGCCGTCAATCACGACGGAGACGCAATCGCAATGCACAAGGTAAACCACCCGTACACGCAACACTTCCAAGAGGATGTCTTTGCGATAGATCCCGAAACCGTTACAGGCGGGCGCCCGGTGGGACTTGCATGGTTCAGCCCGGACTGCAAGCATTTCTCCCGCGCCAAAGGCGGCAAACCCGTTGAGAAGAAAATACGCGGGCTGTCGTGGGTGGTGTTGAAGTGGGCAATGTCGTCCGTTGCGCCGCGCGTCATCTTTATGGAGAACGTGTCCGAGATACAAACTTGGGGACAGCTCAAAGAGGACGAAAAGGGCAATCTTCGTCCCGACCCCGACCACATTGGCGAGACGTTCAACGGCTTTGTTGCAATGCTGTCGACGGGCATATCGGCAGAGCACCCCGCGCTCATCGAGGCTTGCGAGTTTTTGAAGATAGACCCCGCAAGCGTAGAGGCGGCAAGGCTTGTCAAGGGGCTTGGCTATAAAGTTGAGTACAGGGAACTTAAAGCATGCGACTACGGCGCGCCTACTATCCGCAAACGCTTTTATCTCGTCGCGAGGAACGACGGAAAGCCGATAGTGTTTCCGCAACCGACGCACGGCGAGAGCAAAGGCTTATTGCCATATCATACGGCGGCGGAGTGTATAGATTGGAGCATTCCGTGCCCGTCTATATTCGAGCGCAAGAAACCACTCGTAGACAACACGCTACGCCGCATAGCGCGCGGACTGGATAAGTTTACTGTCCGCAACCCGAAGCCGTTTATTGTGCCAATAGGTTATGGCGAGCATGCAGGGCAGAAGCCTAGAGTCAACGGCATAGACGACCCAATAAGTACGGTCGTGACAACGTGCAAACAAAACCTCGTAATGCCGCATATAACAAAATTTCAACAGAATAGTAATGGGCAAATTCCAGACAGACCGCTTGATACTGTAATGGCGGGAGCCGCAAGGTTTGGTGTTATTATGCCGCACCTCACAAAGTATTTCAGCGGGGAGCAGCAGAGCGGAGCGGCGGCGGACAGCCCAACGCCAACTGTTACGGCGATAGACCATAACGGACTTGTCGCGGCGTCGCTCGTGCAATATCACTCCGAGCAGAGCGAAAATGAAGTGCGTGGACAACAGCTTGATGATCCGATGATGACTGTGGACGGCTCACCGCGCTATGGACTGTCAACGGCGCACCTTGTACAATACTACGGCGGCAGCGAACACTACGCACAAACAGAAAAGCCGTTGCAGACCGTTGTTACAAAGCCGAGGCATTTCCTTGTCGAAAACCATCTATGCGTTTTGCGCAAGAATATGGACTGTAAGCCCGCCACAGAGCCTGTGCCGACGATTACAGCGGGAGCAGGGCATTTGTGTCAGATAAGCACTTATCTTGTGAAAGCGGACGACGCGCAAGATTTGGGGCATTGGGCAGAGGTGCGCGAACTGCTGAACAAATACGCAGGATATGACATCAAAGACGATGAGGTACTCATTATCGAGATAGACGGCGTGGCATACTTTATAGCCGACATCGGGATGCGTATGCTGAAAGCCGAAGAGCTAAAACTCGCTCAAGGTTTCCCGAAAGACTATGTGATTGACATAGAGGGCGCAATAGGCAAGCCTTATAGCGAGGCGAAGCAGATCGCAAGGCTCGGCAACGCCGTATGCCCGCCCGTCGCAAAAGCGCTCATCTTGGCAAACTGCGCGGACATGGCGCTCACAGAGCCGATAGACACTATGGCGGAAATCGAAGTGGCATGCACTCACGGCTCAATGCCGAAAAAGCGCGTAGCGTAGGGGGCGAAATATGAACTTGATTTTACAAGGCGATGCGGTAACGCGCTTGAAAGAACTTCCCGATGAAAGCGTGGATCTCTGCGTGACTTCGCCGCCGTACTATCACTTACGAGATTATGGCGTAGAGGGGCAAATCGGGCTTGAAAGCACGGTCGAGGAGTACATAGCGCATCTCGTTGAAGTGTTTGACGAGATCCACCGCGTACTCAAAAATGACGGAAACCTCTACATAAACATAGGCGACAGCTATGCCGGTGGAGCAGGACGTTGGGGCGGGACAGTAAATATGTCCGCAAAGCAAAAGTCAAACTTGGGGAGTGAAGGACAAATTCAAAAAGCCAAACCGTGGAAGCACGAGGTTATAAAGAGAAAGGAACTCATAGGTATTCCGTGGCGACTTGCGTTCGCTTTGCAGGCGAGAGGTTGGTATTTACGCGAAGACATTATTTGGGCAAAACCGAACCCAATGCCCGAGAGCGTAAAAGACCGTTGCACCCGCTCGCACGAGTACATTTTTCACCTTACCAAATCAGCGCATTATTACTATGACGCGAAAGCGATCTCCGAGCCAAGCGCAGAAAGTACAGTCAAGCGAATTGCGCAAGACGTTGAACACCAAACGGGAAGTTCCCGTGCAATTGGCAAGACAAACGGCAATATGAAAGCCTGTGTGCCTCGGTACTGTGGAAAGAAGTATACGGAACACCCCGAACAATTCTATCGCACCAAAAGCGGCAATGCATATGACTACCGTCCGCGTAGGAATAAGCGCGATGTGTGGACTGTTTCTACAAAGCCATGTAAGGAAGCGCACTTCGCAACGTTTCCGCTTGATCTCATAGAGCCGTGCATATTGGCGGGAAGTGTACGGGGTGGGGTAGTTTTAGATCCATTTGCAGGAAGTGGCACTGTTGGCGTAGCGGCCGTACAGCATGGGCGAGAGTATATCTTAATAGAACTCAACCCCGCCTATATAGAGATAATTGACAAACGAATCAAGGGAGCAACCAAATGAAAGATTGGACAGGGAACGGCAAAAGGGTGTTTGTCTGCAACGGAGCAAGCAACCACAGCGACGGCGAGCGTCAGAGCGATGACTACTATGCGACCGAACCGAAAGCAATACATAAACTGTGCGCCGTTGAGAAGTTCACAGATAAGGTATGGGAATGTGCATGCGGCGGCGGACATATGGTGAAAGCCCTGCAAGAGAACGGCTACCAAGTGTATGCTACAGACATTATGTCCCGGGGGGGGGGGTACTTGATGAAATACAAGACTTTCTCACGACGGAGCGCTCGGCAATCGACATCATCACGAACCCTCCTTATAAGTACGCTAAAGAGTTTGTGGAGCATGCGCTTGACATCATCGACGACGGCAGGAAGGTGGCAATGTTTCTCAAGCTGACATTCTTGGAGAGTAAGTCTCGCAAAGCATTGTTTGAGAAGTACCCGCCGAAGCGGATATGGGTATTCTCGGAGCGGGTGCAATGCGCGAAGAACGGCGACTTTGAGACCTACAAGCAGGGCGTGGGAACGGCAGTCGCCTACGCTTGGTACATTTGGGAGAAGGGCTATCACGGCGAAACCACAGTAGGGTGGATATAGAGGGAGAGCATGAAATTTATAGTTTATAGGACGAGCGATTATAAGGGAACAAACATTCAGCCGTGCGATGAAGCAGTGCTGGAAAACAAAGAAGAAGAATTGAGGGAAAACGAAATTTACTTTTGGGCTACATGGACGGTCGAAATCGAAAGCATTGAAGCATTGTGCGAATTTTGCAACAAGTATGGTGACGTGATAATCCACCCGAAAGAAGACGACGAGGAATTTCCTTCCCTCGAAATCTATGACGGCTATCGGGAATAGCAGAGAAAGGAGGCATTATGAAAAACTATACCCTGCCACTGTCAACGTACAGCGACATCAAGAAAATGAGTTACGAGGACATGGCGAAGTGGGCGGCAGACCTTTTCGCAAAGGGCGTGAAGGCGGGCAAGGCTTCCGTGACGTCGGAAGAGGCGTTCGTTGCCTCGCTCGCCGCCGTCCTTAAATCGACATTTGACATCGGGGATACCCGCGCCGAGGCGATCATAAAACGGCTCGGTGAGATTTTGAAAGATGATACTCCTCGATAAGGAAAACAATTCCGCCTTGCTTGTGGGAACGGCATACGGCGTGAAGTACTACGGCGTAGAGGACGGGCGGGAAACGTCTTTTTGCAGGTTTCGTTGCAATTACGGATTCCGTGAATCAGATTTCGGCGACAAAGAACAACTCTACTTCACTTGTGTTGCCTTTGGCGAGAAAGCAGACTACATAGCGGCGGTGACGGACAATGCCAAGCCGACATTGCTCATCTGCGGCAGGTGGGAAGAGCGGGAGTACAACGGGGGAATGAAAGAGCAGGTCGTCGTGGAGTGGGTTTCGGTGCAACCGACGTTTCCTGCGGCGAAGAAGAAGCGGGAAGAGGAATTTCCCGACATCGACATATAGAGGACAGGACGAATGCCTACGATAGACGAATTGAGAATACTACAAGCGTTGCCGCTTGACATAAAGATAATGAAAACGCAACAGCGCATAAGGGAGTGGGTGGACTACTATGGCGTGAACGGCGTTTGCGTATCATTTAGCGGTGGCAAGGACAGTACGGTTTTGTTGCATTTAGTGCGTGAACTCTATCCGAACGTGGAAGCGGTGTTTGTCAATACAGGCTTGGAATATCCCGAAATACAGCAGTTTGCGAAATCGTTTGAGAACGTAACGGTGCTTCGCCCTGCTATGCGTTTTGACGAGGTTATCCGAAAGTACGGCTATCCTATCATTGGTAAGGAAGTGGCAGAGCGGATCTATAATGCAAGGAAGTGTGTCGAAAGTGGCGGGATAAAGTATGTTGAACACTTTTGGCAAATCACAAAGCAGATACCTATTAAAGCACAACAGCTTATGGGTGTTAAGGGCGATAGATTTACCAAAAAATATGATTTTTCAATGTGGCAGCCGCTTCTTAATGTTGATTTTGGCATATCAAGTCTATGTTGCCGCGAAATGAAGAAAAAGCCTTTGAAACGGCAGGATAAAAAGTCATTTGTTGCGACAATGACAGAGGAAAGTTTTTTGCGGCGAACATCGTGGCTAAAAACGGGGTGTAATGCTTTTAATACAGGCGTTTCAAAGCCGATGAGTTTTTGGACAGAGCAGGACGTTCTCGCCTACATAAAAGCATACAATGTGCCGATTGCGAGCGTCTACGGCGAAGTAGTCTACAAGCATGACGGCGGCGAGTACACCGAAACACTCTGCGACTGCGGCGGGAAACTCTGCACGACGGGGTGCAAAAGGACGGGCTGTATCTTCTGCGGCTTTGGGGCGCACCTCGAAAAGGGAGAAGGTCGCTTTGAGCGATTGAAGCGTACCCACCCGCGACAGTACGAGTACTGCATGGAGGGCGGCTGCTATGACACCGACGGGCTTTGGAAGCCAACAAAGGAAGGGTTGGGTATGCGACACGTCTTTGAAGAAGTAAACAAAATCTACGGCAAGAACTTTATTCGGTATTGAGGGTGGAAATGCGGATAGCGAAGATAAAGGACAAAATGGGCTATGCCGTCATCGGCGTGGTGAAGGTGATACCCGACAAGAACGGCGTGGCGGTCTCGGAAACGAAGTTTGACAACGGCGGAGTGCAATACCGCTTCAAGGTCAAGGGCGCGTCGAAACAAATCATTAAGAGGGACGGCTCTCCCATGTGGAAGTCGCAGAGAATGTGGTGTAGGGTGGGCGATGATAGCCCATTCGCGCCGTTGGTTAGAACCCTCGAAATCGGTAGTCTCTTGTTTTTGTACGGAGCGATTACGAGTAGCAAGTTCGCCGATGACGAGGGGAGGACACGCAGGGCGACCTATTGCACGGTCGAGTACATACAGCCGATAGTGGCGAGCGGCGGGCAGGTGGAAGCCGAGAGCGACAACGATGACGATGACGATTTTGATTTTTAAGGGAAAAGCGAATGAAAATCGACCTTTACAACACGGACAAGCGGTACAGCGTGATTTACTCCGACCCGCCGTGGAAACAGCAGAAAGGCGGCTTGCGAAAGTGCCGACCGAATCAGGGCAGGACCCTCGACTATCAAACGCTGTCTATGGACGACATAGCGGAGCATCAACGGCAAGCGGCGGAAATCGCAACAGAAAATCATTCTGTCTTTCTATGGACGATAGACAAGTTCCTTTTCAAAGCAGAGGAAATGATGACCGCGCTCGGCTATCGGCTTCACGCTCGTTTTATTTGGGACAAGGAGAACGGAATCGCACCCGCATTCACAGTCAGATTTTCGCACGAATACCTGCTGTGGTTTTACAAGGCGAAACTGCCGCCGATAGCGGTAGAGCAACGGGGCAAGTTTACAACGGTTTTGCGGGAGCGGGCGACAGTACATAGCAAAAAGCCGTTGTGTGCCTACGAGATGATAGAAGCGTTGTACCCGAACGCAATGCGACTTGAAATGTATGCCCGCGCCGAGCGGCAGGGCTGGGACTGTTGGGGAAATGAGGTTTAGGAGAAGAGTATGACAAATAGAGAATGGCTCGAAAGTTTGAGCGACGAGGAGTTGGCACGACAACTTCTTGAAAGAAAATGTACACATTGTATTTGCAAAGTCGCAGGTGGGAACGCTTGCATAAATACAAATTGCTACGTTGCGACTGAAAAATGGCTTAAAGCTGAACACGAAGAGGACTGACCTATGGCGACAAAGAAGAAAACAGAATTGCATTGCCACGCTTGCAATGCGCCGCTTGATGACAGCAACTGCCGCCGAGTGCCGAGTGATTTTTCCTATTCGGGATATTCGGCATACTGCGTGGACTGCGAAGCCGCATTTTTTGACCGCCTCGCAAGCATTGAGGGCAGGTCGATTGCGCTTTTCCACACTTGCGCCGCGCTCAATATCCCATTGAAGCCTATCGTGCTTGACAGCGTAGACTTTGAGAACTGCGACGAGCCTTTCCGCACATACATCACTGCATTGTCGATGAGCAAGAAGGGGACGAAGCGCGGCAAGGTTTTAGGTTTTGAGAGTGGCTGTACGGCGTTGCAGGAAGTGTTTGGCAAGGGGCTATCTCACAAAGACTTTGCGGCGTATATCGACCGCGAGAGGACGAAAATCGGCAAGCTACAGGGCACAGTAGAACAGCGCGAACGGTGGGGAACCGAACCGCTATATGAGCCGCCGGGGACAAAGGGTAGTGCGCTTACAATGACTAAGGAAGTGTACGAGGATCTTGACCGTGTATATGATACCCGCGTGAGTGCTTTCAAAGGGCAGGACTTAACGCCCCAGCAATTATCCGTCCTTGTGCGTGTGAGCAAGAAAGAAGTGATCGCCGACTTTTTGATGAGAAAAGGCTTAACGAAAGCGGCGGCAGATATGGAGAAGAGTATCAGCGCCATGCTTGCAGATGAGAACATGCGTCCGAAGGACAAGAAACCTGTTGAGGAAGTGCGAATCGATGCGCTTGTGCTTGCGTTGGAAGAGGCGGGGCTCATGGAAAACGGTGATCTGCTCACCTATGACGAACTTATAGAGGTTTTACGTGATAGGTTTATTAAGGCGCCAAAGTACGAGTATTCGCTTGATGTAGCAGATCAAACATTGCTCTATATTATAAATGCAATGCGTCAAAATGCTGAACCGCCTATGCCTCCGATACAGGAATTGTCAAGTGAGTTTGCGCATGAGGACATTTATGGGGAGTTTGAACCCGAAGAGACCGAGCGCGAGAAAGAGAACAAGCGATACCTCGGCATAACGAAGGTGAATATCGTAGACAACAAAAAAGGAGAGGAAGAATGAAATATCTTTACGGAATGCTTTATAGGGGATTTTCTGTTGGGGCGCAACCTATGGAAGGGCTTGTGGAGCGCAGGGACGACACGACGGGGATATACTTCGACATTTTGGTATATTCGAGACCGCTTACGGGGCGCGAACGCTACGACTACGACCTGAAATTTTTAGGGACGGAGGAGTGAAACATGGAACACGAAGAGGTATGGAAAGACATCAAAGGCTTTGAGGGGAAATATCAAATCAGCAACTACGGGCGGACGAGGAGAATTTATAAACATTGCCCGCCGAAAATCTTGAAGCCTATGGTGCTTCCGAATGCCTATTTAAGGGTTGACTTGTGGACGGGTGTAGGGGTTGAGAAGAAACGCTCTCTCGTACATAGACTTGTCGCGGAAGCGTTCATTCCAAATCCCAATCATTATGACTGCGTAAACCATAAGGACGAGAGCAGAACAAACAACTGCGTTGAGAACTTGGAATGGTGTACGCATAAGTACAATTCCAACTACGGGACAAGCCGTCAAAGGCTTGCAATGGCGCAGTCGATTCCGATAAATCAATACACCCAAAGCGGAGAGTTTATCAGGCGGTGGGGAAGTTTCACCGAAGTAAAGGACGCATTCGGATATGATATTTCCGCGCTTTCAAGGTGCTGTAAGGGGAAACAGAGAACATCGTATGGCTATGTTTGGAAAGTTGCAGAATAGCAAAACAGGGGGGTGTCAATTATGCCGACAGGATATAGGGGAGAAGGGAAAACCTATGTGCAGTCAACGGGGAAATGGGTAAAGACCAAAAAAGAAAGGGCTTTCGATTACGAGAAGATAAATAAAAAATCATGGGCTTTATTGATTAGCTTTTTCAGGTTCTATCCTGACGCGCTCCTCGACCTTCTGCGGGCGAAAAATGCTGAGTTTGGCTTGGAACTTATACAGCGCATTATGCTTCGGGTACAGGCGCGGTATCAGATTTCCTACATAACGGGCGCGCGCGGCTTGACAAAGACGTTCATTACCGTCGCCGGGAAAAAGTGTGACGGAGTTCTCTATCCTCGCGTTAAGGTGCGCTACTATGCGCCGAATCAGAAGCAGTCGGCGAAGCTCGCCTCGCAAGCGGATGAGGCAATCAGACAGAACTATCCAATCTTGGCGAATCATTGGATCGTGAACAACGACCGTGAAGAAATGTTCTACATGACAACGCCCTACGGGAGCGAGTTCGCCATGTATGCGCCGCGCGGCGATAACTTTCATACCGTCGTCGGCGAGGAGATAGCCGAAGAGGGGGAGAATGCCTTCAACTTCGACAAGTTCGAGAGCGACATCACGAAAGGGCATAGGCTCATTCGCTCAGTCAACGGCAAAGAGGACAGAACGTGCATTCAGCTCAAGCAGAACTATATCTCAAACGCCTCGTCGAGGAACAACAAGGCATATTCCGTCTACCGTGCGGCGGCACTCGACGCCATGCTCCATGGAGAGAAGTATGAGGGCTTTTGTATGGACGTGCCATATCAAGTGGCGCTTCTGTGCAATATCCGTACTATTGCATATTACAAAAAGGAGAAGAAAACGACCACGCCCGACGTATGGGCGCGTGAAATGGAAGTTAAGTACGGCGGCTCGGAAGAAAACCCAATGATAAGCGACGAAACGCTTGCCAAAAGTCGCAAACTCACCTGCGCCGAGTTTGAACATTGCGGGGATCCGAACGCAATATACATTGTGTGCTATGACGTCGCGGACGAGGACGGACAGAACAACGCAAAATGTGGTCTTGTTGTATGGAAGTTGACGGAGTTCGCAAGTCAATCTAAACGCGATAAATACAGGGCGCAAGCGGTCTATGTTGACAGTTATCCGCCGCCAAAGACAGCCTATGATCATTTCCGTCGCTTGAATAATATCTGGAAAAAGTATTGTATGGACGGCGGACAAACAACATACTTGGTGATCGACTGCCAAGGTGGACATGGAAAACCCATCGTAGAGGAGTTTATGAAGCCGCGACAAGATGGCAGTCGCCCACTCGCGTGCATAGACGGCTATCATGCCGAATTGGAACAGCCAAATGCGGTGAGATGTATCTACCCGATGAAGTCCGGGACGAAAGGTACGACGGATCCCGAAGGCGATATGATAGAGTATGCGCAAATTGAGTGGGAGCAGGGCAACGTCGAATTGCTTATCCCGCGTGTTTTGGACGGCGTAGAGCAATACAAACTCCATCATGGGATAAAGGATGATACGGCAGACGCTATGATCATTGCTCCATACAAAAAGACGGAAGAGCTTGTCGGACAGATCAAAAACTTGCAAAAAGTCGCCAGTGGTCAGACCGTAAAAGAGAGCAGACGGTCTCAAAGAGTGCAAAGGGATATATGGTCTGCGGGCAAGTACGGGCTGCGTATAAAATGGCGTTTGGAGCAAGATCTTGCGGCGCGGCATAATGTTGCGCCGTCATCGTGGGCGGCAGAGATAGAAAAGTTTAAGAACGGCAACTTCCCGACATACGCGCCGCCGATCCAGTCGGAAAGAGCAAGACTATTAGGTTTGAGGAGGAGATAACAATGGACAAGGAATTATATAAATTGGTAGTAGACGAAATAAATGTGAACATTGGTGATAGTATAGCCTATTGCGACAAGAGAGACTGCGCCAAAGCGGTTGTTGAGATGTTGGAAGACGAGGGCTATCGCAAAGCCGATGACGATGACATTGTGTTGACGAAAGCAATGCAGGACGGCAGTTGCGAGGGAATGGACGACAGGACGTTGGAGTTCTTCAAAAAACACAATGCGGCGGTGCGTAAGGAAACGGCGAAAGAGATTTTGGACAAGTTGTTGACCGTAATGCCGCACGGCTACGAACAAGTAAAGGCGTTTGTAGAAGTAAGAGAAGAAGAATATGGCGTGGAGGTGCTGTGATGAACAGAGATAAAGAGGTTTCAGATTTGATAGATCAATTGGCGATAGTTTGCGACAATAAACGAGAAGAAGATTGCGATGAAAAGACGTGTTACAGATGCCAAGCAGAATTTTTAATTGATGCTGGCTACCGTAAGGCAGACGAAGTACGCAAAGAAACAGCGAGGAAGTTTAAGCAGACTATGAAAGACATTTTCCGTTTCGTCTTGCGTAACAAAGGCAATACAAGCATTCCTTATTTCAACGCTGAGGAACTTGTATTTGCCAAGTTTGACAAGGAAGTCGATAGGGAGTTTCTGCAAGAATACGGCGTAGAGGTGGACGAATGACTAAACTTGAATTAGAACTGACATTTGAATTGTTGGACAAGATTATAGACAAGTATATTGACGAGAGAGAGGGGCAAGATAGACAGTCATATTATAAAGAAATATACGGCAATGACATTGAGGCAATGAGGGAAGAAATCAAAGGCTTGATAATGAAGATTTGCGAGGTGGACAAATGAAAGATTACAGGTTGAGCGAGATACAAGCGATTTGCGAGAAAATGCATAATGAATTTGGCGAAAACGCTTGTATATATTGTGAAAATAATGGATTGGGCGATTTTTGCACTGTAGAGTTTGAAAATTATCCTACCGATTGGTACGTTGACATCGAGCCGCGCGATATGCTTGAGTTGCCGTGCAAGATGCCGTATAACGCGGGCGATACTTGCGAGGTGAGATACGTCGTATTGTATATGAAAGACAACGGAGATGTGTCAATAACAAACGGTTATACTGAGGCACAAGCGGACACGGTTTTGGAGCAGTTAAGGGGGGATAAGAAATGAAATTTCATATACAGCGTTATAGGTGGGTAGTCGTCAGAGACGGCAAAGATATATTTTGCGGTTTGGCGCAGAATTATGAGTTCAAGGCAATAGACAACATAGGCGACACGGCAATCAAAACATATCGAAGTATAAAGACAGCGGAAAACAGTTTTCGCCGTAGTTGGAGGCACGCAGACGAGCTTATAGAAGCGGGCAGAATTGAGTTTGTGAAAGTAGTAGAGCAGATTTACACGGTTGGCTTTCACGAATGGCTGAATGAGGGAGAAAAGAAATGAGTACATACAAACTTTATGCAACAAAGAAAGGCGAGATACCAGACGGTGTGGAGTTCTCTCTGCGCCCTTGCAACACAAAGTATTTGTTGGTTTTTACAGATAAGGAACTCGGTGCTCCGTTTGTTGAGATCCCGCCCGAAACGAAATTGACGGAACAGGAGCGGCAATTCGTTATGAGTTGCAAACTTACCATAAATAAGCGTTATCTCAAAGAACACCAAAAGGAATATGCCGATGTGCTGACTGAGTTCCTAGACAAATTTGAACAGGAATTGGAAAGCGCCAGCGAGAAGAGCGACGGTGGCGAATCGACCGACCAATAATCTGTGCTGCCGAACGCGAAAAAAAATTTTTTGAAAAAATAAAAATTTTTGCGGTTCACCCCAGCAAGGAAAATTTTTATGGTGTAGAATGTAGCTGTAAGACTGTGGAGCGTGTGTGAATGGCACAAACAAATACGCAAAAAAAAGATATGAATCAAGCAGAATCTCCTCAAACCTCTTGGGGAGCGGTTATTGCTCGATTCAATAACATTTATGGACAGTTCGCCGAGCTGCCTTACGAAAGCATATTTAGGGCTTTTGGGCGCGCGTGGGCGAACATGCCCAGCGTACAAAACAGCCGTATTAAAGCGCTGAACCCGCTGCCATGCGATTATACGAAAGAGGAGCTTAACGACTTCCTCACAAACCCACAAAACAGCGAATTTGAGCTGCAGCAGATAGCCGAGGGGTTGCGCTGGTCGAACTACTCTTTCCAAAAGCTCGCCAAGTCCTACGCAGATGTGTTGGAGTACCACTCAATCGTCTTGCCGCAATATGTGACAGATGAAGAGTTTGACAGTGACGCGTTCATGCGAGAGTATCGCTTGGTGGAAAAGTTTGTCAAATGCATGTCCTTGAAGGCGATAGGGCAGCAGGTGACTATGCAATCGTTATTGCAAGGCAAGGTATTCTATGCTTTACGGTACAGCGTTGATAAGTCGCACAACACGGTCAATTACTTCGCTCTGCAAGAGTTGCCAAAGCAGTGGTGCACCATAATCGGCAAAAACAGCATAAGCAAATGGACGGTTTCATTCAACCTCATGTACTTTATGCAGCCCGGTACGGACTTCCGTCAATTCGGCGATCTATTCGAGCCGTATATGCAAGTCTTTGACTCATGGTACGCCGATCCGAAGCCTATTGAGGGCAGATTCGTTTACATGAGCGACCGCAGTGAAGCGTGGAATATAAAAGCGTATCAGCAAAACGGCAGATGGTTTTACTATGTTTCTCTGCCAATAGACCGCGTTTGGACGTTCGAGATAGATCCGTCAACCGGTATAGTTGCAAGTCCATTGTCGGGACTTATGCAAACCTTCGCGCAGCAGTCCGACTATGAGGCGGCTCAGCTGTCCGTAGTGCTTAACCCGTTGATTAAGATATTTACCGGTGAGATACCATACAAAAAGAACGACAATGCTACGGTAATGGATGCATATGAGATGTCAAATGACGGGCGCGATATGTTTGTTGCCATATTCGACATGCTTATGCGTCGCACAAACACTGCGGGCGTAGGCTTGTATGCGGCGCCGTTTGAAAACATTAAGAGTCATGACTTCCAAGCCGCAAGCAACGCAAACGAGATAAGCCGTTCGTACCTGTCTTACGGTATGGCCAAGAGCGGCGCTCAGGGCATTATACCGATTGATGACCGCCCAACGGAAGAGGCGGTCAAGGCTTCCGAAAAACTCGAACCGAAATATGCCCAAGAGGTATATCGCACCTTTGAAAGAATGTTGACTTATGTGATCAATAAGCAGCTTGGGTTAAAGTGGGAATGGCGCTTTAATGTGTTCGGCGATATATTCAGCGACGAAGTTGTGAGGACATATGCCCTTAAACTCATTGACAAGGGAGACCTATACGGGTGGATCATTCTCTCGGCGCTAGATGGTATCAGCATTATGGATCGCGTATGTGCAAACAAGTTTGTCAAGTCCACGAAGTTCATGGAAACCTTGCAGATCCCGCCCACCGCGTACACGCAGTCGGGGAAGGCACAACCGAAGTCAGACACGGGCGGCGCGCCGACCAAGACGGAGAGCGACCGAATAGAGAGCAAAATCGAAAAGCAAACGCAAGGTGCGACGGAGGACGGCGGAGATGAATGAAAGCATACATAAACCTGTCAAGCCTGCCGAGAAAACACTCGAAGAACTTGCAAAAGAAATTACCCAGCGCGGGAATGATATGCAAGTCACGCACTCAAAGAACGGGCTAAAAATCTATGAGGTGAGCAAGAAACTCGTCAAGGAGATAAGCGGTTGATATGGCGAAGTTGTCGTTTACTGTGATAGACAACAAAACAGGAAAGGTCGCGGACGAAGAAGCGATTGCGCTAAACGAAGAGTGGGCGCGCGGCTTGATCTATTGCGACATGGACGGTTTCGCCATTGCGCAAAACGGCTCGCTTATTCTCATGGACGAATGCGGCGGGTGTCGTGTTTGCCCGCACGATAGGTTCACGGTCGTGTTTGATACATAATGGTGTTGTACCGACAACAGGCAGAGGGGCGGCGACGAAGGCACCGAAAGTAGACCACGCAGCAAGATAGTGGTTCGAGTCCACTCAACACCAAAAATTGAATAATTTATCTCAACGCAAGTGGGCGTTGGGGAAAGCCGAGAGGGGCTATGAACAGAGCAAAACGCTTTGTTTGTAGCCCCTTTTTATATGCCAAAACAAGGAGTGACACTATGAAACTCAAAGAGAAATACAACTTCGATATTGAGCCTTTCAAAGGTTTGCGAGACAGCGCGAGAGCGGTCAGTAAGGCATACCTCGACGGCAACCGCTTCCTCGATGCGGCGAAGGAGTACGTCTACATCGAGCAGAGCCTCAAATTCTGCTCCGAAATCGTCCACCGCCAAGCGCACAAGTTCCTGCAACTGCTCGATGACTTCGGCAATATGCTCCACGAAAATCATCTCATGCAGGAGTACCCCGAAACACCTGAATTGAATTGGCGCGAGGAACTCAAAGACATGGACGGCGTTTTCGAGTTCATCACCCGCGTTTTGGAGAACGTGCAGGAAGCCCTCGAAGCATTCCACAGCGCGACCGACGACGCACAATTCCGCGCTATGGCTCTCTATACCGAGGAACTCATGCTCACGAACAGTCAAGACCGCACGAAGTTCCTCGAAATGTGGGCGATTTACGACCAACTCAACGAGCAGGGCAGCGCGGGCAGTCCCACGAGCTTCGACGGGTGGTGCGAAAAACAGATTGGAGGTAAGGACGCATGAGCAAGTTCAAGACTGTGCAATCGGGCGGAAAAATTGTGTCAACCGAGGGGCAGCTTTGCTTGCTCTCCGAAAAGGACGGCTGGCTTCAAAAGGTAGAAGTCCGTTTGCTTAATTCAGACATAAATCAGAACGGCTGGAAGTTCTTAAATCTCGCCGAACACCGCAAGCTCTTTGCTCGCACGCCGCTTCTTTGCGCTTATGTGGGTGACAAAATCGCGGACGGGCACAACTTCACGATGAAGAAAGACACGCGGACAGGCGAGGAATTTGCCGATTTTACCGACGCGAACGCCGAGCGCATTGTCGGCTACTTCGCCAAAGACGAGGACATCCGCCTCGAAACCATTGACGGTAAAGAGTGGATCGTCGGCATTGGCACGATCTTCACATGGTATAACCGTCAGCTTGTCGCAAAGCTCAAAGAGCATGGGAGCTTGAGCGTCAGCATAGAAGCCCTTATTGACGAAATGCATTATGAGGGCAAGATAGAGGTCTTTACCAAGTATCAGATACTTGGTACGACCATTCTCAATGAGAAAGTAAATCCCGCAGTTGTGGGAGCAAATATAAAGACTTTGCAATTCAATGGAGACATTCAGGAATACACAATGAGAATCGCTTCTTTTGACGAGCAACGGTCGGGTTTACCCAAAAAAGAGCCGCAAACTCAAAAATCAAATTCCAAAAAAGGAGAAGCAAGAACGATGGCAAAAGTCAGAAAGATTGATGATCTGCGCCCGATGTTCCCCGACTATACGGTGCTTGCCGTAAAAGGTCAAACGGTTGCCTTGCTAAGCTCAAAGGGATGTCCTTGCGTTTATACCTTCCGCGCGAATGAAGATACAGTTGTGCCCGAACAAATTTGCGAGGTCGCAGTAAATTCAGTTTTTGGCGAGGGAGACAACGCGGTGGACGTTTCGGCAGAGCAGCTCGTAGGCGGCGTGCAAGCAAGACTTGACGCAACCAAGATCGCGCTCGACAGGGCGACCACAGAAAACGCGGAACTGACGGCGAAAATCAACGCAATGGTCGAGGCAGAGAAGAAGCGCAGAGAGAAACTCGTCCGCGATGCCGTAAACAGTGAGCTGGCGGAAAACCGCGAGTGCTTCGCAAACGAAGCGGATCTGGACGAACATCTGTGCGACGATCTGCTCAACGCCGACCGCATAGGCAAGTATGCCGAAATGGTAGACGATGACGGCAACTTCTGCGGAGACGAAAGAGCGCGCGCAGACGTCAACAGTAGGTGCAACAAAGCCGTGCGCAAGGCAAAGCAAGCGCGGCAGGCGAACAACAACTCCCACGTCAATTGGGGAGAACTCATTGAGGGCAACTCCAATGTGGGCAAGACCTCAATAGACAAAATTCTGGAAGATTAAAGGAGAACGACGATTATGGCAATGTTTGAAATTACCGTATCTAACAGCGTCCGCAATCAAACGCAGAACGTCCCCGGCAAATTCGGTACGGGGACAGGCGCAGGGTTCACTCCTCAAGAGTGTCCCGCAGGCACGCTGTGCGTAAGGAATGGACTGCTTCCCAGTGAGGGCTACGAAAAGCTCGGCGCAGAGAAGAACCTTTCCATTTTGAACGGAAACTCGTGGTATTTCAACGCCGCAACGAGCGGCAAGGTTGACGGATTCACGGGCGACCACACGGGCATTTATGCCTTCAACAACTACGACGTGAACAAGGCAGTGAGCAGGGACGGCGAGCTTCAGTGGAACCTCGGCGCAAACACGCTCGGCTTGTCTCTTCCCGCAGGAAACAGGGGAGACTTCACCGAACTTCTCGTCGGCGAACAATACACGTGGGACAAAGACAATTTCACAGCGGACGTTGCTGCCAACAAGTATGCGACAGTCGGTGCGGGCGGCAAATGGACACCTGCGGCGGCGGCTCCTACCGGCGGCGGCATTTACGCGGTGATACTGCGTACCA
>CANRPN010000008.1 GCA_947632505.1 uncultured Clostridia bacterium | reverse complement strand
ATCGAAATCATGCAAGCATATTAAAAGAAACGCACTTTCTGTGAGCTTTCGCCTAAATGAGTTCATTTCCGAGGTAATATTCGTACAATAGTGCAAAATCGGAAAAAATGACCGATGTTGTATGGCGTATTACGGTGAGGAAATTGTCTGCACGGGCGGGCATCCGTTCTTCGTGGCAAGTCTCCAAGAATTTTATGTGAAAAGAACTCCCGTGCGGAGTTCTTTTTCAATCTTTTCTTACGATTTCCAAAATGTGCTCGAAATAGGCGGGCAAGGGGGCGGTGAAGGTCATGCGCTCGCCGCTCGTCGGGTGGGTCAGTTCGAGTTTGAATGCGTGCAGAAGCTGCCCCTCCAACGCAAAACGCTGGTTCTTGTAGCCGTACAGCTTGTCCCCCACAACCGGGTGCCCCATGTACTTTGCGTGCACCCGTATCTGGTGCGTTCTACCCGTCTTTAAGGCGAAGCGCACGAACGTGTTCTTTGCGAACGTCTCCTCGACGAAGTACTCCGTTTCGGCATATCTCCCCTGTCCAAAGGGCAGCACCGCCATTTTCAGCCGATCTTTGGGATCCCGTCCGATCTGCGTAATGATGCGCCCCGTTTGCTCTTTTACCACCCCTTCGAGCAGGGCAAGATACTCTCTGCGGCAAGTCTTGTTCTGAATTTGCGCGGAGAGCGACAGGTGTGCCCGATCGTTCTTGGCGACGACGAGAAGACCCGAAGTATCTTTGTCGATCCTGTGGACGATGCCCGGGCGGAGTTCTCCGTTGATCCCGCTCAGATTGTCCAAACGGTATAGAAGCGCGTTGACGAGTGTGCCCTCATAGTTGCCCGCTCCCGCGTGCACCGTCATGCCCTGCGCCTTGTTGACGACGGCAAGATCGGCGTCCTCGTAGATGATCTCAATGGGAATATCCTCGGGCTGCGCCTTGATCGGCTTGGGATCGGGGATCTCCGCCGAGACCGTCTGCCCTTCCTTGACCGTATCACCAGCCTTGGCGGGCTTTCCGTCCAAAAAGACCCTTCCATCGTCCGCAAGTTTTTTGACGGCCGAGCGGGTCAGCCCCGATTTTTCGCTCAAAAAAACATCGACGCGGAAAGAACTTTCCGCGACGAATTGTTTACGTTCCATTTTGTCCTTCTCCCGTGGACGCTTCCTTGTTTTCCTCCTCTTTCGCCTGTTTGCGGTACTTGCCGAGCGGGATGATCGCCTCTTTCCCCACAAACAGGATGACGATGAGGAGCGCGACCGCGCCGAATGTGATGTAGAAGTCGGCAAAGTTGCAGACGCCGAAGCCGATGGACGAGACGTCTACAAAGTCGCGCACATAGCCGAGGCAGAGGCGGTCGACGAGGTTCCCGATCGCGCCCGCTTCGATGACGGCAAGACAAATCCTGCCCGCCGTATTCTTTTTGAATACGGTGAAAAAGAGCGCCGCGATCGCGCCGATCATGACGACCGTCAGAATGGTGATCACCGTCATGGCCGCTGGCGTGTTGCCGAACATGCCGAAGGCAATGCCCGTGTTTTCGGTATAGCCCAGCTTGATGAAATTCGGAATGATCGTGACGTCGGCTTGGTTTTTGAGAAAACATGCCGCAAGCAGCTTCAAGATGAGATCGAGCGCCAGCAGCACGAACATGACGAGCCCGCCAATGAGCGCGACGATCATGAATCTTCCTCCATGAGGCCGAGTTCTTTGCAGAGGTTCCCCAAATCGAGCGGTTCCTTGGGGTTGAGCACGTCGTCCAAATTAAAGCCGGTCTCCTCCTCTTCTTCCTCTTCCTCATCGCTCTCCACTTCTTCGCCGAGGTGGGCGCGGAGAGCGTCCGTAAAGGTCTTAAATTCGGCGCAATCCTCTTCGTCGGGATATTTTTGGAGGAGCCGTTCGGAAAGGAGACGGCACTTTTCGGCAAGAAGGCGCAATTCCTTTTTCTCTCCCTCAGCCTCGGCGCTGCTCTCCTCCTTGATCCGCTCGCCCTCCTTGACGGCGCGCATGAGCGCGACGGAGACCTCGCTCCGCTGCGATTCGAGCACGGACAGCCGCGCGCGCAGCAATCTGTTCTCCTCTTTGAGCTCCTCCTGTCCCTCGCGCAGACCGCGCACGACTCCTTCATATTCCTCTTTGAGGCGGGCGACGAGCGCTTGCACTTCCTTTTCCTTATACCGTTTGAACATGTTATTCTCCTTTATATCCGCGAACAAGCTCCGTCTTTAAGCCGAAGAGCTCTTCCGATAGATCTACTTTATAGATATGCGGCACGTCGAGGCGGGTGTATTCTTCCCAAAACCGTCCGTATTCTTCCATGAAATAGCCGTTGATCTCCTTTAAGGACTTGGGCGGAGAGACCCGCTTGCCGCCCTTGACGAGGGGTTCGCGCAGGTTGCGCACGCGGAAATTCGTGAGCGTCATGCGCTTCCATGTCTCCACGGGATGGAAAATTTCGAGCGGCGCGCTCTCGTCGATTTTCTCCCCCTCCCGCGTGATGAGGTCGGCGATCGCCTTGTCCGTATTCTTATCGTAGAGGCGATAGACTTCTTTCATGCCGGGGTTGGTGATCTTCTCCGTCGTGTCCGAGAGCTTGATCTTGGGGATCTCCTTCCCGTCCTCGAACACTGCGCAGAGCTTGTAAACGCCGCCGAGGGCGGGCATATCCGCGCTCGTGATGAGCTTTGTGCCGATCCCCCAGCTGTCGATCTTCGCCCCCTGCTGTTTGAGCGAGGTGACGGAATATTCGTCGAGATCGCCCGAAGCGCAGATGATCGTATTCGGGAAACCCGCTTTGTCGAGCATCTTGCGCGCTTCCTTGGAAAGGTAGGCAAGATCGCCCGAATCAAGACGGATCCCCTTGGGTTCATGCCCCGAGGCGCGCAACTCTTTGAACACTTCGATCGCATGGGGAACGCCGCTGTGCAGCGTATCGTAGGTGTCCACGAGGAGCAGACAGCCGTCGGGAAAGCTCCTTGCATAGGCACGGAACGCTTCGAGCTCGGAGGGAAAATTCATCACCCAGCTGTGCGCCATGGTGCCAGACACGGGAACGGAGAACATCTTGCCCGCTAAGACATTGGACGTTCCCACGCAGCCGCCGATCATCGCCGCCCGCGCGCCGTAGATCCCCGCGTCCGCGCCCTGCGCCCGCCGGAGGCCAAATTCCATCACGCCGCCGCCCGCCGCCTTGCAGATCTTTGCCGCCTTGCTCGCGATGAGCGTTTGATGATTGACAAAGGTCAAAAGCGCCGTTTCGACGAGCTGCGCCTGCAACATGGGCGCTTTCACGGTCAGAATGGGTTCGTAGGGAAAGACGAGTTCCCCCTCTTTGACCGCCGTCACGTCCCCCGTAAAGCGCAGGTCTTTGAGATAGGCGAGGAAGTCCTCTTTGAAAATGCCGAGGGAGCGGAGATAGGCAAGGTCCTCTTCCGAAAAATGCAGGTTTTCGAGATATTCCGCCGCCTGCTCCATGCCCGCGGCAACGGAGTAGGTGATGAGTTTGTTGGGGCGGAAAAAGATGTCGAAAGCGGCAAGCTGTTCGTGCTTGCCCTCGGCAAAATAACCCTGCCCCATGGTGAGTTGATATAAGTCGGTCAAAAGCGTCAAATTTCTCATTTTTGTTCGTCCTTCGGTTGCGCCGCCGTTTGCGCAGACGGCTCCGCTTGTTCCGCTTGCTGCGGTTGCTCCGATTTCCCGTCCGGCTCCGTTTGCTCCCCTTCGGAAGGCGCATGCTTTTTGAACTTCGCCGTGAATTTGTTCCACTTATAGCGGAAGGTCTCTTCCTCGGGTTTGGGAGGATAGTTGCCGCCGAGCAAGTTGATCTTGCTGAAATAGGGAACTTCGTCCTTGTAAGCGGGGATAAATTCCGTGATCGCGCAGGGGTCGCCGTTCTTACTGCCGACGAGAGCGCCCTCCTTGCGGTAGTTGAAGTAGAGCAGAAGCCCGATCCCCGCAAGCCCGCCTAAGATCATGAGAATGGAAAAGACGAGCGACCACGGTACGCCCCCGCCGCTTAAAATATAGCCCGAGTCGCGCAGAGGCTCCATGATGGAACGCACTGCACCGTACCACACAAAATAGGCGCAGGTAAACAGCCCGTTCGGCTTGTTCGCCCACCTCCATGCAAGAGAATAGAGAATGGCAAAGCCGCAGGCATTGATGACGCTCTCATAGAAGAAGAAGGCATAGTGCCACGTGGAATTGGGGTCGGAGAAGGAGCCGACGCCGTACACCGAGCTCTTGGGGCTGACGGGCACCGCGAACGGGAACCACTCCATGGAGGGGCTCGAAACAGCGTGGCCGTACACCTCTTTGTTGAAGAAGTTCCCCCATCTGCCGATCGCCTGTGCAATGAGAATGGTGATGACGACGCAATCCGCCGCCCGCAGGAAGCTGACTTTTTTTACCTTGCACACGACAAAACCCGTAAGGACGCCGCCGAGCGCGCCGCCCACGACGGACAGCCCGCCCTGACGGATACTTTGCCAGCTAAACCATTCGTTGAAGGGAAGCGGCTGCGTGATACAATAGAAGAGGCGTGTGCACAAAAGCGCGACGGGAATGCAGAACACGAACAGCGTGAAGATAAAATCGGAGGACATGTTCCGCCGCTTCATGAGAAGCGCCGAAAGACAAGTCGCAACGATGATGCCCGTCACGATACAGAGCGCATAATAATATATTTCAAATCCGAATAAAATGATGCCTCTCTCGTTCGCACCGAAGAGAGGTCCGTCCGCAAGCAAAAGCGATGTCATAGGATTTCCTCGCAAGAATGGTGGATTTATTATAGCACGATAAGAAACGGAAAGTCAACCGCTATTCGGTTGACTTTGGAAATTTCATTCTATTTTGAGTTTGAGCGGTTTGATCGCTTTCAGCAGCGGCACAACGGCAAAGAGGAGTGCGTAGTTGAAAGCGCTGTTGATGAGCTGTCCCATAAACACGAGACGGACGAGCGCATACGTCCAGTACATATTGGCGCCGCCGAAATAGTCGCTGAGATAGCCGAGCGCCTTGGACGAAAACCCGACGTGCGTATAGTAAAAGTAGAAGCCCGTGGTGTTGATCCCCACCGAGCAGACGAGGAGCGACAAAACGCAGATGATCGCAAGTTTTGCGTAACAACTCCCCTTAAAATGAAACGGGAGCTTCATGACAAGCCCTGCGATGAGCGCCATCACCGCCACAGAAAGCCCCACCCACGGCATGTATAAAAATCCGCCAGAGTTTGCCAGAAAGCCGATTGCGTCCCCCAAAAAGACTGCGATAAACCCGAATACGGGTCCCAAAAGCATGCCCGCGAGAATGCTTGCGAATACGGTAAAGGAGAACTGCGTGTCTGCAAGTTTGAACTCGAAAAAATTCACCGCGATGCAGAGCGCCGTAACAACGCCGATGTAGGCGATCTGCCGCGCGTCGGAAAGCCCGAGCATGAGGTCGGAATAGAGAAACCGTTTCCACTTTCCCGTCTGTTTTGCCGTTTCCTGCATAAAAAAACCTCCCTGATATGAGGAGGTCCGTCGTCGGCACAAATCGGCCACACCGACGAGAGCGGACGCGCCGCGGCATCGCAGGACGCAGGAAGAAAAATTTTCCCCGCCCTTTCGTTTGCGAACAACGTCCCGTTTCGCAACACTTAACGCGCCTTGGCTACTCTTCGGAAGCTATCATACCATATTCCCCCGAAAAGCGCAACGGTTTTACATACATTTTTTCAAATGAACAAAACTATCAACATGGTACTCGTCATGATCCGTACGGCGGTCATTTTCGTCGTCCTGCTCATCATCATGCGGCTCATGGGAAAGCGGCAGATCGGCGAAATGCAGCCCTTCGAACTCGTCATCACCCTGCTCATCGCAGAACTCGCCTGCATCCCCATGGCAGACGCCTCCATTCCCCTTCTGTACGGCATCATCTCCGTTGTGACGATCTATGTCCTGCACGAGATCATGACCCTGCTCGACCTCAAAGTGAAGCCGTGGAAGAGCTTTATCAGCGGAAAGCCCTCCGTCGTCATCAACAAAAACGGGATAGACGACTATCAGCTCAAACGCAACAATTTAGACGTTTCCGACCTCATTGAGAGCCTGCGGTCGGCCGGCTACTTTTCCCTCGACTGCGTGGATTACGCCCTCTATGAGGCGAACGGGACCTTTTCCGCTCTCCCCAAACAGGACTATGAACAAATGCAAAATTCGTTGCCCCTCGTCATCATAGACAACGGCAAATACGACGAAAAAAATTTGGAGCTCACCGGCCTTTCGCGCACATTTTTCGATGAGATTTTGAGAAACAGAAAGGTGCAAAATGTCAAACGGGTACTTGTTTTGACTGCCGACGGCAACGGAAAACTCTATTTGCAGGTGAAGGGCAAGAAATTTGAAACCTTACAGGTGGAATACCCCGCACATAAAGTTTGGTGAACGAGTCTCGGCGGCTTGACCTTGCCCCTGTATGCGGGGGGCGGGTCTGAACCTACCCCTTCAAAGGAGAAGCCAAGAGAGTGGCGCGAACAGGCTGGGCGAAGCAGTAAAGCGTTATTCCGAGCCGTAAGGGTCATTACAAAGTCCGACATAGCTTCAACCGCCCGAGCAAAAGATCGATCGAAAAACATCTTACATATTATGGTAAAATCTTTAACGGCCATCGGCGTGGCGTTTTTGTTGCTCTTCGGTGCGGCAATGTTTGAATGGTATTTTGTCAATTCCCAATTCAACGCATTCGGCGAGGAACTCTATACGCTTTATCAAAAGGCAGACGATGAAACCGCCAACGGCGAGGATGCCAAGGCGGTACAGGCCTCGTGGGAAAATCGCAAGGAAAAACTGCACGTGTGGATCCCTCACAACGACATTTCACGCGTGGACGACTACATGTCCGAAACGGTGCGCCTCATCGCCGAGAAGAACTACGGCCTGGCCCTTTCAAAGCTGGAAATTTTGATCCACCTCACCAAATGTCTGCCCGACACCTACAAGCCCGCCCTGGAAAACATTTTTTAGAAAAAAGGCCGAAACACGGAAAACAAATTCACGGGTCACATCAAAAAACGCCGCCCCGCGCTGAGTTCAGCGCGGAGCGGCTTCCTTTCGTCCTTCTTATTCGAGCGGGGCAAGTTTGGCAGTGAAGTGCCGCAAAATGGGCGGTTCCTCCACGATTTTATAACCCTTGATCGAGCTTGCGCGTTCTTTGATGTTGATGAGAGCATCTGCAATGACATCGAGATGGCTCTGCGTGTACACCCTGCGCGGAATGGCAAGACGGGTGAACTCGAAGTCCGCTTCGAGCTGCTTGCCCGTGTCGGGGTCGTTTCCGAGCATAAACGACCCGATGTCGCATGCGCGGATCCCCGCTTCCTTGTACAGCTCGATCGCGAGCGCCTGCGCGGGGAATTGATAGTACGGAATGTGCGGCAGAAGTTTTTTGGCGTCTACGAACACCGCGTGCCCGCCGACGGGGCTTTGGTAGGCGATGCCCGCTTCATCGAGCCGCGCCGCGAGATACTCCATCTGCCCGATCCGATAACGGAGATAATTCTCGTCTATCCCCTCTTTCAAACCGCGGGCAAGCGCTTCGATGTCCCGCCCGGACATGCCGCCGTAGGTGATGAATCCCTCGAAGGAAATGCAGCGCTGTTTGACAAGTTCGAAGATCGCCTTGTCGCGGCAGCCGATGAGACCGCCCATATTGACGATCGCGTCCTTCTTTGCGCTCATTGTGAAACAATCCACGCCCTCGAAGCTTGCCTTGACGATCTCTTGAATGGAGCTGTTTTTGAACTCGGGTTCGCGTTGTTTCACAAAGTAGGAATTTTCGGCATAGCGCGCCGCATCGATCATGAACTTGATCCCGTATTTGTGCGCGATGTCGCGTGCGGCATGGATGTTGGCGACGGAAACGGGCTGGCCGCCTGCGGAATTGTTCGTGATCGTCATAATGACGACGCCGATATTTTCCGCACCGAGCTCGCGGATGTACTGTTCGAGCCGCACGAGGTCCATATTTCCCTTGAAATCGAAATACTTCGTGGTGTTGAGCGCCTCGGGAACGGTACAGTCGATCGCCCGTGCGCCCGCAAGTTCGACATGCGCGCGCGTCGTATCGAAGTGCATGTTCGCAATGGCATACTTCTTCCCCTGCAAGAGAATGGGAAGCAAAACCTTTTCCGCTGCTCTGCCCTGGTGGACGAGCTGAACATAGGGAATATCAAAAATCTCTTTGGCGTTTGTCTGTACATGATAGTAGCAGTCCGCGCCTGCGTACGATTCGTCGCCGAGCATGACGCCCGCCCATTGGTCGGAGCTCATGGCGCCTGTACCGCTGTCGGTGAGCAGATCGATGTACACGTCCTGCGAGGCAAGGGAGAACACATTGTAGCCCGCTTCTGCGATCTTCTGTTCGCGCTCCTCACGTGTGAGGATCCTCAGAGGTTCTACGCTCTTGATGCGGAAGGGTTCCGCGAAATAAATGGGTTTCATAATAACTCCTTTGGAGACGATTTCATGTTTATTATAACCGACGCCTTGCTCCTTGTCAAGATGCATTTCCGAAAAAAATCGCTGCGGGGGAAAGATACTCCCGCCTGAGAATGCGACAAGCCTAGTCGCGGCTGCGCCTCGCCCTCCCCCAACAAATTGGGGGAGGGCGAGAGACAAGGGGCAAAGAAAAAGCTCCGCAGCTGCGGAGCGTTTGAATGCGTTACAGGTGATTGCCGCAAGGCTCGGTGAGCACCAAGGGATCGAGTACAGTGTCAAGCGTCTTTTCATCCATGAGGCCCTCCCTGAGGACAATGGACCGGATGGATTCCCCCGTTTTAAGAGACTCTTTGGCAATTTCGGCCGCCTTTAAGTAGCCGATATAGGGATTGAGCGCCGTGACAATCCCCACGCTGCGGTTGACCCATTCCGTGCAGCGCTCACGGTTGGCGACGATGCCCACAATGCAGTTATCCGAAAGCGTTCGGACGGCGCCCGTCAATGCGCGCAGCGATCCGAAGAGCTGATAAAAGATAACGGGTTCGAAGGCGTTGAGTTCAAGCTGGCCCGCTTCGGCAGCCAATGTGACGGTGACGTCATGCCCGATGACGAGAAAGGCCACCTGGTTGACGACCTCCGGAATGACGGGATTGATCTTCCCCGGCATGATGGAAGAGCCGTTCTGCTTGGCGGGAAGTATGATCTCGCCGAGGCCCGTTCTCGGGCCGCTCGACATCAAACGAAGATCGTTGCACATCTTGGAGAGATTGACGGCCAGCGCCTTTAAGGTCCCGGATACGGCGGCAAATCCATCCACATTCTGCGTGCCGTCAAAGAGATCGTCGGCCCGTTTGAGTTTTTCCCCCGAAAGCTGGGAAAGCTCCTCCGTAATGTGGGAGAAGTACGCTTCCCGCGCATTGATGGCGGTGCCGATCGCCGTCGCGCCCAAATTGATCGTGCGCATCTCGGAAAGCGAACTTTCGATTCGTTCTTTGGAGCGCGCAATGGCCGTTGCAAAGGCGCGGAACGCCTGTCCGAGCCGCATGGGAACGGCGTCTTGGAGTTGCGTTCTGCCCATTTTCAGAATGTCATCGAACTCCTTGGCCTTTTTCCGCAGAGCGGCGTCGAGGCGGTTCAGTTCGGATAAGAGCTCAGAAGCAAGCGAGAGCACTGTCAGTTTGCCCGCTGTGGGGATGACGTCGTTGGTGGACTGCTCCATGTTTACATCGTCGTTCGGGCTGATCACAGAATAGTCGCCCTTCTTGCCGCCGAGGCGCTCGATGGCGATATTGGCGATGACCTCATTGACATTCATGTTGGCAGAAGTGCCGGCGCCCCCTTGAACGGCGTCTACGATAAAATCTTTACGGTGTTTTCCGTGCAGGATCTCATCGCACGCGGCAATGATGGCGTCCGCCTTCTGCGCGCCGAGAATGCCGTATGACTTATTGACAATGGCCGCCGCCTTCTTGATGAGGACAATGTTCCGCACAAAGGAAAAATTCAGTTTTGTGCCTGTGATCTCGAAATTTCCCTTGGCGCGCAAGGTTTGGATCCCGTAATATGCTTCGCTGTCTAAGGAGAGCTCCCCTACCGAATCGCTCTCCGTTCTGTATTCCTTTTCCATATCCGCTCCCCGGGGCGCCGAGCGCCCGAAAGATCTTGTGTATTGTATTATACCCCGCATGATGAAAAAATGCAAGCAACTTTCGGGGCCCTTTTCCTCCGGGAACAAGAAAAGTGCCCGTCAGCTCCCCTCTTTTGCGGCGCGGACTTTCAGAGGGCTTGACTTTACGCGGATTTTTTTCTATAATGTCTATCGGAAGCGCGTGACATGGGCAATTTGCCCGATCGGGCTTCCGATAGACAGAGAGGGACACAATGCGCCGATCTTTTACGCCGGACGGCAAACAACTTTTACCGAAGCCCATCGCAGCGGAACCGCCGTCTTTTTTGTTCGACCTGTACGGCACGCTCATCGACATCCAAACGGACGAGGAAAGCGAACATTTTTGGAGGGCGATCGCAGACTATCTCGGCACGGACGATGCGCCGTGCGTGAAGGCGCGCTACCGCTCGCTCTGCGAAGAGGCGGCAGGCAAGCTGCCTCCCCGAGGCGAAGCCGACCTTTTGCCCGTCTTTTCGGCGCTGCTCGAAGCGTACGGCGTGTTCGGGTCCGCCGCCGCCTTTGCGACCTATTTCCGCACGGCGTCCACCGTGCGCCTGAAACTCTTTCCCCGCCGCAAAACGCTCTTGCGGGGGTTGCGCGCGCGGGGCGCAAAACTCTACCTCCTCTCCAACGCGCAGGCATGCTTTACATACAGCGAACTTTTTTCCTTCGGTCTGGAAGCCTATTTCGACGGCATTTTGCTCTCCTCCGAGGCCGGCTGTAAAAAGCCCGCGCGGGAATTTTTCGAGACGGCGCTTGCCCGCTTCTCCCTCACGGCAAAAAACTGCGTTTATGTCGGAAACGACCTCGTGGACGACGTGGGCGGAGCGCGTGCCGCGGGGCTGAGAAGCGTCTATATCCAAACGGAACAGTCGGGCGTATATCCCGATCCCCCGCCCGCCGACATGCGGGCAACACAAGCGACCCTCGCTATGCTTCTCTATCGCATTGCGGAGGGAAAGGAGACATTATGATCGAACAATTTTCCGTAACCATCCCCGCTCCGAGCGGAACTCAAACACGAAACGCTTACCTCTATCTGCCCGACGATCGCGGCGAGAAGCCGCTTCCCGTCCTCTATATGTTCGACGGACAGACCCTCTTTTACGACGAAACTTCCCCCTTCGGCGACAGCTGGCGCATGGGAGAAATTCTCGACGGGCTTGGGGCAGGGCTCGCCGTTGCGGCCGTGGACTGCGACAAGACGGACCGGCTGACCGAATATTCCCCCTTCCCCTTTTCCTCCAAATACGGCAGTTCGGAGGGCAAGGGAGAAATTTATCTGGATTGGCTGGTACAAGAATTTATGCCGGCGGCAGAAGCGCGCTTCCGCGCGGACGGAGCACGGCGGTTTCTTGCGGGCAGCTCAATGGGCGGGCTGATGACCCTCTGCGGGCTGTGCCGCTATTCCGACCTGTTTGCGGGCGGGGCGGCGCTCTCCCCCAGCCTGTGGGTGAACGCCGGGGGATGCGAGCAAATGATCCTTTCCGCCGACTTTCGGCAAAAGCCGGCGCTCTATCTCGACTACGGTTGCAAAGAACTGAAAAATCATGGCGAAGTGCAAAAAGAGGCGCTCGCGCGCTGTCTCGGCGCGTTGATCGCGAAGGGCGTGCCCGTCACCTTCCGCCTCATTGAGGGAGGCGAGCACAGCGAAAAGAGCTGGCGGAAACAAATCCCCATCTTCCTGAAACTCTTAGGCCTCATCTGAAACAAATAGAGAAGGGCGTCCCCGCTCGGCTGAGCCGAGCGGGGACGCCCTTTTTCGGAATCTTATCGGAAGATCGCGATCGAATAAGGCTGCATGACGAGCGTTTTCCCGTTCAATGCCGTCGCCTCTTTTCCCGCATCGAGAACGTCCTGCAATTCCCCGTATCCCGAGACGTCCACCTCACGGCTCTCGAAATCGGAGAGATTGACAAGCACGGTGATCTTTCCCTCGCCGTACGTCTTTGTGAAAGCGGCGAGATAGGGATCGTCCTGCGCGATCGCCTCCACCCTGCCGCGGGCGAGCTCGGGGTGGCGGTTTCTCAGCCGCATGGCGGCCTTATAATAATTGAGAATGGAATCGGGATCGTCTTGCTGCGATTCGACCGAGCCGTTGGGATAGGCGCTTTTGCCCATCGCAACGCCCGGCTGCGGCGGAATAAATACCTGTCCTTCCGCCATATCCTTCTCCGCCCAACGCATGGCAATGCGCTTGGTGGGATCGGAGTCGGGGTCTGCGCAGCGCATGCCGATCTCGTCTCCGTAGTAGACGAACACATTGCCGTTCATGAGGGACATGATGCCCGCCCCCATCTTGATCTGCATCGCACCCGCAAACATGTTTGCCGCGCGGGAAGTATCGTGATTGCAGAGGAAAGGCGCCTGCGTGCCGATATCATAAATTTCCTGATAGTCCGAAAGCAGCTGCACAAACGCCTCGCCGGGCCGTGTCTGAATAGAGCCGAAGAGCGCCTTTACCGAACTGATGTCGCTTGCGCCCGCGCTCATGGGAAAGAGGAAACAGCTGTCGATCCCGCTGTCGTAATATTGCCTGATCTGCGCATTGGAGCCGAGCCAAACCTCTCCGACAATATACGCGTCCTCTTTGACCGACTTTGCGGTCTCGTTAAGAAATTTGAGGAAGGAAATGTTCTTGGTGGGGTTGCCCGTGTAATAGCTCGTGCAGGCGTCGAGGCGGAAGCCGTCGCAATCCATTTCGGTGAGCCAAAATGAGAGAATATCCTCGATCTCCTCCCGCACCGCTTCGCTGTCGAGGTTGAGATCGGGCATGATCGTGTCGAATTGCCCCTCGTAGTACCAGCCGTCCGCACCCGAGACGGGACGGTAGCCGCTCTGCTCTGTCTGCGAAAAACGGTAGTAGTCGAGATACTTGGCATTCTCGCCCGTTGTCTCGCCGTTTTTGAGCGCGGCGGTCGCCTTTTGGAACCATTCGTTCGCGCTCGAAGAATGGTTGAGCACCATGTCCACGATCACATGAATGCCGCGCGCATGCGCCTCGCGGACAAGTTCCTTCATGTCGTCGTTCGTGCCGTAATCCCGCTCTACCGTGTAGTAGTCCACGACGTCGTAACCGTGATAGGTCGTGGATTCGCAGACGGGCATCAGCCAAATGCCGTTGTAACCCATTTCGGAGATATAATCGAGCTTGCTCGTCACTCCTTTCAGATCGCCGACGCCGTCCTCCCCCGAATCGCAATAGGAGCGGACGAAAATCTCATACCAATTACGGTAATTGTCGTCGAGGATATGCAGGCTCCCGTCCCCCGCGCCGTCTCCGCAGGCGGCAAGGGGGAGCGAAAGCGCAAGAAAAAGCGATACCGTGGCAAAAAAACCCTTCTTCATCTTTTCTCCTTACTTGACGGCGCCGCTTGAAATGCCTTCAACATAGTACTTCTGCATGCTTAAAAAGAGCGCCGTAATGAGCCCGCCGACGATCGTCGCGCCCGCGCAGAATACCGTGAAATTTTCGCTGAAAGAGCTCTTCTCCGCATTGATGAGCCGATACAGTCCCAGCGCGACCGTGTACTTCTCCGCATCGTTGATAATGGTGTTGACAAAGATGAAGTCGCACCACGGCGAGATGAAGGAGGTGAGCACGGTGTACACGATGATGGGCTTTGCGAGAGGGATGGTGATGCGCCAAAAGACCGTCCACTGCGAGGCGCCGTCGAGAATGGCCGCCTCCTCCAAGGAGCGGGGCAGCGTGTCGAAAAAGCCCTTGCAGATGTAATAGGAGAGCGCCGCACCGCCCGAATACACCAAAATGAGCGCCAACAAGGAGTTGGTCAGTCCCATGGCTTTGAGAATGAAATAGACGGCGATCATGCTCATGAATCCGGGGAACATCCCGAGAACGAGCATGATGTTCATGAGCGGTTTGCGCATCTTAAAACGCATGCGCGAAAAGGCATAACTCACCATGAGAATGAAGATCGTAGTGAGCGCGCAAGAGCAGACCGCTACCAAAATGGTATTCCCCATCCACCGCATGAACATCGTCTCTTGGAAGAGGCGCGCGAAGTTCGCGAAACCGAGTTCGAGATCGTCCGGGATCAGTTGATAGATGATGCCCGTAGAGGGCGTGACGCGGAACGCCGTATAGAGCAGATAGACGATGGGCAGCACCCAAAGGATCCCCAGCGTCGCCAAAACGATATAGATGATCGTATTGACAAATGCCGTTCTGGCTCTCTGCCCAAACAGTTTATCCTTAAAAGAGATCTTGTTTTCCATCACTGATAGTCCTCCTCGTTCTTATTTGCTTTGGAGCGGTTGAAGGTGATGAGCGACAGCGCCGCACTGATGAGGAAGATGATGATCCCGATGACGGACGCCAAGTTGTACTGCGGGTTGACATCCGTGGTGAGGCGGTACAGCCAGGTGACAAGCAAGTCGGTCGCCTGCGCCTTGGAACCGGCGCCGTAATTGAGGTTGTCGATCGGTCCGCCGCCCGAGAGAAGCCAGATGACGTTGAAATTGTTGATGTTCCCCACGAACTGCGTGATGAGATAGGGCGCCGTCACATGCAGCATATAGGGCAGCACGATCTTGCGGAAAACCTGGAAGGGCCCTGCGCCGTCCAGACGCGCCGCTTCATACATTTCCGCCGGGATGTTCATGAGAATGCCCGTGCACATCAGGATCGTGTAGGGAATGCCGATCCACATATTGACGACGATGATCGTCACGCGCGGAATGATCGCCCAATGGGAACTGTCTCCGAGCCATAGGATCTTGTCGTTGCCGGTCAGTCCCAGAATAACGTTGAAAATGCCGTCTGCATCGAGGATCTTCTGCATGAGGAGCAGCGTCACGAACTGCGGTACCGCGATCGCGATGACGAAGAGGGTGCGCCACAGCATTTTCAGACGGATCCCTTTCTTGTTGATCATCAGCGCGATGATCATGCCGAAGAAATAGTTGGTAAACGTTGCGAATACCGCCCAGATAAAGGTCCACGCGAGCACGCGCAAAAAGACGAGCAAAAACTCGAATCCGCCGCTGCCGATGGAAAAGATCTTGGCGAAATTGGCAAAGCCGACCCACCCGAAGAGGGCTCCCGGAGGCGTATGCTCGAAATCGTAGTTCGTAAAGGCGATGAGGATCATGAAGATGAGCGGCATCACCGTGAATACGAGTAGACCGATGAGCGGTACGACGAGAAGAGGCACATAGAACTTTTTATTGATGAACTGGGAGGCATCCTGCTTGAACGTGGGAACGCTCCCGCACTCCCGCAGGTATTCCGCAGCGACCCGTTCTCCGTCCGTAAGCAGGTAGATCTCGAAGGAGAGATACTCCTGCGCATAGATGTTTTCGTCCCGCCATAATTCAAGCGCCGCGCCGTTTTCGGTCTGCCGGAAGGCGGTGACGAGGAGCGGGCCGAAGCGGGTGACGTTTTGTTCGATCTCCGAAAGCGGAAGCGAAATGCCGCCGATTTCAAGCACGCTGCCCGGCTGTATGCCCGAAAGGGTGAGCTTCACCCGTCCTCCCTGTACGCTCACGGCATGGGAAGAAATCTTTAAGGAAGCGCTTCCCGCAGGAATGGCCGCAACGGCGTCAAGATAGCTCTGAGGGGGCTTTTTTGCCGCGATGTTGCGGGTCTTATCGTTTGCGATGTTGCACCTGACGTTCATATACCATACGGCAATGAAGAGCAGCAGCACGATGATCGAGACGACCGCATAGAGCAGAATGAGAAAGCTGTTGTCGCCGGGGGTATACTCGTAAATGCCAAGTTCCTCGTTCCAGACCTCGGAACCGAGCACGGTACCGAGATCGCCGGAAAAGAGATGTCCGAGATATGTCCCGCCGAAAAACACCATATAGAGCACAAAGAGCACTTCCAAAAGGAAGTAGACCGCGCCCTTGATATACTGTCCGCGCGCCATCTGTCCCGTCCCCATCAAGAGGCAGGAGACCTTTGTGGCCGCAGAGCCGTGCACGACGGAAAGAAAGAAGGATTTGATCTTCCGTCCCAGACGGGAAAAGAAGCCGGGTTCTTCCTTTGCGGCGGGCGTCGATTCAGCCGAAATATTCATAATTAACTCCCGAAATAAAGGTATGCGGGGGCAGGAACGCCCCCGCAGAAAAAGAATGAAGCAGTTATTGTTGTGCTTTTACAAAGCCGCTGACAAGAGCGTCGAGCGCTTGTTTCGCGTCGAAGGTCTTGCCCAACGCTTCCTGCATAGCGGTGCCGAGCCCTGCCATGGGGGTCCAGAAGTCACCGGGAACGCCCTTCTGAGAATGGGTGAAAGGCAGCTGTGCGCTGATCGCCTTCGCGCAGGCGTCCGCCGTGACCTTGGGGTCGGCTTTCGCCTCTTTGTTGGTGGGAACAAAGCCGCGCGCGTCGAAGTGTTTGAGCTGGTTCTCCTTGTTGGTGTAGAACTGCGCAAATTCGAGCGCGTCCACCATGTTGGGGGAACGCTTGGAGACGCCGAGCAGCTTATAGCCCGCAAACGATCTGAGCTGCACCTGTTCGCCCTTCAACGTATAGGTGGGAAGTTTGGCAACGCCGAAATTGTCCCCCAAATATTGTTGGATCTGCGCCTTGTTCCAAATGCCGCTGGCGCCCGCAATCGCGGTGCCCGTCTGGAAGCCCGCGATGAGCTTGCTGTCGTCCGAATCGAGCTTAAAGCCCTCCTGTTGCACATAGCCCCAAAGCGCTTCCGTAACGTCGAGGCCTTTATCGCTACCAAAGGTCGTCGTCACTTCCACTTCGTTGAGCTGTTCGCCATAGGTGACCTTATAGTCGAGCCCTGCGCCGAAGAAGAAAGCGGAGCCGTACCAGCCATCGGTGACGGGATAGTAGAACTGCTCGTCTTTATTCGTCTTGGCCATGATGCCGTCGAGGGTCTTAACGTCGTCCTCGGTGAGTTTGGACTTATCGTAGTAGAGGAAGAAGGTGTTGTCCGTATAGGGGAAGGCATAGACCCCCTCCTCGCCTTTGACCGTAACAGTCGCGGAATCGACGGCGTCTGCCTCGTTGTTGTCCTTGATCCACTGCAACCTGTCGCCGCCGATGCGTGCCAGCGCGTCGCCCACGATCAGCTTGTTGATCTGGTCGCTCGCAAAGGAGAACACATCGGGCGCGTTGTCAACGTCGTTGAGCACCTTGGTCGCCGCGTCGCCCTCGCCCTGGATGCCGAATTGGAATTTATACGTCTTGTCGGGGTGCGCCGCCTGGAAGTCCTTGGCGACCTGCTGCGCAAACGCATGGTCGGCTTCGGGGCACCAAACAACGAGCGTTACCGTTTGTCCGCCGTTGTCGCCGCCGTTCCCGCCGTTGTTTCCGCCATTGTTACCGCTGTTTTCCGTTTCGCCGCAGGCGGCCGCCATGGCAACAAGGCCGAGCGTCATGCAAGCGCCGAGTGCGAGCGCCGTAAGTTTGAAAAATTTTTTCATGGATACCTCCTTGATTGGGAAAAAGGTTTCCTTCCCGCTCTCGCGGGAAGGAGCCCGATTTCATTTACGATGGTTACGCAACCGTAACGGTGCCCTTTTGATTGCTTTCGCCCTCGTTTTCGACCTTGAGGGTGACGGTGTGTTCACCGGCGGCGAGATAGAAGTTGTCGCCGCCGTTCGCGTCGTCGGCGTACCAATCCTTAATGCCGAGCTCGCAACCGAGCACAACTTTAATCGCGAACACGCCAGGCTTTTCTTGATCTTTGATCCACGAATAGTTGGAGTTTGTCGTGACATCCGTCGCCGTAAACGTCACGGTGTAAGTGCCGTCCGAGCCGGTAAGTTCGGGGGTAACGCCCTTCTTTACGGCGAAGTTGACCGGGGTCTCGCCGTCGAGGAAGGTGCCGACCACATAGTACTTGCACAGCTCGACCTGGACCTTGTTCGTCTCAACCGTATACTTCACGCCCCAGGTGCCTGCGGTGAGCTTGATATTGCCGCCGTCGAGCACTTCTGCGCCCGTGTCTGCGTCGCCGCCGAACCAACCGCTGCCGATGGCATTGAATACCTTCATTTCGGCATATTGGTTACCGTCGGAGAAGTCGTCCTCGGTGATAGTGACAAAGCCCGTCCAAGTTGCCTTATCCTCGGATTCGCTCATTGCGATGAGCTTGGAGGTGTCGGTACTTGCCCAACCGTTCATGGAGCCGATGATATACATCTCGTGCGTCTTGGTGAGCGCTTCGAGTTCCTTGTCGAGTTTCCACTCAATGTAGTTGTTGGATTCCTGTCCGGGATAGGTATGAAGGGTGAACGTGTAGGTGCCGTCGTGACCTTCGTTGCAGACGATGTTCCAGTTGGTGAACGCGTTGTCGTTCTCGTTGCCGCCGTGGAACACGATTTCGCCGTCGGCATTCTTCACGACCGCGTAGTCTTTATCGGCAGCCGTGCCCGCCTTATCTGTCATATAGGGGTTCTGGCCGACCTCGAAGTCCGCATATTCCGCGCCCTGCACATAGCCGATGCCCATCTGTCCGTCCCAACCTCCGCCGAAGCAGATCTGGAATCTGTCGCCCTCATACATATCAAGGGTGATGGTGTAAACGTTGGTCTGACCTTCGACCTTTTTGAGATTGAGCGATTCAGCCGCGGGAGAGTGCCCCCAGCCGCTGTCCTTCATCGTGCCCGAGCCCGTACCGATGACATAGTAGCTCTTGGTATCTTCGGACACGTTGGTGGTATCGAGCCACTTGGAATAGATATCGGTATTCTCGTTGAGCGCCTTTGTGAAATCGAACGCCGTGGAGAGCGATGCCTCTTCGAACCAGCCCTTGAACTCATAGCCCTCTTTCGTGGGGGTCCATTCGGTCGCCTTTGCGCCCTTGTTGATCTTCTCGTTTTTCAGTTCGGTACGGCCGTCGTACCAGGTGACGGTGATCTGCGTTTCGTTACCCGTATTGCCGCCGCCACCGCCGGTACCCGTATTGCCGCCGTCGTCTGTCTTTCCGCCGCAACCTGCAAATACGGCCGTCATCGAGACTGCCATGGCAAATGCCACGAACAGGCTCAGCCATTTTTTTGTTTTCATAGTTCTCTTCCTCCGATATAAAAATTTTATTCGCATGATCTGCGATCTTACCTTTTTCATCCGCACTCCGCCGCAGCTCCCCGCAGGCGGAATACAATCTGTTAAATTTTTTTATGGTATTTGCAAACAAATACCATACCAAGGGGGCGCCCCCTTGAAATATTTTCACAAATGTTATTTTATCATGTCATTATGAAAATGTCAACCATTTTTTCGAAAAAAGACTGACTTTTTCATATCTTGCTAAAAATATAACAACTTATCGGGCTGATTTTTTGTTTATTTGTTAAATTGTTCACAATCGGCGTGATACTCGCCTGTGTGCCGTCTGCATACAATGCCCACTCGCCCGCGGGAAGGTCGATTTCCTTCTCCGTCTTTTCCGCATTATAGACAATGAGGAGCTGCTCCTTTGCATTGACGGGGTTTGTCATCGTGAACACGAGGAGAGCGCCCTCTGCCTTGACGAGGTTGCACACATTGTAGCCCTGCCCCGCCGTTGTGGCCGAGCGCAGCACGGCGAACTTTTTCCGCAGCGCGATGAGCCCTTGATAGTAGCGCATCATTTTGTACTGCTCGGAACTCTCGCTGAGAAGTTCCCACCGTAAATTGTTCACCTCGTCGCTCGCGTTGTAGCTATTCTCGTTGTAGCTGCCGTCGGCGTTCTTTTTTTGGCGGAGCATCTCTTCGCCTGCCTGCATGAAGGGAATGCCGAGCGAGGTCTGCACGATCGCCGCCGAGAGGCGGTTATAGGCGAGCCTCTCCTGCAAGGTGTCCGCCTCTTCCCCGTAGACATGGCAGATACGGTCCCAAAGGGTGTTGTTGTCGTGCGCGGAGGCGTAGTTGACGACGTTGGTGGGATTATAGGACTGCCAGCCGTTGGCGTTCTTCGTGCCAAACGCCGTGTCGTTCACGCCGCCGTTCACGCCGAAGCGGATCGCCTGCGAAGCGCCCGCCTTCGCGCCCGTGGCAAAGCCGACATCGTTTATATCAAAGACCGAGCCCTTGATCGCGTCGCGGATGACATCGGAGAACATGGCAACGCCGTCGGTGTGGTTCTTGGAGTCGCCACCCACGCTTTCGTTGAGTTTTCTCAAATTGGCAAGTACACTTTGGTTGCTTGCGGGAAGCGTGCTTGTACCGCCCGTCCAGCCCTCGCCGTAAAGGAGCGCATGCGGGTTCTTCGCGTGGACCGCAGTCTCGATCTTCTGCATGGTGGCAACGTCGTGCAGGCCCATGAGGTCGAAACGGAAACCGTCTACGTTGTATTCCTCCTGCCAATAGGTGACCGAGTCCACCATAAAGCGGCTGAACATGTAGCGGTCGGAGGCCGTTTCGTTGCCGCAGCCCGAGCCGTTGGAGGCCGTTCCGTCGCCGTTGAAGCGATAATAATAGTAGGGCACAATGCGATTGAAGTTGGAATCGAGTCCGCTCGTGTGATTGTAGACGACGTCCATGACGACGCCGATGCCCTGCTCGTGCAATGCCTGCACCATTTGCTTGAACTCCCGTACGCGGACTGCGCCGTCCGTGGGATCGGTGGAATAGCTCCCCTCGGGAACATTGTAATTCTTCGGGTCGTATCCCCAATTAAAGCCCGTGCCCGCTTCTTCGTCTACGGTCGCATAGTCGAAGGAGGGAAGCAAATGCACGTGCGTAATGCCGAGTTCTTTCAGATGATCCACGCCGACGGGAATGCCGTTCTCTTTGAGCCCCGTTTCGGTGAAGGCCAGGAACTTTCCCTTGTATTTCGACTGCGAGATCCTGTTGGAGAAGTCGCGCACATGCACTTCCCAGATCTCCGCGTCGGTGTAATGATCGAAGTTTTCCGGCACGAACACCTCCTCCGTCCAACCCGCGGGGTCGGTGGTGTCAAGGTCGAGGATCATGCCTCTGTCGCCGTTGACCCCCGCCGAAACCGCATAGGGATCGACCGCCTCCTGAACGCCCGCGGAGGTAGAAACGGTGTAAGTATAATATTTTCCGCTCAGATTCGCGTTTTCGGTGTACGTCCAAACGCCTTTCTCACCCCTCGTCATGTCCACCGTCTTTTCGGCGCTGCCGCCCTTGCCCGCCGCGAAGAGATTGAGCTTGACATAGGCCGCCGTGGGCGCCCAAAGGAAGAAGCTCGTCTTTCCGTCTGCGATCTTTACGCCGAGCTCGCCGTCGTAATTGTACGCCTCGGCAAACTCTGCGCTCGAAAAATAGGTGAGCGGCACGACCGCAACGGGCTCCTCGAAGCCGGCGATCGAGAGCGTGTACGCCTTGGACAGATCGAGCGTCTCCGTTTCGATCACGCCGTTGGCATTGTTGGACTTGACGCTCTTGATCGCGACACTCTTGCCCTCCCCGTCTTTGAGCGACACATCCGCCTCGGTGATATTCGCTGTGGTACTGAGCACATATTTAATGTGCGTGAGGTCTTGAAGATCCGCGATGTCAATGTTCTTCATCTCCTTCAACGTAAGCCCTCCGTCGTCGCTGAGATAGGACTTTGCGTCCCCCGCCTTTGTATAAATGACCGTTTCCCGCTCCTTTAAGGAGACAAAGCGGTCGCTGTCTGTGCCGTCCTTGGTGGCTGTCCCCCACGACGTGCCGCCCGGGTCCGAGCAGCCCGTACGGATGATGAAACCGACTTGGGTAATGCTTTCGGGCACGTTGATGACGACCTTTGCGCCGTATGCGCAGTCGTGCATGAGATAACCCTGCCCCGCAACGTCGCCGTACCACATCCAAATGTCGCAGTCCGCATAGCCCGCGGCGCGGAAATAGTAAATGGTGAGCTGCTTCTTTCCGTCCTCCAAGGGAAGCCGGTACTCATCCTGCGTGCCGGGCTTTTTGTCGGGATCGTTTTGGCCGCCGCCTTCGCCCGTCTGTCCCTGATCGGGCTCGGGCGGAGTGCCTTGGGTGCTGCATGCGCAGAAGGCAAAAAGCATGGCAAGCAGTAAGGACAGAACCGTGAAAAACTTTTTCTTCATAAAATTCCCTCTCCTTTTGATTTTTTTCTTATTTTGCAAGTCTCCCGCTCTCCGCAGCGAGCGTACGGAGACGCTCCTTCACGGCCGTTGAAAAATCCGAACGGTGAAAGCGGAAGGACCAATTCGATTCGGTGACAACAGACGGACGGTTGAGCCGCGCCTCATCGTCCAAATAGAGGACATCTTGGAGCGGAACGATCACGGCGGCCGCGGGGCTTGCATAGAGGAGCTTTACCACCGTTCTGCAAACGGCCCGATCTGAACTTGCGCGCAGCGGGACCCCCGCTTTCACGCATTCCGATCTTAAATCGCCGAGCATTCTCTCCCGTTCCCACCCCTGCGTCCCGTGAATGCGGGAATAGAGCGTGACGTTGTCATGCGTGCCCGTGTAGGCAAAAAAGCGTTCGGTATAATTTGACGGCTTGTGTTCATTGTAGGGATTGCCGTCGAACGCGTGCTGGATGATCTTCATGCCCGGGAAACCGATCTCATCGATCCCCCGCCGCACCTCCTCGGTGATGAGCCCGAGGTCCTCGGCCACAATGGGCGCATGTTCAAACCCCTCGAACAACTCCTTTCCGGGACCTTTGTTCCATTTCCCGATGCGGGCGTCTGTTTCCCCCTCAGGAATGGAATAGTACCGCACGAAACCGATGAAATGATCGATGCGCAAAATATCATAGAGGGAAAGCGCACGCTTGATGCGATCTCTCCACCACGCATAGCCGCTTTGCTTCATCTTGGCCCAATCGTAAACGGGATTGCCCCAAAGCTGCCCCGTTTCGGAAAAGGCGTCGGGCGGGACCCCAGCTTGCTCGGAGGGATTTCCCGCTTCATCGAGCACAAAGAGTTCCCGCCTGTACTTCCACATCTCGACACTGTCTCGCGAGACATAGAAGGGAATATCCCCGACAATTTGGATCCCGCGGGCATTGGCATACGCTTTGAGCCTGCGCCACTGAGCCAAAAAGAGAAATTGCGTAAACTGACGGAACTGCACCTCTTCGGAATGCGTGCGCTCGAACCGGGCGATCTTTTGCGCGTCATAGTCGGCGTACTCCCCCCATTGCCAAAAAGGGGCGCCGCCAAATTCCTCTTTGAGCGTCATAAAGAGCGCATAGTCGCGATACTCTCCCCGATCGAGAAACGCCTGCCAGTCGGGGCGCGTACCGTCAAACCGCGCAAATGCCCTCCGCAGCAACGGGATACGGGTGCGGTAAAGATGACCGTAATCGACCCGCTCCTCGCCGCAGTCGGCCGCGCAGGCCTCTTCTTTGGTCAGGAGCCCGTCGCGGACGAGAAAATCAAGATCGATGAAGTAAGGATTCAACGCCCCGGCGGCACAAGTTTGATAGGGGCTGTCTCCGAAGGAGGTCGGTTGAAGCGGAAGCACTTGCCAAAGCGAACAGCCCGCTCCCCGCAAAAACTCCGCAAACCGATAGGCGTCTTTCCCCAAAGTCCCGATCCCGTGGGGGGATGGCAGAGAGGAAATGGGCATCAAAATGCCCGCAGCTCTTTTCATGGCAAAAATCTCCTCCCCTTTTTTGTTTTATCATAACACACCTTCTGTGAAAAGGCAAGCGATTCTTTTCGAAAATTGAAAAATAATTATATTATTTGCAATAAACTTACTTTTTTCGAAAAGTAAATAAAAAAAAGGGATTGACAGTTCGTGAAATGCTTGGTATAATAATGTTATCATGACAATAACCGACATCTCGAAAGAACTCAATCTGTCCATTTCCACGGTGTCCAAGGCTCTCAACGGCTCTACGGATATTTCGGAAAGAACCAAGCAACTCGTGTGCGAATATGCACAGTCGGTGGGCTATCAATCCCGCAAATCGTCGGCCATTGTAGGTCGGCTTGCCATCCTTTGGGGGAAACCTCCCCAAGGGGGCGGACCGCTTTCGGTAATTGCGGAGGCTTTTTCGCGCGCCGCCGCCGAGGCGCGCTATGTGGTCGTTTCCACCGTGACCGAAGAAGATTTCGATCTCAACGACTATCTTGCGGGCAACCGTTTCGAAGGGGCGATTTTGCTTGACATCAATTTCCGTTCCCCCGTCTATGCCCAACTGAAAAAGACAAAATATCCTCTCGTGCTCGTGGACAACTATCTCGCGGGAAATCCGTTGATCTCGGGCGTAGGGAGCGACAATATCCACGCTGTGGAGGAGGCCGTCGATTATCTTGTTTCCCTCGGACATGAGCGCATTGCTTTTCTCGGCGGCGAACGTGAGTCTCTCGTCGGCGCGGAACGTTTGGCGGGCTACATTCTCGGACTTGCCAAAAACAGCATCGAATACCGTTACGATCTCACTTATTTCGGCGATTACTCGATGCAAGCCGGCAGAGACGCGGCGGAATATTATCTGCAATACGAAAAGGAGTTTTCCGCGATCATCTGTGCCTCGGACGTAATGGCGGGAGGATTCATTGCCCGCATGAAGGAAGCCGGGAAAACGATCCCGGGCGATCTCTCCGTGATCGGTTACGACGATATGGGCGCTCCCGAATTGGAGTTGACGACGATCCGCCAAAATTTCGAGCGCACGGGCGAGCTTGGCTTTAAGGCGCTCTCCTGCATCATCGGAGGGCTTCCCCCCCAGCGCGCCATGGTGGAATACGAGCTCGTTCCCCGCCGCTCTACCCGTAAATTCTCGTGAGTTTTTGCGTTTGGGTTTTGCCTCGATTCCCCCGCAGCGTCAACGCTGCCCTCAACGAAACGGTTTCGTTCATCGGAGCCGTCTCTCAACCACGCGACGATCGCGTGGTTTTTTGATTGCGCAAAATACGGACAGGCTTCTATGACAGATCTCCGAAAACTTTGAATGACGTATAAGTTCGATTTTTATAAAAATCGCCCGCCCCGCCCTTGCGAAGCCGAACATGATATGTTATAATATAATTATCAAATTTCTGCCTCGGAAGAAAAAATGAAAGAACTTTCCCTGCAAAGAAACGGCAAAATTTTACAAAAAACCTATCTGCGGTATTTCTTCCCTACCGTACTCACGGCCATGGCGACCGATATTGCCGTATTTGCCGACGCCATTCTTGCGGGAAATCTTTTGGGCGGCGAGGCGCTTGCGGCGATCAACCTGCTCTCCCCCGTTACACAGCTCTATTTTGCGCTCACGGTGCTCCTCGGGCTGGGCGCTTCCACCGTGATCACAGCTGCCAGAGGAAAGGACGACGCCGAAACCGCCGACCGCGCCTTTACTTCCGTCATTCTCCTCGCTGCGGCGATCTGCGCCGTTCTTCTCGCCATTCAGCTGCCTCTTGCCCGTCCGATTTGCGGCATGCTTTCCGCCGATCCCCGCCTGATAGAACTTTCCTACCGATATTATCTCCCCTTTGTTCTCGGGACTCCGCTCCAAATTGCCCTTCTGTGCTCGGTTTATTTCGTGCGCGTAGACGGACACCCCAACTACTCTTCCGCGGCAGTGATCGCCGCCAACGGCGTCAACCTCCTGATGGATTACCTTCTCATGGGCGTCGCGAAAATGGGGATCGCGGGTTCTGCGGTCGCCACGATCATAGGCAATGCGGTGGGACTTTCGATGATCGCCGCGTATTATCTTGCGGGCAAGGGAAAAGAACGCTTTCTTTTCTCTCTTTTCAGATCGCCCCGCACTCTTTGGAAGAGCGTTCTCTCCGTCCTCTCCACGGGACTGAGCGGCGCGGCGGGCGCGGCGCTCGTCGTCCCGAGAATGTTTTTCCTCAATTATTACGTACAACACACGGGCGGAAGCGATGCGATGATCATATACTCCGTCTGTTCCTCCTCGGGCGTGATCGTCTCCATGTTTATCACGGGGGCGGCGCAGGCGATGATCCCCATCGTCTCCGTGTGCTATGCGGAAAAAGATTACGACGGTGTAAAGTACACCTTGAAACGGGCGGCGCTCGTCATGCTTCTTTGCAGCGCGGCGGTGACCGCCTTTGCCATGGCCTATCCCGAGGGACTTGCCGCCATGTTCGGCTCCCACGATCTTGCCTTGCGCGGTGCGATGGTTTCCGCTCTCCGCATCTACGCTCTCTCGTTCCCTTTCATGGCATTCGCTTACCTTCTGCTCTATTACGATCTCGCCGTGAAGCGGAAAGGACTTTCCCTGCTCGCCGCGGTGCTCGGCAATATCGCCCTGCAAATTCCCGCTACCTGCATTTTCGGCGCCGTTTGGGGGATAGAGGGCGTTTGGTACTCCTTCTTCGCGGCGCAGGCGCTCGCACTTCTTCTCTCTCTGCTCGCAGCCTGTCTCTTTGCGAAACTCAAAAAGAACGGGCTCGGCGGATTTTATCTTTTGCCCAAGACGGGCGGAGCGCGTTTTGCTCTCTCTTACTATGCAACGGAAGAAAGCGCCGCAAAAGTTTCCGCATTGCTCCAAACTCGATTTTCCGGTCCTTTGGATCCCATTCGCGCAAACGAGCTCGCCGTCGCAGTCGAGGACTATACCGTCTGCCTGATACAGAGGAGCGGACGAAAGCGCGTGGGGGTAGACGTGCTGCTCTATGAAGCAGCGGAAAAATTTTCCGTCGTCATCCGTGACGACGGTCCGGGAAAAAATCCGCTCGAAGGCGAGCACGAACCCTTCTCCCCCGCCGACGTTGTAGCCGATATTGCAAAAAACACAGCCTATTCCTCCGTCCTCGGAATGAATAAATTTTCTTTTGAAGTCAGGTAAAAAAATGAATGTCTTACAAATGTTTTTCTATCCTTCTTACCTTGAACGCGCTGCCGTCGTGGATTGCGACGGAAAACGCGTAACGACTTACCGCGAATTGCTGCTGCTCGCCTCTGACGCGGCAAGAAAGCTGAAAAGCGCGGGTGTAAAACGGGGCGGCGCCGTGATCGTCCAGACGGGGCGCACGCGGGACTTTCTCGCCGCCGAACTCGGCGCGTTTCTCGTGGGCGCGGCCGCGATCCCTGCACTTGAAAGCTATCCCGAAAAACGGGTCGCCATGATCGCCGAAAACGCGGGCGGAGCTTTTCTTGCGCGCGGCGGCTTCTTCCCTCTGCGGGCAGCAGACGAAGCGTTCCCCGCGGAGGAGATCGCGGAGGACGACGAACTCTTTCTCGTCTATACCTCCGGTTCCACGGGAAAACCGAAGGGCGTCGTCTACACGCTGAAATCGTTCGTGGCGGCGTATGAGCGCTCCAACGTTCATGTCCGCGATATCTCTCCTCTCCGCTTCGGCGCTTCCGCTCCGTTCACCTTTATCGCAAGCGTTGTCGAGTGTTACACGACGCTCTCGCTCGGCGGCTGCGTCCATCTTCTCTCGGACGAAACGCGCACCGACCTCGGACGTCTGGAAACATATTATGCCGAACACGGCATTACGATCGGCTTTTTGAGCCCCAAGGTCCTGAAACTGTTCCAAAAGAAAGGCGACAGCCTCAAACGTGTTCTCACGGGCAGCGAACGGCTCTCGGATACCTACAAAGAAAATTTCGAGGTCTATAATTGCTATTCCCAAAGCGAGGCATTCGGGGTCTGCTCCTTCCTCGTTGACCGTCCATATCCCAATACGCCCGTGGGCAAACCGCTCCCGGGGGCGGAGATCCTTCTCCTCGGCGAAAACGGCAAGCCCGTACCGGACGGGGAGGAGGGCGAGATCTGCCTGCGCGGCGTCTTTGCGGCGGGATATAAAAATATGCCCGAGGAGACGGGCAGAGTCTTTGTAAAAGACGGCGATAAGACGATCGTGCATACGGGCGACATCGGGAAGAAACTCCCCTCGGGCGATCTCCTGTTTGTCAACCGCAAGGATTGGATGGTCAAGATCAACGGTCAGCGCGTGGAACCGGGCGAGATCGAGAGCGCGCTTGCCGCGATCCCCGAAATCTCCCAGGCGGTGGTGAAACATTTCTCGCCGGATTCGGGGGCTTACCTTGCGGCTTACTACGTTTCGGAGAAGGAATTGAGCAAACGTTTCCTGCGCGAAACGCTTATGAAGAGCCTTCCCGCATACATGATCCCCTCCTATTTCGTACGGCTCGACAAGATGCCCGTCAACATCAACGGCAAAACAGACCGCACGGCGCTCGAACCGCCCGTGCAAGATAAGGGGCGGGCCGCCTATGAGGAGCCGAAAAGCGACGCGGAAAGAACGCTTGCGGCGGCTTTCGAGCGGGTGCTCGGCTGCGGCGTCGTGGGTGCGGAAGACGATTTCTTTGAGCTCGGAGGCGATTCTATCAAAGCCATGCAGCTTCAAAGCGTCTGCGGGCTTCCTTCGCTCACCGCGTCCGCCGTTTTCCGCGGCAGAACGCCGCGCGGGATCGCCGCACTCCTTTCCCCCGAAGCGGCCGATCCGTATGAGGCCGCAAAAGCCGCGGAATCGGATGTAAGTCCCCTTACGGCGGAACAGCTTGGGGTCTATGTCGCTTGCGTCAAGACGCCGGACGGGGTCATGTACAACAATCCCATTTCCTATGAACTTCCCGCCTCCGTAGATGAGGAGCTTCTCGAACAGGCGCTCTGCGCCGTCGTAAAGGCGCACCCCGCGCTCAATCTCCGCATCGAGACACGGGACGGCGTTCCCTGCATGATCAAAAGTCCGTCTGACTTCCGCATGGAACGCATTGAGGCAAAGGAAGAAGAGGCGGAAGCCGCCAAGCGGGCGTTCGTGCGTCCCTTTGACCTTTCGCAAGCGGGATTTTACAGATTTGCGCTGCTGCAAACGCAACAAACGCGCTATCTCCTCGCAGACTTTCACCATCTGATTTTCGATGGCACCTCTCTCGGCGTCATCGGCAGAGAGATCGCGCGCGCTTACCGCGGTCTGCCGCTCGAAGAGGAGCGGTATTCGATCTTTCTGTCCCATGCCGTGGAGGAGCAAACGGAAAGTACGGAGGAATATCGGAAGGCGCGCGATTTCTTTGCCCGTTCTCTTGAAAATACGGAGGCTTCCGCCGAGTTTACCGAAGACTGCGAAGCGGCGGAGCGGAGCGACTGCCCCGCCGAAGAGATCATCCGCCCGCTCGCGATCCGCGTTGCGGACGCGGAGGCGTTCGCGCAACAATGCGGCGTAACGCCCGCAAGCTGCTTTATTGCCGCCTATGAATATTCGCTCGCAAAATTTTTGGGGCAGACGGAGATCCTCGCCTATACCGTACATCACGGCAGAAGCGCCGCCGTCGCCGGCTCGGTCGGCATGTTCGTAAAGACGCTTCCTCTCTATGTGAAGCTCGACGAGACCGTCCGCGTTGCCGATTTTGTGAAAAACTCCGACGCCGCTCTCCGGGAGACCATCGCAAACAGCGCATACCCCTTCCATAAACTTGCCGAGGAATACGGTCTCTCGGCGGAATTTTTATTCGCATACCAATCGGATTCGTTCAACACCCTCTCTCTCGCGGGAGAGACCATCCCCGCCCGCAATCTTCCCGTAAAGAATGCGCTTTCCAAGCTCAATCTCATGCTCTTTAAGGAAGGGGAAAGCTATTCCTTGCGCTGCTGCTATCGCTGCGATCTTTATCGGAAAGAGACCGTGAGCTCCTTCCTGCGCCTGTTCGAAACCGTTGTCGGGCAATTCTTCAAAGCGGAAACCCTGCAAGAGATCGAGCTGTGCGGAGAGGAGGACCTTCGCCTGCTCGACGGGTTTCAAATGACTTCCGCGGAACCTCCTGCCGAAACAAGCGTGGTGGATCTTCTCCGCGCGCAGGCAAAGAAAACGCCGGAAAAACGCGCGCTCGTGTTCGGTGAAAAATCCTATACTTATTCCATGCTCGACGATCTTTCGGACCGTCTCGCCGCCCGTCTCGCCGCGCTTGGCGTCAAACGGGGAGAGATCGTCTCCGTGCTCATCGGGCGCAATGAATATATGGCGATCGCCTCCATCGGCGTTTTGAAGGCGGGCGCCGCCTACCAGCCTCTCGATCCCTCCTATCCCGAAGAACGGCTCGAATTTATGATCGCGGATGCAAACGCCCGTATCCTCATCACGGAAAGACCTCTTCGGCAGCTCGTGGGCCGATTTGCGGGCGAAACGCTCTATACCGACGAGATCCCCGCCCTTCCGACGGCGGCTCTCCCCGCTCCTCCCTTGCCGGACGATCCGTTCATCCTGCTCTACACTTCGGGTTCGACGGGCACGCCCAAAGGCTGTATCCTCGACCACGGCAACCTCGTCGATTTTATTTCGTGGTACAAGCGTTTCTACGCGCTCGACGAGACAAGCCGCGTCGCCGCCTATGCAAGTTACGGATTCGACGCCTGCATGATGGATCTTTATCCCGCGCTGACGTCGGGAGCGGAAGTGCACATCCTCGACGAAGCGATCCGGCTCGATCTCATTGCGATCGGCAATTACTTCAACGAAAACGGCATTACCAACGCCTTCATGACGACGCAGGTCGGCAGAGCGTTCGCCGCCTCCGTAAAAGCCGAAACGCTGAAAACGCTTTCCGTCGGCGGGGAACAGCTCGTTCCCTTACCGCCGCCCGCGGGATATACCCTTTATAACGGCTACGGACCGACCGAATGCACTGTATTTTCGACGATACAAAAAGTCGACGCGCTCTATCACCGCGTGCCGATCGGAAAACCCGTCTCCGATTTCAAGGTATATGTCCTCGACGCGCAGGGAAGAAGGCTTCCCGTCGGCGCGGCGGGAGAACTGTATCTTGCGGGACGGCAGGTCTCCCGCGGATATTTGAACCGCCCGGAAAAGACGGAGGAGGTATTCCTTCCCAATCCCTTCACGCAGGAAAAACCGTACGACAGAATGTACCGTACGGGCGACATCGTAAGGTTGTTGCCCAACGGCGCTCTCGACTTTGCGGGACGCCGCGACGGACAAGTGAAGATCCGCGGCTTCCGCGTGGAACTCCCCGAAGTCGAAGGCGTCATCCGCCGGTTCGAGGGCGTAAAAGACGCGGCAGTGATCGCGATAGACACCGCAAACGGCGGCAAGGAACTTGCGGCCTTTCTTTGCGGGCCTTCCCCCATCGACACCGACGCGCTGAAAGCCTTTATCGGCGCGGAAAAACCGCCCTATATGATCCCGTCCGTCATAACGCAGATCCCGCAGATCCCGCTCAACGTCAACGGCAAGGTGGACCGCAGAAAATTACTTCAATTCAAGCCCGAAACGAAGAAAGCCGAAAAAGAGCGGCCGATGAGTTACTTCGAAAAGATGGTCGCGGAGATCGTCGGGAAGATCCTCGGCGCAGAAGCGCCGTCCGTCACGGAAAATCTTCTCCTGTCCGGATTCAATTCCATCTCCGTATTGCGTCTTGCCGTGGAGATCAACAAGGTGTTCGGCTATGAATGCGACGTCCGGCAAATGATGAAGGGCGCAAGCATCTTCTCGCTCTCCGACGAAATTGAAAAATACCTTTTGGAAAACAGAAGCGGAGAGAAAAAACAGGAGGAGCGCGTGCGCCGCAGCGTTCCCCTCTCTACAAGCCAATTCGGCGTCTATGCAGACAGCATGAAGCGCCCCGGCTCTACCTTCTACAACATTCCTCTCATTTACGCCTTCCCGAAATCTTTCGACGCGGGCCGTCTCAAAGACAGCGTCGCCGAGGTCTTGCGCGCGCACCCCTATCTCGGAACGGGGATCGGCGTGCAGGGAGACGAGATCCTGCAAAGTTTCTCCGCCGAACTCGTCCCCGAGATCACCCTTCTCTCTATGACGGACGCGGAGGCGGAAACCTACACGGATTGCTTTGTGCAGCCCTTTGCACTCTCCCGTCCTCCCCTCTATCGCGTTGCCGTTCTCGACGCGGAGAGCGCGGTCTGGCTGCTCGCGGATTTCCATCATATCGTGTTCGACGGAGCGTCTGCCAACCTCTTCTTAAATCAACTCAAAACGGTCTACGAGGGCGGGAAGATCCCCCCCGAAGAATATACCTATTTCGACTATGCCGCCGCGGAGGAAACAAAAAAGAACAGCGAAGAATACGCCCGCGCCGAAACATTCTTCGGGGAGATGCTGAAAGACTGCGAATCTGCCTCCGAACTCTCTCCCGACGCCGCCCGCGAGCAGGCCGCCGAGAGCTTTGCGGAAGAATTTCTTCCCTTTGACGCCGAAAAAGCGGCGGCGGGCGCCGCAAAGGAGGGGGTAACTCCCGCGGCGTTCTGGCTCGCCGCCGCTGGCTATGCGCTCTCCCGCTTCGTGAACAGCCGCTCGGTCTACCTCAATACCATCTCAAACGGAAGGAGCGATCTCAGGACCGCAAATTGCTTCGGCATGTTCGTGCGCACCTTGCCCGTCGCTGTCAGCGTGGAGAAGACCGACGTCCTTTCGTTCCTGAAAAAGACGGGCGAAACGCTGCGCCTTGTCATCGAAAACGAGATCTATCCCTATTCCGCAATTTGCGAAAAATATTCCTATGCGCCCACTATCGTCTATGAATACCAGCTTGACGTCATCGATGAGCTCGTCGTAGACGGTAAGCCGATCCGTCAGAAGATCCTCCCGCCGAGCGAGACAAAATTCAAACTCGCCGTCCATATCGAGAAGAAGAACGGCGCTGCCGGCGTTACGGTACAATACGCCCCGTCTCTGTATTCGAAGGCGCTCATGCAGACGCTCGCGCGCTCGATCTGCAATGTCGGCGCGCGCATGTCGGAAGACCTCACCGCACCCGTGAGAAAGATCTCCCTGCTCGATGCGGGGCAGAAGGAACAACTCGCGGCGTTTTCGATCTCCCGCGAGGGCGAGATCCCCGTAAAAACGCTGCACGGGCTGTTCGAGGCGCAGGCGGAAAAGACGCCCGAAAGACGCGCGATCATTGCCCGCGACGGGAAGTTTACCTACCGCGAGACGGATGAGCGCGCCAACGCCGTCGCCAATCGGCTCCTCTCCCTCGGCTCGCGCTCCGGGACCAAGCGCGTCGCCGTGCTCCTTCCGAGAACCGCCAAGGCGATCATCTGTATGCTCGGGATCATGAAAGCGGGGTCCGCATTCATTCCCGTCAACCCCGAATATCCCGAGGAGCGCATCCGCCTCATCCTCGAAGACAGCGACGCCGACTACATCATCGCGGAAAAAGAGCTTGCCTCCCGCTATCCGAACGGGTTGGATGCGGACGTGCTTCTTGCGGAAAAGAATACGGAAAAGCCTCCCGTTCACGTCGATCCCGACGATCTTGCCTATCTCATTTACACTTCTGGCTCCACGGGACGGCCCAAGGGTGTTATGCTCCGCCACCTCGGCATTGCAAACTATCTCACCGACGTCGAGGAAAATCCGCAAATACACCTCGTCGTGCAAAATTGTTCCGTCTACGGCGCGCTGACGACATTTGCGTTCGATATGTCGCTGAAAGAGACAATGGCCTCCCTCACGCACGGGCTTACGCTCGCCATTGCCGACGACGAACAGGTCGTCAATCCCGTCAGTCTTACCGAATTTTTCCGCGAAAACCGGGTGGATGTTTGCAACGGGACCCCCTCCCGTATTCTGCAATACACGGAATACGAGCCGTTCCTTGCCTGTCTGAAAAATTGCAAGGTCATCCTTTCGGGCGGGGAAAAATATCCCGATACTCTGCTCCGCCTCTTGAAAAACAACACCAAGGCGCACATTCTCAATACTTACGGCCCCACCGAGATCACCGTCTCCTCCAACGCCAAAGAGCTGACGAACGCAAACGCGATAAGCGTCGGAAAACCGCTCTATAACTATCGGGAATACATTGTGGACGCCGACGACAACCTTCTGCCCGTAGGCGTCGTGGGTGAACTGCTCATCGGCGGCGTGGGCGTTGGGAAAGGTTACAACCACCTCGAAGAACAGACCAAGAAGGCGTTCGTCGAATTTTGCGGCGAACGGGTGTACCGCTCGGGCGATTACGCCAAGTGGACGCAAGAGGGCGACGTCGTCATCCTCGGCAGAACGGACACGCAGGTGAAGATCCGTGGACTGCGCATCGAACCGGGCGAGATCGAAAGCGCGCTTGCCGCGATCCCCGGGATCAGACAATCGGCCGTGCTCATCAAAAAAATCGGCGCAGCGGAAGCGCTCTGCGCCTACTATACGGCGGAAAAAGAGTTCGGCCAAAAGGAGCTCAAAGAAGCGCTATCTGAAAAACTCGCCGAATACATGGTGCCCCAATACTTTGTGTTTCTCAAAGAGATGCCTCTCACTCCGAATGGCAAAGTGAACGTACGGGCTTTGCCAATGCCCGAATCCGACCGCCGAGACGGGACGCTTCCCCGCACGGAAACGGAAAAACTTTTCTGCAAGATCTTTGCCGAGATCCTCAAAACGGACGACGTCTATGCCGACGACAACTTCTTTGAGATCGGCGGCTCTTCCCTCACGGCGACCCGCATTATCATCGAGGCAGATAAGCGCGGGATCGGTCTCGCGTACGGCGATGTGTTCAAATATCCCACTCCGCAAAAACTTGCGGCGTTCGTGGGAGACGGCAAAATAAAATCGGAATTTGAAGACCTCGGGAACTTCGATTATTCCAAGATAGACGCCCTCCTTGCGAACAACACCCTCGAAAATTTCCTCGCGGGGGAAAAGAGACCGATCGGAAATCTTCTTCTCACGGGCGCGGGCGGATATCTCGGCATACATATCCTCAAAACGTTCCTCGAAAACTATGAGGGCAAGGTCTTTTGTCTGCTCCGCGGCAAGCACGGAAAAAGCGCACAGATCCGACTGGCGTCGCTCTATTTCTATTATTTCGAGAAGACCCTCTCCGCGGATTATCCGGGAAGATTGGAGATCATAGAGGGCGATATTACCGCGCGGGCCGATCTTGAAAAACTCGTCCGGTATCCCATTGATACCGTGATCAACTGTGCCGCAAACGTGAAGCACTTCTCCGAAAAAACGGACATCGAGGACGTGAATTATTACGGCGTGATCAATTTGCTCGAATACTGCAAGCGCGCGAACTGCCGTTTTATACAGATCTCCACGATGAGCGTGGGCGGCATATTCGTCGGCGAAAAAGGTCCCGTCGAAAACATAACGGAAACGCAGCTCTATTTCGGGCAAAAGCAGATGTCCAAATATACTCTCTCCAAATTCCTTGCGGAAAGAGCCATCCTCTCGGCGGGCGCCGACGGTGCGGATGTCAAGATCATGCGCGTAGGAACGCTGGCGCCGCGGGAATCGGACGGAGAATATCAGATCAATTTCCTCACCAATACTTTTATGGGCAGGCTGAAATCGGCATGTCTCATTGGGGCATACCCTTATTCGCAAGAAGAGATGCCCTTCGAGCTCTCCCCCATCGACTCCGTTGCCGACGCCGTTCTGCGTCTTTCGGAAACGCCAAACTCATGCGTCGTATTCCACCCCTATAACAACCATTGCCTTCTTATGGGCGATCTTTTCCGCGAACTCAACGAGGCTGGGCTTCCGCTCCGTCCCGCCGAGGAGGAGGAATACGACCGGCTTCTCGAAATTGCCAAACAGGACGAAAGCACCGCAAAAGTGCTGTCGAGCGTCATCGCCTACCGGAACATGGCGCACGGACAGAGAACGTTCTCCGTTGGAAAATCCAACCGTTATACGATGCAGGTGCTCTTCCGTCTCGGCTTCTATTGGCCGGCAACGTCGCGGGATTATATGTTGAAATTTATCAAACTGCTCAAAGGACTCGGATATTTCGAAAAACATTAAACGGTCGCCGTCCGCCTCCGAAGGAGAAGATCTCGTTCGGAGGCGGACTACCTTCCATTCTATTCTCAAATACGGAGAAAACTCTTGAAACTGATCATAACCGATCTCAACGGACTTACGGAAAGAGAGACCGAGCGGGCGATCGCATGCTTCCCGGCAATGCGAAGAACCGAAATAAACCGCAACAAATTTGCAAAAGACCGCGCTCGCAGCGCCGTGGCGGAGGCCGCCGTGCGGCTTGAAATCATGCGGACATTGCACGTTCCGGACACAGAGATCCGCATTGCGCGCACGGAAACGGGAAAACCGTATCTCGACGGATACAGCGGATTTTGCTTTAATCTCTCCCATTCGGGCGACTATGCGGTCTGCGCCGCCGATTCTCTCCCCGTCGGTGCAGATGTGGAACAGATCCGTCCGATCGATTACGCGTCGATCGCCGAACGCTGGTTTTCTCGGGAAGAGCGCGAGGAGATCGCACGGTCCGACGCCCCGCTTGCGGCCTTTTACCGTGTGTGGACCGCCAAAGAGAGCGTCTCCAAATGGCTCGGAACGGGGATCTCGGAAAATTGGAAGGAGCTCAATGTCGCAAAGAGCGGTTTGCGTGAGGCGAACACTCCGGCGTTCGAGGTTCTTTCTTTCGGGCTGATGTGCGGAGCCGAGACGCTGTCCCCGCCCTGCCGGTCCTCCGATTACGCGCTCTCCGTCTGCCGCACGCCGGGCGGCGACGGAAAGACCGACGCATTCTTCTTCCGCGCGGAT
>CANRPN010000007.1 GCA_947632505.1 uncultured Clostridia bacterium | reverse complement strand
ATCAAATATGGTTTTATTATAATATGCCAACGCAAATTTGTCAAGAGGATTGGGAAAGTTTTCATTTGTTGGTAAAATAGCCTTTCGTTTTGTCATTTCGAGTGGAGCGTAGCGCTTTTTATTGTCATTTCGACCGTAGCGAATGCAATGAGCGAAGCGGAGAAATCTCAACCGTAGCTGTCCCCCAAATTGTTTGGGGGAAAGTGGCGAACGCAGAGAGCCGAAAGGGGGGAGTGTACCGAGGATCCGAACTTCATTCAAGGCATGAAAAAACGGAGCCGAAGCTCCGTTTTTTACATACGTATTGCGTTATTCCTTGGAACCCGTGAGCATCAAGGAGCCGATGATCAGCTTCTGGAAGCAAGCAAACAAGATCATGACGGGAAGTACGCAGATGACGGAACCCGCGATGACCGCGCCGTAATGCTGCGATCTGAACGGGCCGTTTCCGCCGAAGCCATCCATTGCCGCGATCGCGTGGGGCAGGTTGACCGCATGGGAGTTGCCGGGGATCATGATGTAGGAACCCATGTAGTTGTTCCAGCAGCCCATGAAGGACAGCAGGCCCTGCGCCATGATGGCGGGCATTGCGAGGGGAAGGATGAATCCGCAGAAGATACGGAAATATCCCGCGCCGTCGATCTTCGCCGCCTCGATGATGGAAGTGGGAAGTCCGAACAGGAACTGACGGATGAAGAACGCCGTCATGATGGAGCCGAACATGCCGGGGATGATGAGCACCAAGCCGTTATCGCGCCAGCCAAGCGAGTCGTACATGGAGAACTGGGCCGTCATGATAGAGGGGCCGGGGACCATGATCGCCGCGAGCAGGAAATAGAACACTGCGTTTCTGCCGATCCAGTTGATCTTGGCGAACGAGAAAGCTGCGGAGGCCGACGTGATGACGCCGACGACGACGGGCACGATCGAGTAAATGAAGTTGTTGAGGAGCACGCGCCAGAAGGTAAGGCTCGCTTCAACGACCTGCACGCCCTTGGTGAAGAAGAAGTAGTAATTCCAGAAAGCGCCGCCCGCGGAGTGTTCCGCGATGAAATCAGCCGTGACGGTGCTCTTTTCGGGCCACCAAACGAGCTTCTCCAAGAGAGCACGGCTCGTTTCGGTATCCGCGAAGGAACCTGCGACCATCCACCAGAAGGGATACACCATGAGGAAGGAGCCGAAGAGCAGGATGATGTAAGTGAACACATCGCCCACGAACTTGGCGCGCTTCTTGCTGGCGCGGTGCGTTTTGGTGGAGATGCCGAAGAAGGCGAGCACGGCGCCCACCGCATAGCGGAAGGACGAGTACTGTTTTTCTTCTTGGACTACGGGATTTTCTACGGTATTTTCAATGTTTTCCATGAATTTTCCCTCCCTTAATCCTTATTGCGCGAATCCAGCCAGAACTGGAACATCGTGAGCACAAAGATGATGACTGCGAGGATCATGCCGTAGGCAGCGCCCTGCGAAGGCTTTGCGCCCATTCCGTTCAGACCCGTATTCCAGATCAGCGAGACATACCCGGAGGTGATGTACTGTTCGCCGATGAACAGAGTCGGTTCTGCGTAGATCTGCATACCGCCGATGACGGAAGTGACGATGTTGTAGAAAATGACGGGGTAGAGGTCGGGCATGGTGACCTTCCAGAAGATCTTCCAGCCATTCGCGCCGTCGATCTGCGCCGCTTCCTTGGTGGCGGCGTTCACGCCCGAAAGACCGGCTATGTACAGAATGATCGTACCGCCGAGGCCCTTCCAGACGCTCATGACGATGATGATGACCTTGGTCAAAAGTCCCTGGCACCAAAACGATTCGTTCATGAACGTGGACGTAGAGGTGACAGTGCCGCCCGTATCGGCGATGATCTTATTCCAGGTGAGATCGGTAAAGCCGCTCAGGTTGATCCACTGGAAGCCGCCTCCGTTGCCATAGTCTTTCAGCCCCAATATTCCGTTCATGACCCCTTGCTGGGAGAACATGAGCTTGAAGGTAAAGACGATGGAGATGGTACTTGCAACGCAGGGGAAGTAGTAGAGCACTCTGAATACGTTGCCGCCCTTGATGTCGCGGGACATGCAGACCGCGAAGAACATCGAGAGCACCATGCCGATCGGGATACCGATCATATAGAACACGGTGTTGAACAGGTACAGCCACACTTCCGTGAGCTGTTTGCCCGTCATCGTTTTACTTACGATCGTATTCGTAAAGGCGTATGCATACCAATGGAAGGGTTCCAGGATCTTTTCGCCCGTTTCGCTTGTAGTAGAGAAGATGTGCTGTCCCATTTCGCCGACGTATGCAAACATATCGCCTTTGAGAATGGTATAGTCTGTAAACGAAAGCAGGAATGCCAAGACTAAGCAGATATAGACGAACCAAACGGTGCCTATGATCAGCGGGATACAGAAGATCCAGCCCCAAAGGTTATCTTGCAGCTTGGCCTGGTTGATCGGCTTTCTCTGCTTCTTTTTGGGGGCAGCCTCTTCCGCAACGATTTCATCTTGCACGGCTTCGTTTGCGGTAACGGTGTCTTCCATAAATTCCTCCTTATACAAATTTTTTCATACTTTTCTCTGCGGCGCTCCCAAGCGGGAACGCCGCAGAGCCGCGTACTGTTTAGCCGAGCAGGTTCTTTTCTTCCTGGATCGCCTTTTGAAGCTCCTGTTCGGATACGGATGCATTTTTGAGGCACCACCAAGCGGGCGTTGCATAGCTCTTGCCTGCGATGGGGGTTGCCGCGCCTGTCACATCCTTTGCATAGAGGATGCTGTCCAAAATGTCGCCCATGTTGCCATAGGGAGCCTGCTGGTTGTAAGCCATCAGAGCGCCGCTGCCGCGAGGATCGAGAACGGTGATCCATGCGTCGGTGTAGGTGTACATTGCCGCATCGCGCGCCGCATTCAGACCGTACTGCATGCGGAGGGAAAGGTCACGGTCTGCCTTCGTGTAGGACACGAGGTAGAGCGCTCTCATTGCGTAGCCGAGGTTGGCAAGGGAGCTGAGCTTGTCGTTCGCATAGTAGGTGTTGAACTTCTCGCCCGTCACATAGTCGGGATATTTTTCCTGCAACCATGCTTGGATGGTCATATCCTTCGTATCGGACTGTGCGGCGGCCGCATACATCTCCTGCGCTACCTTGTAAGCCGCGTTGAATTCATCGGGCTTATCGGGGGTGACCATCTTTGCAAATTCGCCCTCCTTGTTGTAATAGTCGTTGCACTGATACTTGAAGTTGGGAAGCTGAGCGCCCGAGTAGGTCAGGGTGATCTGCGTTTCGGGAGTGATCGTGAGCCACTTGACGAGGTCGATCGCAGCATCCTTCTTCCAGCCCTGGTTTGCAACCAATGCGCTCACGCCGTAGCCGACGGAGTCCATACGCGCGCCCCATTGATCCTGGCGTTCGAGCTGGTTCGCCATGATCTCCGCACCGGTGTAGGAGGACTTATAAGTGCCGTATTCGGAACCCTTTACGCCTTCGCCGTACTGATAGTCGGCGCCCTTCACGAGGGAGTAGAGCGCATGGCTCTCGGCGACGGGGGTGGGCATCAGTCTGTAACGGAGATAGTCACGGGAGGTCCAGTTCAACGTACTTGCGTCCCAGGTGCCGACGCCGTAGAAGAGGCAGTTGCCCGCCGCAAACAGGTCGAAGCCGGAGAGCTTGGTCTCGGTGGTGTCGCCCGCGTTGTTGGAGTTACCGTTCCAGTCGGAACCGAAGGCGTGGAAGGCGCCGACGGCTTCGATGTATCTCTCGCTGTTGATACCGTACTGGATTTCAATATCCACGTTCTCGCCGTTGAGCTGTCTGTGGGAAGTGGTGAAGGTGGCATCGCCCACTTCGTAAGGTTGGATCGCCTGTCCGCCCTTGGTGGGGTTGACGGCGCTGGTGGACGAGTTGTTGCTGTACTGTGCGTCGTTGCCTGCGAGCCAAGGAAGCACATAGAGCACTGCGTCGTATTGGTCGCTGCCGTACACGTTCTTGACGCCGTCCGCGGTCTTGACGCCGCCGCAGCCGTTGCCCTGCCAGTCATAGGTGTTGACATAGTAGGTCATCGCCCACATCAGTGCGGAAAATTCCGCATAGGTATAGGTGATATAGCCCTGCGTCGTATCGTACGTCGCATCCGGATCCTGCATGGTTTCGTCAATCGTCGTATCGACGTCCTTCCAAGGGTTGCTCGCGGTAGCGGCATCGTTCTTCGCGTCCTCGAAAGTATCTCCGGGCCAGCCGGGGATCGTCACGCAGTAGCCTTCGCCGTTCGTGAACTTCTCTACGGAGCATGCCATGGGATCGCCCGCGGCGACTGCCTGGTCGTAGTTTGCGAAACGGTAGAAGTTATAGGGCTTGTAGTAGGTAGGCACGCCGATGTTGATGAGGGGAGCGTCCTGCCCGTTTACGGTGACAATGCCCTTTTCGGAGCCGTACGTCAAATCTTTGCTGTAATATTCCGCACCGTGAGTGCCCTTTCTGTCGGTCGTCTTTTGGGTGGTGAGGGCGGTGCGCACCGCGTCCGTGAAGAACACTTCGTTGAAGCCGAGCCCGAAGTTGGAATAGTCCTTGGGAAGGCCGTAGATGCCGACTTCCACACCGTCTTTGACGGTTTCGAACTTATTCGTGGTCTCATTGAAGGTGATGCGGTCGCCGGAGGTGTACTTGCTGTCCTTGGAATAGCCGTAGAGGGCGAGCGCGTCCTCCCAAATGCCTCTCTCCCCCGTCAGGTTCTCGGAGTCTGCCGCAAGTGCGTCGGAGATGTCGAGGATCTTATTTGCATTGCTCCACGCCTTCACATATTTGGGGGAGACGTAGAACACGTCGGGCTGGGAGTTGGAAGCGACCAAGTTCGCAAGTCCGTTGAAATAAGTGGTCGGGTCAGACTGGTAAGAGAAGACGATCTTGATCTTCTGATCCGCAGTGAACGTACCGTCCGCTTGCAGTTTTTTGGTGTACTCAGCCGCCCAGTCGTTGCAGTTTTGTTCGTTCATCGCTCTGTCGTTATCCGAGCAGAACATGGAGACGGAGACCGTCGTCGTACTGCCGCCGCCTTCGGTGCCGCCACCGCCGCAACCGGCGAAGGCAGCAGCTGCGCCGCAAGACATCACTGCGGAAAGAGCAATGACGGATGCGCTTTTGAAAAGTTTCTTCTTCATTCCTTTACCTCTTATAAATAGAATCTTGTGTCCGCCCCTGTCCTCGGTCCGCTTCTCCCGCAACCGCCCGCCGTCTGGGGGGTGGCGTTTGGCTGCAAAGATCCCGCGGCCTAAAAGAGAAGGGCGATAATGCCGCTTTTCGGTCGGCCGATACAAGAAAGACGTCCGTTGCTCTCCTTGGCTCTCCCTATGCTGTTCGCAATGCGAACGGCAAAAAAGAGTAGCAAAAAAGATTAACGAACGTCTTTCTGCATCATGACTTCCCCCCTATCGTCATTTCAACACTAACGCAAATATATCACACTCTGAGGGGTTTGTCAAGACTATTTGGAAATTTTTTTGTGAAACTTTTACCTTTTTTTTGCTTTTTTTTGGATATTTTCACCAAGAAAGGCCGATTTTTTGACTTTCTCTTCAAAATATTGTGGCAAAACGCAGAGGAATCCCCCTGCAAAACACAAGATATAGTGAATCGGCGTTCTTACTCCTGACGGTCGATGATGTCCAGCATCTCGCAGATGCGGTCCAAATCGTCGCGAGAGTAGTAGTCGATGTAGATCCTGCCCTTCTTTTCGGTGCCGATGAGGGAAACTTTTGTCTTGAACGTCGTTCTCAGCCGCTCCACAAAATGTTTGAGTTCGGCGTTCGCGAGGGCGTTTTTCGCCTCCTTTTGGCGATTGAGCACTTCGGGCGGGTTCAGGAACTGCTTGACGGCGCGCTCCGTTTCACGCACCGACCAGCCCTCCTTGACGCATTCCTGCGCGAGCGCGCCCTGCTCCTCCTTGGGAACGGGTACGAGCGTGCGCGCATGGCCCGAGGAGAGTTTACCCTCCCGCACGAGCGCGATCACCTCTTCGGAGAGCGTCAAAAGACGCAACGTATTGGCGATCGCGGGTCTGGACTTGCCCAGCCGCTCGGCAAGCACCTCCTGCGTGAGGTTGTACTCCTCCATGAGTTTTTTCATTCCGTATGCGGCTTCGATGGGGTTGAGGTCCTCCCGTTGCAGGTTTTCGATGAGGGAAATTTCCTGTACTTCACGCTCGTCGAGCTCCTTGATGACGGCGGGAATGGTGGTGAGGCCTGCCTTTTTGGCGGCGCGGTATCTGCGCTCGCCTGCGATGATCATATAAGTGCCGTCCGGGTTCTTGTTGACGACGATGGGGCTGATCACGCCGTGTTCCTTGATGGAGTTGGTGAGATCGAGCAGCGCGCTTTCGTCGAACACCTTGCGCGGCTGGTTGGGATTGGGGAAAATATCTGCGAGCGCAAGCTCCGTGGCGCCCCCCGTGATCCCCTCGGTTGCGTTTTCGTAGGCCTCCTCCGTGTCGCTGAACAGCGCCGAAAGCCCTCTGCCTAAGCCCTTAGCCATCTCATTCTCCTCCTTCGGTTTTCTTCAAAAATTCTTCGGTCAGCGCCGCATACGCCCTTGCGCCCATACATCTCGGGTCGTGGAGCAGAATGGGTTTGCCGTGGCTGGGCGCCTCCGCAAGGCGCACGTTGCGCGGAATAATGATCTCGTACAGCTTTTTGGTAAAGTACCTTTTGATCTCCTCGGCGATCTGGCGGCTGATGAGGGAACGGCGGTCGTGCATGGTGAGCACCACGCCCTCCACGTACAGGCCCTTGTTGAGGTGCTGTTTCACGAGGGAGATCGTGTTCATGAGCTGGCTCAACCCTTCGAGCGCGTAATATTCGCTTTGTATGGGAATGATCACGCTGTCTGCCGCGGCGAGCGCGTTGATCGTGATAAGACCCAGAGAAGGGGGACAGTCGATGAGAATGAAATCGTACTCGTTTTTCACCTTGTCGAGCGCCGTTTTTAAGACCCGTTCTCTGTTTTTCTTGTAGACGAGCTCTACTTCGGCGCCTGCAAGGTCGATGTTTGCGGGCAGCAAAAACAGGTTCGGCATCATGGTGGGGAGGATGTTCTCTTTGACGGGTTCATCCTCGATGAGAACATTGTAGACGGACTTTTTGATCTGGCTCTTGGTAAAACCAAGCCCCGTCGTGGCGTTGCCCTGCGGGTCGATGTCCGCAAGCAGTACCTTTTTGCCCGCCTTTGCAAGATACGCCGCCATATTCACGCAGGTCGTCGTCTTGCCGACGCCCCCTTTCTGATTGGAAAACGGAATGATTTTGCCCATACGTATCACCTCTTTTTATATTCTCCCGTAAAAATTACTGCGATTTTTTGTCAGAGTTCTCGGCTTCCTCGGGGTGTTCCTTTACACCGAAAGGATCGTCGGGGGCGTCTTTATCGTGGTCCTCCATATATTTTAAGACTTCCTCCCAGCTCGCGCCCTTCATGAGCATATCCACCTCTTCGGTGTAGATCGTCTCCCGTTCCACCAAAACGCGGGACATGTTGTCGAGAATGCTCCTGTTTTCGATGAGCAGCTTCTTCGCACGCTCATAGGCGGCGGAAACGATCCGCTTGACCTCTTCGTCGATGATGCCGGCCGTCTCTTCACTGTACGTGTTGCGTTCCTCGAAATCCCGCCCGAGAAATACCGGGCCGTCGCTCGTGTAGGCGATCGGGCCCAAACGGTCGCTCATGCCCCATTCCGTCACCATCTTGCGCGCCATCTGCGTCACCTTCTGAATGTCGTTGGAGGCGCCCGCAGAGACGTCCTGAATGACGATCTCCTCCGCAACTCTGCCGCCGAGCGCCATGCAGATGAAATCGTTGAGTTTGTTCACGGTATAGCGGTCGTCGTCGTTTTCGGGACGGGTAAGGGTATAGCCGCCCGCCATGCCGCGGGGAATGATCGAGACCTCCTGCACGTTGTCGTTGTGCTCGCATAGTTTTGCAAGCACTGCATGGCCGGCCTCGTGATAGGCCGTCGTCTTTTTCTCCGCCTCGGTCACGACGCGGCTCTTCTTCTGCGGGCCCATGATGACTTTGTTGATGCCTTCGTAAAGTTCGAGGTTCCCGATCATCTTCTTGCCCGCGCGTGCCGCGAGAATTGCAGCTTCGTTCAATAAATTTGCCAAATCTGCGCCCGAAAAACCGCTCGTCATGCGCGCGATCGTCTTAAAGTTGACGTCGGGCGCGAGGGGTTTGTTGCGCGCGTGCACTTTGAGAATTTGTTCACGCCCCTTAACATCTGGCATGTGAACATATATTTGTCTGTCAAAGCGCCCGGGACGGAGAAGTGCGCTGTCAAGAATGTCGGCACGGTTGGTCGCCGCCATGACAATCACACCCTCGTTGGAATCGAAGCCGTCCATCTGAACAAGAATTTGGTTGAGGGTCTGTTCCCGTTCGTCGTGTCCCCCGCCGAGGCCCGCTCCACGCTGACGGCCCACGGCATCGATTTCATCAATAAAGATGATACACGGCTGGTTCCGCTTGGCAAGATCAAAGAGGTCACGCACACGCGAGGCACCTACACCGACATACATCTCCACGAAGTCGGAACCGCTCACGGAGAAGAACGGAACCCCTGCCTCGCCCGCAACGGCCTTGGCAAACAAAGTCTTACCTGTTCCGGGAGGGCCGACAAGCAACACACCCTTGGGGATCTTCGCCCCCAAGTCGGCAAACTTTTTAGGACTCTTCAAAAACTCCACGACTTCTGCAAGTTCTTGTTTTTCCTCCTCGGCTCCCGCCACATCGGAGAAACGGACTTTCAAATTGGTGGACACCTTCGCCTTCGTCTTGCCGAAATTCATCACTTTGCCGCCACCGCCGCTTGTCGCACGCAGCACAAGGAAGAATGCAATGATTCCGACAACAAGCACTGCAATGTAGATGAAGTTGCCCCAACCCGCACCTGCATTCGGGTCTGAATAGCTGTATTCAACAACGGTGCCTTCTGTCTGCCATTTGTCGAGAATGTTCTTGCCTTCTGCGTTATAGAGGCTCGCAAAATTAGCCCAATAGGTGTACTGACGCGCGTTGACGTCGATATAGCCGTACACCGTATAGTTATCTACATAGATTTTTACGATTTTGCCCTTATCGATGCCCTGTTTTTGCTTGTTCTCGTCGAGTTCGCCGCCCATAGCAAGAATCTCAAAGTCAGACGCTGCCAATTCTTTGCTGTTTTTCATAAGCGTGGTAAGCGTAAAGTAGACGCCAACGCCTAAGACAAGCACAAGTACAACTGACAGCACTATCTTAAATGTTTTACTCAAATTTCGCTCCTTTTACAGCAGTATTTATAATACGCCAACAGTATGGCCTTATTACTTGATTATTGTACCACATTTCTCTTGGAATTGCAAGTAATTGATACCAATTCTTTCCTGATTTTCAAAATTATCACGCACTTTTCGCAAAAAGGGTGATTGTTTCATGTGAAACATTGTTTTTTGCCTTGCGTATCCCCAAAATAGCCTAAAAATTGTTTCATGTGAAACTACTCGAGTCAAATTGGCGAATTTTGCCATGTTTCACGTGAAACATGAAGTGCTCAAAAATGTTCTGCGCGCATAAAAATGACAACAAAACAGGCGGGAAGTTCCCGCCTGCCTTACATTTTCAGCAATTAAACTAACCGAGTCATGAACTGCGTGAACCACGCACCGGACACAGCGTAACTTGTCGCGCTTTGAAACCACTCGCTCACAAAGATCTTGCCTACGACCGCACTTGACGCAATAAAGTTGTGCAGTCCTTCGAAGGGAAGCCAATTACAGATGAGCAGCACCGTAAAAATCCAAAACAGCGCCTTTGCAAGTCCCAGAATCGCGCCAAGAACTTGATTGACGACGCGCAGAGGCGCCAAACGTGACGTGATAGCGCCAAGGAGCTTCGAAAGTCCCCATGCGCCGAGGCGCACCAACAGCAGAAGCAGAACAAAGGCAATGACAACGGAGATCCATTTTGCAAGAATGCTGCCGAGCAAAACCGCCGGGGTCGTCCCTGCGGGGATGAGCGCAGCGGAAGCAAAGGAGCGCACGATCAACCAGGTCGCAATACCGTTGAGTTGCATACCGCCAAGATAGCCTTCCAGCTCTGCGCCGCTGATGTCAACGGGGATCGTCTGGGCATACAGCTCATTTCCCGCGATCGAAGAGCCGATCCCGCCGGCAATGGCCGAAGTCATGTGGAAGCAGGTCTCCAAAAAATTCGCAAATGAGATGCAGAACACAAATGCGATAATGAGAGAAACGAATTTCCCCGCGAGCTTACACAGGCCCGCAACAAATCCTTTATAGGCGCCCAGCGCCACACCGAGGATGAGGAGCAAAAAGAATACAAGGTCGATCACCCATCCTGCGGAAGCAAGTAATAAACCGGTCAAAAGCAACCTCCGCCGTCTAAGATATTTCTATTATACCACTGTTTTATACCGTTTGTCGTCAATTTCCCGAAGATTGTATAAAAATTTTTTCTTTGGCAATACTTTGCCGCAAAGGGGAATCAAAATGGAATTGGCCTTTCATGTACAAAACACATTGGCCCCGTATGGGCTCGCACAGGGCTTCCGACGGCTGCTGGGCGTGCAGACGGTACCGCCCGTCGTGCTCTGCATCGGAAGCGATCTGGCCATCGGGGACAGTCTCGGGCCGATCGCCGGCACTATGCTGCAACACTTACACAAGGGATGTTATGTATATGGAACGCTGCGCTCCCCGATCACGGCAAAAGAAATCAAATATTTGAGCATGTTTTTGCGGGAAACGCACCCCGGCGCAAAAGTGATCGCCATCGATGCGGCGGTGGGCGAGACCTCCGAAGTCGGGCTTTTGAAGCTCTCGGACAGCCCGCTTCGCCCGGGCTCGGGAGCAAACAAACGTTTAGGAGAAGTGGGGGACGTGTCGGTACTCGGGATCGTGGGGGAGAAGGCAGGGTTTTCCTACTCCGCGCTGAATCTCACGCGGCTAAACCTCGTTTACAGCATGGCGGAAACACTCTGCGGCGCGCTGGAAGCATATTTCACAGAAAAAACGGATAAAAATTCACAATTTGCGGTATAATGGTTCATTTTTAAGCAATTTATAAAATCAATGAAATCTATTTGACGGAAATTTTCAAAAAAAGTAAAATAAAAGAAAAAAAGGAGAAAAAAACCATGGTCAAGAAAACCGCAAAAAAGGTCTACGATACCGAAACCGCAACCGTCGTCAAAAAAGTGACGAGCGGCTGGTATGGCGATCCCGCCGGTTACGAAACGACGATGTATGTCACTCCCGAAGGGGATTATTTCCTCTATACGTACGGCGGCGAAACTTCCCCCTACGCAAAGGAGAACATCACGACCTTCACGAAGGCGAAGGCGCAGGAATGGCTGAAAAACAACTGAGACAACTGTAAACAAGGGCGCCGCCCGCGGACATGTCCGCGGGCGGCGCCTTCTTTATCGGTATCCCTTATTTGATATCAAAACCGAAAACCGTTCCGACCGTGATACGCTTCTGCTGCATTTAACACATCAGGTTTCATCGGGCGTCTCCGGCGTCTCGGACGGTTCCGCACCCTCACTGTCGCGGGAATTGCCGAGATAGGTCCCGAAAAATCCCGAGAAGCCGCCCTTCTTATAGCTGCCGCCGCTGCGTTTGAGGCTTGTTCCCGAGCTCTGCGGCGTGCCCTCGGCAGGCAATTCGCGCTTGGGATAAGGCTTTCTGTCGCCATAGCGATCGCCCTTTCTATCGCCGTACTTGCCATCTCTGCCGCCCTTTCTGTCCCCGTAACGGCCGTTTCCCTTGCCGTAACGGTCCCGTTTCTCATAGGGTCTGAGGTTGTTCGGAATGATCACAACAAAGCGTGCGGGTTCCTTGCCTTCGCTCTTGGTGGTGACGTCGGGATTGTCCACGAGGGCGGAATGGATGATCCTGCGCTCGTAGGGATTCATCGGTTCAAGGCGTACCTTCTTGCCGAGGCGCACTGCCTTTGCCGCCAGCTTTTCCGCGACCCGTTTCAAGGTCTCCTCGCGGTCTTCGCGATAGTTTCCGCAATCCACGACCACCCGCTTATAATCTCTTCTGCCGGTATTGGCGACTGCTCCTGCCAAAGTTTGGATGGCGTCGATCATTTCTCCGCGGCGTCCGATGAGAGATTTGTTCGGTTCTGCCGCCGTAAGGTCCAACACGATCTTTTCATCCTCTTCACGCACGGTGGGGACAACATCGACTCCAATGAGCTTAAACAGCCCTTCGAGAAATGCCACCGCACGTTCGCCGTCCGTCTTTTTCGGCTTTAAGGTGAGTTTTACCTGTGCGGGAATGGACCCGAACAGCTTCTTTTTTCCTTCGTCCAAAATTTCGACATCCACTTCCTCGCGCGTAACGCCGAGCTCTTTGAGTCCCTCTTCGACGGCTTCCTCCACCGTCTTTCCGCTGAATACTTCCTTTTGTTCCATATAACTACCTTCCCGGATTATTTTCTCTTTTTCCTGTCTTTGCCGTCATTTGCATCCTTGCCGTCCTTTTTCCAGGGGACGCTGCGGCTGTAACGCGCTTTGAGCGCCTCCTCTTCCTTCTTGTTGAAGATCCTGCCGATGACAATGTTTGTGAGCAGGGTGACAAGAATGGTGATGGCGCTGCTGATGATATTATAAATGGTAAACGCGGCGCTCCATAAGAAGCCGAACACCGCAAACATGATGGGCATCATGACCATCATGATCTTCTGTGTGCGCGCGCCTTGTCCGTCTACCGTGTTGTATTGGTTGGCGGCCTTACTGCTGCGCATGGTGATAAACTGCGAAAGGAGCATGAGCCCGATCGAGATGATGATCATCGCAAAGTAACCGTTGGCCTGCTCTTTCTCGGCGGAAAGGTCGGCCGTGAGTGCGTTATAGTTGGATTCGGAGATCACTTCGCCGATGCTCTTTTCTCCCTCCCAATTCTCCGAACGGATCCCCGAATTGAAAGTGCTCTTAAAGGAGGAATACTCCTGCACGGGGTGGTTGTAGCTGACGTCGGGATACCAAACGTTTTTCACCCACAAAAAGCCGGGGTTCTTCTCGGTGCGGAACACGTTTGCGGAGGCCGCTGCGCCGAGCGACTGGAAATATTCGATGCATGCGGTGTCCTCAGCGGCGCCCGCTGTCATCCGTTCCTCGATCTTTCCCCAGATCTCGGCGTTGTTTTTGAGCTTGTCCTCATTGATGAAATAGGTGCGCGCCGCGTCGGCGGGGGAGAGATTGTAGCGATAGCAGAAATAGATGTCCGCTGCGGAGCTCTCCACCTGCATCCGCAAAATTTCGCCCTCTTCGACGAGGGAATATACGATCCCGTCCTCGGTAAAGGAGCGGTTGCCGTTTTCGTCCGTTTGGAATTTTTCGAGGGTAATGACGAGGTCGTTTTCCTCCTCTCCCTCCTGCAAAAAGTGATAGTCTTTGCCGTCCACGGCATATTCGAGGACGGCGGAATTATAGCCCTCGGCCATTCTCTCGTACATGGAGAGATTGGCGTACTGCGCGTAGGTCTGAAAGGCTGTGATCGCGACGATGAGGATCACAAAGGACAGGATCATGGGCAGGCAGGCCCCGAGCATACTGTAACCGTTCTTTTTTTGCAGTTCGAGCATCTTCATGTTGTACATCTGCTTGTCGCCCGCGTACTGCTTTTGGAGCTTTTCGAGATCGTCCTTCATCTGCTCCATAATGAGGTTCTGTTTGCGCATTTTCACCCGCTGGTAGATGTCGAAAGGTGTGGTGATGGCCTTTAAGATGAGCGCAAACACAATGACACCGACGCCGACTATGCCGACGCCGTCAATGATGATCCTGACAAGTTGTCCCAACCAATTGAGATCGATATAAAATCCCTGTTGGAGTAGCGGAAAAGAAATCATGTTTCAGTCAAATAAGCCAGCGGCGGCGAAAATACCGTTCGGGCGCCGGGTCGATGCCTCCTTTGGAAAAAGGATTGCAGCGCAAAATGCGCCAAATCCCCAAGAGGATCCCCGCCGCAACGCCGAGGTTATTGATGCACCGCTTCGTATATTCCGAGCAAGTAGGCTCGTACAGGCAGGTGTGCCGGGAGAGTTTGCGCTGGTAGAAGGAGATCATGCGTATGCAGATTCCCCGCAAAAGGCGGGGGCGCAGCTTTTTCCCGAGATAGCGAAAATTCTCTTCAAGCAGCAAGGAAAGCTCAGGCATCGGCCAGCTTTTCCCGTTTGAAGATCCTGCCGAGATCTTTTTGGAAGGCCTCATAGGAATATTCTCCGGCGATCCGCGGAATGAGCAAAAAGGCGCAGGGGCGGGTGAGCGTGTCCGCCCGGGAACGAAAGGCTTCCCGCAGCAGCCGCTTCACGCGGTTCCGCTGCACGCTCTTTCCGTATTTTTTTCCCACGCAAACCGCCATCGCGGTCTCTTCTGCGGGAAGATAGACCACTGTGAGCGCCGCTCCGTACGCGCGTTTGCCCGTTGAAAGAATTTTGCGAAATTCCTTTTTTTTCTTGACCTTCTGATAGTTCACGTTATGCGGAAAGATGCTTTCTTCCCTTATTTCTCCTTCTTTTCAGCACGTTTCTGCCCGCTTTGGTCGCCATTCTCTTGCGGAAGCCGTGCACCTTGCTTCTCTGTCTCTTCTTGGGCTGGTAAGTTCTTTTCATAACAAATATACTCCTATTTTCGTCTTTCAGCTTTGATTATAAGGTTTTTCCCGCTTTTCGTCAAGCGATTATTGTGCATTTCTGACGGGTAAAATCAAATAGAGGGTGTCTTTCTTTTCCTTATTTTGAAGAATAAAGGGAGAGATCGGGCTGTTGAAAGAGAGCACACATTCCTCTTCGTCGAGGGCGCGCAGCCCGTCGAGCAGATATTTGGCGTTCATGGAAATCGTGATGTCCTTTCCGAGGATATTGGCGCCCACGCTCTCGGAGACATTGCCCATTTCGGAAGCGGAGCGGACAGTCACGGCGTCGCCCGTCGTTTCGAGCGTGACGAGATTGTTCTTGTCTCCGCGGATGAGGATGGCCGCGCGCTCCACGCTCGACATAAGGTCGAGGCGGGGCAGGGTGACTTCGGTGAGGAAGGAGGCGGGCACCACGCTCTCCTTGCGGATAAACTCGCCCTGATAGAGGCGGGAGACGATCGTCAGCCCGTCTATGCTCACGAGAAGATTTCCGCCGCGGGTGTACACGGTGATCTCCTTGTCGTCATCGGTGAGCATGCGGGAGATCTCGGTGAGGGTGCGGGCGGGACAGATGATATTTCTCTCTTCATTGCCCGAAACAAGTTCGGCCGAGGAGAGGGCAAGGCGGTAGCCGTCGAGCGCGGTCGCTTCAAGCCGTTCCTTAAATTCGAAGAGGCAGCCTTTGAGGATGGGGCGGGAATCGTCCTGCGCGCAGCAGAACACCGTCTCGCCGATGAGCTTTTTGAGGGCTCCCTGTTTCATAACGAAATAATTTTCGCCCGTTTCGAGGTCGATCTCGGGAAATTCCTCCGCGGGGAGCGTCTGCAAAAAGGAGGAGGCGTCGCGGTAGCAGATTTCCAGCCCGCGTTCTCCCGTTTTGATGGTGATCTCCTCATCCGAGAGCTTGCCCAAAAAGTCGGAGAGCAGTTTTCCCGTGACGCATACTTCTCCCTCCTCGAACACCTCCGCTTTAATCGCCTTGCGGATGGAGAGTTCCCCGTCCGTCGCAAGAAGGATCACTTCGTCGCTTTTTGCCGTCAGTTTTACGCATTCCATGATGGGTGCGGTCGTGCGGATGGCGCACGCCTTGCTTGCTTTCGTCACGGCCTCCGAGAGGGAGAGCCCATCGCATACAAATTTCATCTTCTTGCTCCTTTCTGTGGTTTTTTTAATAAGAATCTTAATAGTAATAATAATAAAGGCGGTGGAAAAGTGGATAAGTTTGCCTCACACCCTTTATTTCCTCCTATTATAGCGGAAAAGAAGAAAAATTTCAAGCAAAAAGGGGAAATTTCAAAAAATCGGGGCGTGTAAATCTTTGTGGAAAAGGCCGTTGAGAAAAAGTGGACAGCGCGGGGAAATGTCAACGGAGAAAATGAGGTGTCAGGACGGGTGCGGGCAGGGCAGAAGAAGAGGGCGGGAGAATGCGGAAAAAGAGAGAACGTTCCACAAAAAATTCCACAATGTGGAAAAACAAATCGACAATTTCACGGCGAAGCGCGCCTCTCTCCCCTTGCGGAACCGCGAAAAATGTGCTATAATCAATGGCATGGAACAAGATATGCCCGATCTTGCGGGCCTTCTCAGATGTATCCGTGAGGAACACGGGGAGACGTTCTCCGCTTTCCGTGCGCTTTTGCTGCGCTCCAACGAGACCTGCAATCTCACGGCCGTGGTGGAGGAGCGGGAGATGCTCTACAAGCACTTTCTTGATTCCGCCGCGGGCGAGGGGTTTTTCCCGCAGAACGCCTCCGTTGCCGAAGTGGGCTCAGGCGCGGGGTTTCCCTCCATTCCGCTGAAAATCTTGCGCGACGATCTATCCTTCACCCTCTTTGAGAGCGTGGGCAAAAAGTGCGCCTTTCTCGAACGTGCGGTGCGGGAGCTCGGTCTTTCCCGTATGACGGTGGAAAAATTGCGGGCCGAGGACGCCGCACGGGGAAAATTCCGCGAAAAGTACGACGTCTGCTGCGCCCGCGCCGTCGCGCGGATGAACACGCTTGCGGAGTACTGTCTGCCTCTCGTGAAGGTCGGCGGGAGATTTCTTGCCTATAAGGGCGAGGCGGAGGAGGAACTCGAAGAGGCACGGCGCGCCATTCGCCTTCTCGGGGGACGGGTGGAGAAGATCTGCCGCTTTTCCCTGCCGGATGGATATGGGAAGCGGACGATCGCAGTGATCGAAAAAATTTCGCCGACGCCTGAAAAATATCCGCGCGGACGGGGAAGAGAGAGGAGCGCTCCCCTCGTATGAAAAAATTTTACATGACCTGCGCGCTGACGGGACACCGCGAGCTTCCGCGCGATTTTGACAAGAGCGCCCTGTACGACCGTCTGCGGCTCCTTCTCGAAGGGGGCTGCGAGAACTTTCTGTGCGGCATGGCGGAGGGATTCGATTTAGAGGCGCTGAGCTGCCTTGTTTGGCTCAAACGGGAGAAAGAGATCTGCATCGAGGCGTGTTTGCCCTATGAAGGCTTCGGAAAGGGCTTTTCGCCCAAATACAGGAACATGTTCGAGGAGCTCCTCCCCCGTTGCGACCGTAAAACGGTGCTCTTTCCCGTCTATCGGGACGGCTGTTTTCTCGCCCGCGACCGCTACATGGTGGACAGAGCAGACATTTTGCTCGCCTACTGCACCAAGCCGACGGGCGGCGCGGCCTACACCGTGCGCTATGCGGGGAAAAAGGGAGTCCCCGTGCTCTATCTGTAAATGGAGCGGGTTTTTGTTTGAAAACAGAATAATGGTGGTATTATCATACCGAAAGGGGCAAAACGCGTCTCCCGATCGGAAAAGAACGGGCAAAGCGCCCTCGGAGGAAAAGATATGAATTGGTTTACAAGTATGACCGCGCTCGAACAGGTATTCTTTTGGATCGCGGTCGTTGCAAGCGTGCTCCTGGTCGTGCAGATCATTTTGCTCATCGTCTCTTTCGGCGGGGGCGACCTCGATGCAGACGGCGATTTCGATATGAACGGCGATACGGACACGGACAGCGGGCTTGGCGTGTTTACGCTCAAAAGCCTTACGGCGTTCTTTGCGCTCGGCGGTTGGTGCGGCTTTGCAACGGCCAGCTTTTTGCCGGAGAATATTTGGCTGCCCATTTTGGTCTCGGTGCTTACGGGTACGGTAGCGCTGCTCGGTGTGGCATTTGCGCTCAGGGGGATCGCCAAACTGCAATGCAGCGGCAACCTCGAACCCGAAAAGCTCACGGGCAAGACGGCTACCGTCTATGTAAGCATTCCCACGGCCCGTTCGGGCAGGGGAAAGATCACGCTCACGGCGCAGGGAAAGTACATGGAACTCGACGCCGTCACGGACGGGGAACGCATTTCCGTCGATGAAGAGGTGGAGATCGTCGGCTATTCGGACGACTTCGCCGTCGTAAAAAGAAAGGAAAAATAAAAAAAGGAGAAAAAATAGAAAATGTCACCTGCAATCGTTGCCGTGATCGTCGTGGCAGTTTTGATCGTCGTGCTCATCGTACTCACGATCGCCGTGCGCTACAAGACCTGCCCGCCCGACAAGATCATGATCATCTACGGTAAGATCCGTCCCAATCCCGACGGCACCTACCGCAGCGCAAAGTGCGTCCATGGCGGCGCGTCCTTTGTGGCCCCCTTCTTCCAGAAGTACACCTTCATGGATCTGACGCCTCTGTCTATTTCCGTGGACCTCAAAAGCGCGCTCTCCAAACAGAATATCAGGATCGACGTGCCGAGCATCTTCACCGTGGGCGTCTCCACCGATCCCGGCGTCATGCAAAACGCTGCCGAACGGCTGAGAATGCTCACCCTCGCGCAGATCTCCGACCTCGCGCGGGACATCATCTTCGGCCAGCTCCGTCTCGTCATCGCGACGATGAACATCGAGGAGATCAACGCCGACAGAGACAAGTTCCTCGAAGCGATCTCGCGCAACGTCGAGGGCGAACTCAAAAAGGTGGGTCTCAGGCTCATCAACGTAAACGTTACCGATATTACGGATGAGAGCGGCTACATCGTCGCGCTCGGCAAAGAGGCGGCCGCAAAGGCGATCAACGACGCGAAGATCTCCGTCGCCGAAGAGGACAAGAAGGGTTCCATCGGCGAGGCGAACGCCAAGCGCGAACAGCGTATCCGCGTGGCAGAGGCGGAGTCGCAGGCCATCGAGGGCGAAAACAAGGCAAAGGCGGAGATCGCGCTCTCGCAGGCGCAGCTCCGCGAAAAGGAAGCGGAGGCGTTGAAGCTCGCCGTCACCGCCGAAAAGGTACAGGCGGCAAAGGCGCTCGAAGAGAGCTACTCGGCCGAGCAGAAGGCGGAAATTTCCCGTGCGGCGCGCGAAAAAGCGACCAAAGAAGCGGACGTCATCGTCGCGGCGGACATCGAAAAGCGCAAGCTCGAAATCGAAGCGGAGGCCGTCGCCGAACAGACGCGCAGAAAGGCGCAGGGCGAAGCGGACGCGATCTATGCGAAGATGGACGCCGAGGCGCGCGGTCTCAGAGAAAAACTTTCCAAACAGGCCGAAGGTATGGATGCCCTCGTCAAGAGCGCGGGTTCTTCGGACGAAGCGGTACGGCTGCTCATTGCCGACAAACTCGAAACGATCGTGGCCGAGCAGGTCAAGGCGATCTCGGGGGTGAAGATCGACAAAGTCACCGTTTGGGACGGCGGCACGAACGCGGACGGAAAGACGGGCACGGCAAACTTTTTGTCGGGGCTGTTGAAGAGCCTGCCTCCGCTCGAAGAGCTTTACAACATGGCGGGGCTGTCGCTGCCCAAGGCGGTCGCGCCGCAGAAAGCGGAAGGCGAGCCTGCGGGCGACGCGTCACCCGAAGCGGAGTAAAACTCAATACAGAGTATAAAAACGGAGCCAAACGGCTCCGTTTTTCTCGTCCTCCTCCGCATGAGAAAGCGACGCAAGCGACACAAGCGTTTCCCGTCTTGTTCATTCCTGCCATTCCACAAGGTCGTCGAGGGAAATGTCGAAGATTTTTGCAAGACGGCACAGCGTGTAAATATCCGGTACGCTATACCCGTTTTCGTAATTGGAGATGAGGCTTCTCTTCCCGTTAAGCATTTTGGCGAGCGACTCCTGCGTCAACCCCATCTGCTTCCGATAAAACCGAATATTTTCCGCAATTTTCACTTTCATAAGTATTGACAAATGTACAAGAAAGTTGTACAATTAAGGAAAAAGGACAAGAAACTTGTACAAAAAAGGAGAACACACATGAAACGGAAAAGACTGCTCGTTGTTTTAACGAATTGCTTCCTCTTTGTCCTCTGTCTTGCGCTGTTTTGCGCTTGCGCAGGGGAAAAGGGTGAGAAAGGCGACCCGGGTGCGCAGGGCGTACAGGGCGAACAGGGGCTCCAAGGCGAACAAGGCCCCCAAGGCGAACAAGGCCCCCAAGGTCCTCAGGGCGAAAAGGGCGACACGGGCGCAGACGGCAAGAGCGCCTATGACATTTGGAAAGAGAACGGGCACAGCGGCACGGAAGAAGATTTTCTCGAATGGTTGCAAGGCGAGAAAGGAGAGGGCTCGCAAGGTTCCCAAGGCGAAAAGGGTGAAAAGGGCGACACGGGTGCAGACGGCAAGAGCGCCTATGACATTTGGAAGGAAAACGGACACAGCGGCACTGAACAAGACTTCCTCGAATGGCTGAAAGGCGAAAAGGGCGACACGGGTACGCAAGGTCCTCAGGGCCCGCAGGGCGAAAAAGGCGATACGGGCGCAGACGGCAAGAGCGCCTATGATATTTGGAAAGAAAACGGGCACAGCGGCACGGAACAAGACTTCCTCGAATGGTTGCAAGGGGAGAAAGGGGAAAACTATCCTCACGCAAATGAGAAGCACACCGTCACCTTTGACGCGCAGGGCGGAGACCTTCCCAAGGAGTTCAAAAAAGAGCAGACAGTAAGCTACGGCGACGTTTTGGAGCTCCCTATCCCCACGCGCGAAAACTTCACGTTTTTGGGGTGGTTTACAGGGAACACGGTGAACGACGGGCAGTTTACGAATGTCTCTCCCGTCACGAAGGATATTACGCTCTATGCCCGCTGGCAGGCGAAAACGAAGTACCGTATTACATTTGACACGCAGAACGGCGACCCCATGCAGCCCGCGGAATATTTTGCGGGGCAAACTGTCGAAAAACTTCCCGACCCCACCCGCACCGACTATGATTTTGTGGGTTGGTACTACGACGAAGCCTTTGAACGGCCGGTGGAATATCCATTGACGATCACGGGGAACCTCTTCGTGTACGCGCAGTGGAAGAAGACGATGTACACGATCACATTCCATGTAAATGCGGGCGATACCCCCTCCCCCATCCGTGCCGAGGCGGGCACTCACTATTCCTCGTTTGAAGCGCCGCAGGTCCAAAATTATCTCTTTAAGGGGTGGTATTATAACGCGCAGTACACCCAAGAAGTACAATTCCCCATAGAGCTTCACTCCAATTTGCATATTTATGGACATTGGGAAAAAGATCCTCTTGCGGAATATACCAAAATCGATGATTTTATGCAGTTGCAAAAAATCACAGACATGAACGGGAAATATGTTCTTACCGAGGATATTGATTGCTCGGGGTTGCAAATCCCGATGTTCGCACCTGATGGTAATCCATTTACCGGTGATTTTAACGGTGCGGGTCATAAAATTTATAATTTTTCGATTTATGTTTCCTCTGGGAACAAGATCGGATTTTTCGGTGTCAACGAAGGGACGATCCAAAACTTGAAATTGGAGCAGGTAACACTTACAGTAGCAGGGAGCTGGGGACGCAACGCCGGATTGATGTGTAGTGCTGTTGTTGGATATAATAAGGGGCAAATCAAAAATGTAGCCGTTTCCGCAAACATTGATTTCAGAAATTCCGCAGGAATGTTTTCCTATCCCAGTTCGATCGTCGGAGGAGTTGCAGGAAAGAACGATGGAACAATCAGCAATGTACAATTTACGGGTTCTTTGAGTGCGGTTGGTAACTCAGATCCCAATTATAATGACATATGTTTCCATTTTGTGGGTGGCGTAGTCGGTGAAAATACGGGTACTGTCGAAAAAGCATTTGTGTGTGCTCAAATCAGTACGCAGACCAAAAGCGGTGGACCGCGATGCAGCGTTGGCGGTGTTGTCGGTAGAAATGCCGGTAAAGTTGAAAATTGTCTTTTCAATGGAGATATAACCGACGTCAATCACTGGTGCCAGTTGAATGCAATTTGTGCTTTAACCGAAGGGAATGGAACGCAACAACAGTGCTATAAAGCGTACACTGTTACAGTTACGGGAGGTTCTCCCGCAATCGAATCTGCGTTAAATCGAAAATCATTCTATACTGATACTCTCGGTTGGGACGAAAGCGTATGGGATCTCGAAGGATTGAATTTTTCCGGGCAGAAATACCCCAAACTCAAATAAAACCGCACACCGGTTGCAAAAACGGAGCCAAACGGCTCCGTTTTTCTCGTCCCTCTTTGCGCGAAGGCATCTTATTGCGTCAAGGCTCGGTTTCCGTAATTGCCGCTACGGCGCGGAATGACGCACAGGCCTGAACGGATGGGCGCGTGCCGCACAGGAAAACTGCGAAAAGTCGCGGTTTTTTTACACCCGTTTGCAATTTTCGCCCCCTGCTTTTGCGCTATGCTGTTAGGCAAAAGGGAGCGATCATGGCATACGAAAAGAGACTTTGCATTCTCAAACAGATGAAGAAGGGCTTCACTGCGGACGGCGGGCCGATCACGGGCGCCGTGTACGCCGAACGGTTGGGACGGGAACTCACCGTCACGCCGCGCATTGCGGGGCTTTCCCCGCTCTCGGAGGGCAGGTATATGCTCGTCGTGCAGGCGGGAGGGATGTACTATTCCTTCGGGCTCAAAGGGAACGAGGCGCTCAAAGCGGGGAACGCGCCGTCCGTTTCGGAGGGATTTTCCGCGCTGCTTTGCTTTGTCGGCAGGGAACCGGAACCCATCGCTTTCGGCCGCTGCGGAAATGCCCTCGAGGACTTCACCCCCCTCTTGCGGGCGCTCACCGAGCGGGAGGAACGCAAATCCCCTCTGCCCGTGCCAATGCCGCCCAACCAGATCCCGGGTTCGCCCTCGCCGCAGGTACCGCTTGCGCCCGCCGTGCCTCTTCCCGAAGAGGAACCGCTGAGCGACGCCGCAGGCTATGACGATGAAGCCATTGCGGACGCGAACTTCTATTCCGTCGGCCCCGCGGGAGAGAGCGGAAACGGCTCGGAGAAGGAGCCCGCACGTTCCCCTTTCCGCATTACGCGGAGAGGGCTTACATACTACAACAAAGTGGCGGACAAGCTGAAAGCGGCATTTGAAAAATATCCGCGCGATACAAGCCTGCTCGCCTCCATTCCCCACTCGGAGTGGGTGAAAACGGAGCAGGCGCTTCTCGGGGTCGTCTATGCGGAGGGGCTGCCGAGATACCTCTGCGTGGCGCTCAAAGACCCTCCTCCCGACGAAGCAAAGGCGGCGAGCGTCTTTGTTCCGGCCGGGCTGTACAATGACAATGACGGTTACTACGTGGTTTTTCAGGACGCAGACACGGGCGAATATGTGACGGTAGAGCAGAGTTGAAATTTTCGGAAACGCAGCACCTCATTCCGAGCCGCACTTTTCTTGCTGTCCCTTTTAGGGAAAGTGGCGAACGTAGTGAGCCGAAAGGGTTATTACAAGCTCTCTCAAAACCCCCTCAGTCACTCACTTGCGTTCGTGCCAGCTCCCCTGCAAGGGGCGCCAAGTGAGGTAGAGATTTCTCGATTCCGCTTCGCTCCACTCGAAATGACAATTAAAGGAACAGCCAAGGCCGCGGCGCAATAAAATTTTTTGCAAAAGCGTTTACTTTGACAAACTTTCGTGGTATAATGTATTTGGAAGAAGTTGGGCATTCCTGCCCATTCAACGGAAAAATACATACGGAGGTCAATTTATGACATCGGCTCTTACCAACAACAAAAAAGTTCTTGCGTTCGTCGAAGAGAGCGCAAAACTCGCGCAGCCCGACAACATTGTTTGGATCGACGGCAGCGAAGCGCAGCTCGAACAGCTCAGAAAAGAGGGCGTAAAGACGGGAGAGATGATCAAGCTCAACCAGGAAAAGCTCCCCGGCTGCTACTATCACCGTACCGCCCAAAACGACGTCGCCCGCGTGGAGGACCGCACTTTCATCTGCTGCAAAAACAAAGAGGATGCCGGTCCCATCAACTATTGGATGGACCCCCAAGAGGCATATGCTCTCTGCGGCAACATCGCCCGCGGCAAAATGAAGGGCCGCACCATGTATGTCATTCCCTATTCCATGGGCGTGGTGGGCTCCCCGTTCTCCAAGATCGGCATCGAAGTCACCGACTCCATCTATGTCGTCCTCAACATGGCGATCATGACGAGAGTGGGCCTCGACTGCTATGAATTTCTCGGTGAGGACGGCGACTTCATCAAGGGGTTCCATTGCAAGTGCGATGTCGACCCCGAAAAGCGCTACATTATGCATTTCCCCGAGGACAATACCATCATCTCGGTGAACTCCGCTTACGGCGGAAACGTTCTGCTCGGCAAGAAGTGCTTCGCCCTGCGGATCGCCTCCTACCTCGGCAAGAACGAGGGCTGGATGGCAGAGCACATGCTCATCCTGGGCGTGACCTATCCGAGCGGCGAAAAGCACTATGTGGCGGCCGCCTTCCCCTCCGCCTGCGGAAAGACCAACCTCGCCATGCTCATTCCTCCCAAGCACTATCTCGAAAAGGGCTATAAAGTGGAATGCGTTGGCGACGACATTGCGTGGATCCGGGTGGGCAAGGACGGAAGGCTTTGGGCAGTCAATCCCGAAAACGGCTTCTTCGGCGTAGCGCCCGGCACCAACGAAAAGAGCAATCCCAACGCCCTCGCCGCAACAAAACAGGGCACCATTTTTACCAACGTCGCCATCGATCCCTCGGATAACACCGTTTGGTGGGAGGGACTTACCAAGCAGGCGCCCGCCCATCTTATCGATTGGCTCGGGGGCGATTGGACGCCCGAGAGCGGAACAAAAGCGGCGCACCCCAATTCCCGCTTCACGGCTCCCGCAACGGGCTGCCCCTGCCTAAGCCCCGAATTTAATTCCAAGGAGGGCGTTCCGCTCGATGCCATCATCTTCGGCGGCAGAAGAGCGACGACCACACCCCTCGTCTATCAGTCCCGCGATTGGAACCACGGCGTGTTCGTCGGCTCCATCATGTCGAGCGAGACGACGGCCGCTGCGACGGGCGCCGTCGGCGTCCTTCGCCACGACCCCATGGCGATGAAACCCTTTGCGGGCTATCATATGGCCGATTACTTTGCACATTGGATCGAAATGGGCAAAAAGATTAAGAATCCGCCCAAGATCTTCAACGTCAACTGGTTCCGCCAGGACGCGGAGGGCAACTTCCTCTGGCCGGGCTTCGGCGACAACATGCGCGTGCTCGATTGGATCTTGAAGCGTTGCCAAAACGCGGTGGATGCAAGGGAGACGGCGATCGGCTATGTCCCTTATGCCAAAGACATCGATCTCGAAGGCCTTGACCTCTCCGAAGAGACGTTGGAGAGCATTCTCTATGTGGATAAAGCGCGTTGGAGCGCCGAGGCGGACGAAATCGCGGGCTACTATAAGCAATTCGGCGACAGACTGCCCGAGGAACTCAAAGAGAGCCTTGCAACACTCAAAGCAAACTGCGAAGCATAACCCTGCGTAGGCGGGAAAAAGACCCGTTTCAAGAGCATTACAAAATAAGGGCGCGCACGGCGAAAGGACTGCCGTGCGCGCTTTTGGCAAATCGAGGTGAAACAACTTTTTTAGGGGGAAAGTATTTTTGCCCGATTTACCGTTTCCGAGGTAAAGGTTTTTTCGGAAACTACCCCTATTATAATCACCTAATATACGATTGTCAAGCAATTTATCGCACATTATACGATATTTTTTTTGAAAAAGTGCAAATAATAGGGGGGATTATGGAACTGAAAGACATTCAGTTGCGGCTGCGGGAGGTCATTGCCCACAGCGGTGTGGCGCAGAAAGATATTGCAAAGGCGATCGGGGTCTCGGCGCAGACGGTTTCCAAGTACATGAAGCAGGATATTTTTCCCGCATTGGATACGTTTGCCAAGCTCTGCGCCTTGCTTGATGTGCGTTCGGACTATGTGCTCGGCATTTCGGAATACTGAGCTGTTTTATAATTCGGTAGAGATTTCTCCACGCGCAATGAGGGCAGCAAGGAATTTTGCAAAAACAAAAAAAATCAGTTGACAAAGTGAACAAATAGTGCTATTCTTTCGGTGGATTTTCGGAAACGGCGGAAAAATGCCGTTCGGAGGGGCCCATGCTGAAAATTATCACCGATTCATCGTCGGAAATTTCGCAGGAAGAAGCAAAATCGCTCGGCGTGGAGGTGGTTCCGCTCACCGTTGTTTTTGGTAAGAGCGCGTATCTCGACGGCGCGGAACTGAGCAAGGAAGCATTTTATCAAAGGTTGATCGCGGGCGAATTTCCGCACACCTCTCAACCCTCCGAAGAGCAGTTTTCGGAGGCGTTCGCGCGGACAGAGGGGGAGGAGACCCTTGCGATCCTCATTTCTTCGCAGCTGTCTGGCACCCTCAATTCCGCGCGGCTTGCAAAGGAAGCGGGAAATTTCTCACGGGTGCACCTATACGATTCGCTTTGCACGACCGCTATGCTCCGTATCCTCGTGGAGACGGCAGCCAAATACCGCGACAGGAGCGCGGAGGAAGTCGTTGCCATTCTCGATGAATTGCGTCCCCGCATTCGGCTGTTTGCCTATCTGAACACTCTGGAATATCTGTACAAGGGAGGAAGGCTGAAAAAGAGCGCCGCCGTTGTAGGGGAGCTGCTCGGCATCAAGCCCATCATCACGATCGGAGGAGCGGGGACGGTGGAAGTCACAGGTAGGGCGCGCGGACAGAAAAAGGCGCTTCTTGCGGTTTCACAAACCTTTTTGCGGGAGGGCGCCGATCCCGGTTATCCCGTTTATTTTTTGCAGACAGACAGTGAGGAGCCTCCCCGAGAGATCATGAAGCAGGTCGGACGGGAAAATTGCTCCGTTTTTCCCATCTGCTGCGCCGTCGGCGCGCACATCGGCCCAAACGCCGCAGGGATCGTTTATGTTTCGAAAAAATAAAAACCGCCGCGGCGTGCAAGTCTTGCACGCCGCGGCGCTTTTATAAGCTTTTATACGATTTTGTTACATGACAACGATGTCTCTCTGTAAAAATTCCTCTTTGAGATCGGCAGGGAACTCGTCGTCCGTAATGAGCACGTCGATGTCCTCCAATCTCGCAAAGGTGTGAGGCATGATCTTGCCGATCTTCGAACTGTCGAGCATCATGTACATTGCCTTTGCTTTTTGGCGCGCCATTTTCAGAAGGTCCGCTTCCACCATGGAGCCGCAGGAAAATCCGTTTGCGGGGGTAAAGGCCGAGGCGGAGATAATGGCAAGTTCGAAATTCGTGTTCTCGAAATAGGACCTCGCTACGGGAGAGGCAGTGGAGAGGTTCTCCTTCATCACCTGCCCGCCGAGCATCGTTACGTTGAGGTTCTTTTTTTGTGCAAGTTCGATTGCAACCGCAAGCCCGTTCGTAAAGACGTGAATATTGATGTCGGGCAGCTCCTTTGCGAGACACATTGCCGTGGTGCCGCCGTCGATAAAGAGGGAGCAGTTTTCTTCGATGAGGCTGGCCGCCTTTTGGGCAATGCGGATCTTTTCGTCGGTGTGCATGGCGGTCTTTTTCGCGTAGGGCTCGTTGCTCACCTTCTGCACTTCCTTCACGGACATCGCGCCGCCGCGCACGCGGATTATGCGTCCTGCCTGTTCAAGCTGCAACAGGTCTCTCCGCAGCGTCATCTGTGAAACGTCGGGGAAAAATGTGTCGAGCTGATTGAGTGTGAGTTTGCCGCGCTTGTCGAGGAGCTCGGCGATTTCTTCAATGCGATCCTTCTTCATGGCGATTCTCTCCTATTGTGGGTTCTTTCTATGTAAGATTTTAACACAGATGATGAAAAATCGCAAGCAATTTTTGCAAAAACATATTGAAAAACGAAATTTTTTCAAAAAAACATTTCAAAAATGTGATTTTTTAGAGATATGAAAAAAATTTTCGTAACTTTTTTACAAAAGAAACGGAGAATTGGGGGGAATTTGACGAAAAAAGAAAAAGATTATCTTACATTTTGCGCAAGAGGAGCAAAAGGCCGTGCTTTTGTTCGGCGGAAAGCGCGCGGACGCGCCGCACAAGCTCCCCGTCCTCGGTTTCTTGCTCTTCCGAGAAAAATTCCGCAAGCGTGATCCCGAAGGCCGAGCAGATCGCCCGAAGCGTGGAGAGTTTCGGCTCGGCATGGCGAGAATAGAGATTGTTTAACGTTGACTGAGTCAGCATCGCCTCCATGGCGAGATTGTTTACCGACCACCCGCGTTCCAAGCGCAGGCGGTCTATTTTTTCCAATACGTCCATTTTCCCCTCCTCCCCATCATTTTAAGCGAAATTGAGTTAAAATAATAACCAAAAACAGTTGACATACAAACTTAAATGAGTTATAATGTCGGAAAAAGGCGAAAAGAAGATGAAAAAAAGGACGAGGCGATTAAAAAATACAAAATGGGGCTTTTTCTTTCATGTTCGCTTTTTTTCGGCACTTTTTTTCTTCATTCTCTTCTGTTTGCTCGAAGAAGGTGCGAAGCGGATATATAAAAAGCTGCGCAAGGGCGGCAGAAAAGAAAATACGGAGCTAACCGAAATCGGTTAGAAATAAAATTTTTCGGAGGATAAAACCATGAAAAAGAACACAGCGGCCCTCGTGTTTGCCATTTTGGGCGCCATTTTTGGGCTCATTGGCGGGATCATGTGGGCGGCATGCGCAAAGACTTGCGTCGGTTTTGCATCTGCAACCGGCGTAAACGGCGCGATGCCGATCGGTTATATGATCGGATTCATCGCCCTCGGTATCGGCGGCGCCCTTTTTTCGCTCATCGGGGGGATACGCGCGTACTCGTTTCAAGGGGGCGGGGCAGCGCTCTCCGTGCTTGGTTTTTTAATGCAAGTCGGGTGCCTGGTGCTGGAATGCTTCTTTGTGGAGGGCTTTTCTTTTACGCTTTCGCTTTGCACGTTGGTCGCCGTTTTAATGGGACTTTTGCAGAGCTGTTTTGCCGCAAGAAAACCATAACGGCGTGCTTCCTTCTTTTACCCTGTTCGGGTTGACTTTTTACCCCTATACTTTGTTTTTGATCGCGGGAGTGGGAGTTACGGTAGGACTGTTTGCGGGCCTTACTGTGCACCGGCACAGAGGGCTTACGGGCGAAAACTCTTTTGCGATCGAAGCGCTTCTCATTGCGTTGGCGGCGGCATTTCCTGCCGCCATGCTTTTGGACGCGCTCTTCAAGTTCGCAGAATACGGCGAATTTGTCTTTGGGGGAGCAACTTTTTACGGCGGGCTTTTGGGAGCGTTGGCAATTTTCCTGCCGATCTTGCGTTTCAAAAAGGGGCGCACCGTTTCCGTTTCCGAAAGATTATCCGATTTGGCTCCCTGCATTCCCGCGGGGCACTGTTTGGGGCGGATCGGCTGCTTTTTCGGGGGTTGCTGCTACGGCAAGCCGACGGATTGTGCGTTCGGCGTGGTATTTCCCGAAGGCTCCATTCCTTACGAGCATTACGGCGGCGCGGTAAAGATCCACCCCACGCAACTCTACGAGGCCGTATTTTTGCTCCTTCTTGCGTTTTTTCTTTGGCGGTTTGCTAAGAAAAGGGCCTTTCCGCTCTACTGTATTCTCTATGGGGTTTTTCGTTTTCTCATAGAATTTTTACGCGATGACGACCGCGGTGCGCTGCTTCCCGGGCTTTCGCCCGCACAAATTCTCTCACTGCTTCTTGTAGCGGTCGGAGCCGCGCTTTTGCTTTTTTATGCCGTAAGGCGCACAAAGAAGAATTGATTTTTTTCAGCGGAGCTGCAAAGCTCCGTTTTTTTTGCGTTTTATGCGAAAATACTTTGCTTTTTTTTGCGTAAAATGGTACAATACTGCCCATGGAATACAGTTACGTCAGAGAATTGGATGAATTTTTCGCGTCGCAGTTCGCCGATTATGTGCGCATCGCCGCGATCGAGGGCTATAAAATGCCCGATATGCTCACGGTGAACGCGGACGGAAACATCTCCCGAAAGGATTCCAAATTCATGCGGATCGTCTACCAGGATAATTGGCAGGAGGTGCTCAAAAATTTCAAAGCGGGGCTCGCGGATACCGAGTTCACTTTCAACTTCTGCTACCCCCTCTTCGGCGAACGGTTCAAAGACAGATTCCGCAAACTGACTTTCGCAAAACTTCTGCCCGAAGTGCTTAAAAAGTACGGCGAAACCCCCGCGAGCTTGGGCGGAAAGCTCGATCTTGATCCCATCGTGTGGAAGGGGATCGTACAGGGGAAATTTTACCCCGAGAAAAATACCGTGATGGCCATTGCGCTCGTCGTCCGCATGCAGGCGTTCGATGTCAACCGTTTGCTCGCCGTATGCGGCCAGGAACTGAAAGCCGAGAGCGTGCGCGACGTCGTGTTTGAATATCTGCTTACCCAAAAAATTTTTAACGAGGACATGCGGGACCGCTGTCTCGCCGAATACAAGATCGACACCATCCCCCTCAAACGGGAAGAGACGGGCGGCGCGTCCGTCTGAACGCATAAACTGCCTTAGAGACTTCACAAAGAGACCGCCATGTTTTTTTCGAGATTGAGAAAAGACATCGCCGCGGCGAAGCGGAACGACCCCGCCGCGCGCAGTAAATTCGAGATCTGGCTCACCTATTCGGGCGTACATGCCCTGTCGTGGCACCGTTGGGCGAACAGGCTCTATCGCATGCACTTGAAACTGTTCGCCCGCATGACGTCGCAGTGGGCGAAATTTACGACGGGGATCGAGATCCACCCTGCCGCCAAGATCGCCGCGGGCGTGTTCATCGACCACGGCGCGGGCGTCGTCATCGGCGAAACGGCCGAGGTCGGGGAAGGCACCGTCATCTATCAGGGGGTCACGCTCGGCGGTACGGGCAAGCAGACGGGAAAACGGCACCCCACGATCGGAAAGAACGTCACCATTTCGAGCGGCGCAAAAGTGCTCGGCGGATTCACCGTCGGCGAGGGCGCCAAGATCGGCGCGGGAGCGGTCGTTTTGGGCGAAGTTCCCCCCTATGCCACCGTTGTGGGCGTACCCGGGAGAGTCATTAAAATCAACGGCGAGCGGGTGCAGGACCTCCTGCCCGAAAAGGAGGACCCCATCGTCAAAGAGCTGTGCGCCCTTCGCGAGCGGGTGTTCGCCCTCGAAGAGGAACTCAAAAAGCGGGACGAAGAAAGGTAATTTTATGAAAATATACAATTCGCTGACAAGAAGGAAGGAAGAATTTATTCCCATTGAGGAAGGAAAGGTAAAGATGTACGCCTGCGGCATTACGGTGTCGGGCGAGGCGCATGTGGGGCACGGCTTTCAGGCCATTCTCTATGATATTTTTCGGAAGTTCCTCGAAAAGCAGGGCTACAACGTCACCTATGCCCGCAACTATACCGACGTGGACGACAAGATCATCGCAAAGAGCCGCGAGACGGGCATTCCCGCCGACAAGTACGCCGAAATGATGATCGGCAGGATCGACGAAGTCATGCGCGAGCTCGACGTCGACGAACCCACCGTCTGGCTCAAAGCCACAGAGAACATCGGAAACATCATCTCTTTTATCGAGGACCTCATCGCAAAGGGGCATGCCTATGCCGCGCCCAACGGAGACGTGTACTTCGACGTGGATACCTTTCCCGCCTACGGGCAGCTCTCGGGCAGGGACAAGGAGGACATGCTCGACGGCGTGCGCGTCGAAAACGACGAGTGCAAGAAGAACCCCTACGACTTCGCCCTTTGGAAGGCCGCGAAGGAGGGGGAGATCTGTTGGGATTCCCCTTGGGGCAAGGGACGGCCGGGCTGGCACATCGAGTGCTCGGCCATGAACCGCGCCGCGTTCGGGGAGCAGATCGACATCCACGGCGGCGGGAGAGACCTTATTTTTCCTCATCACGAGAACGAGATCGCGCAGACGGAGGCCTTAACGGGCAAACGGTTCGCGAAATATTGGACGCACAACGGGCTCATCAAGGTGAACGGGCAGAAGATGAGCAAGTCGCTCGGCAACAGCCTTTTGCTCGAAGATCTGCTCGCGAAATACAGCAACGAGGCGATCAAATTCGCGCTCCTTTCCACGGGCTACCGCGGCGACGTGAACATTACAGACGACCTCTTCCCGAATGCAGAGAGCCACCTGGTGCGCTTTTACACCCTCATCGCAAAGGCGGAGGAGGCCTTCCCGCAGGAGACGGGCCTCTGTCCCGAGATCGACAAACACTTCGACGAGGCCATGAGCGACGATTTCAACACCGCGCTCGCCCTCTCCGATCTATACGGATATTTCAAAGACGTGTCGCGTTATTTGGGGGAAAACGATCCCGCGGCGCGGAGAATGGTCAATCAGATCCGCGCAACGTACGCGCTCTTGGGGCTGTTCAAGAAGGATGCAAAGGAATATCTTGCCAAATACGCGCCCAAAGAAGAGGTGTCCGAAGAGGTGAAGGCGGTCGCCGAAGAGCGGTGGGCTGCCCGTCTTGCCAAGGACTGGGCGAAGTCTGACGAGCTTCGGGAACAGCTGAAACAACTTGGCTATGCGGTCAAAGATTCCAAAGAGGGCTACACGCTGAGCAAAGTTTAAGCGGTTGTTGCGCCTTGGCTCGGTTTGAACGTGCTTGAACGTAGCAAGATTTTCTCGAAGACCTTCCGTTGTGGACTTTGTAATTGCCGTTACTGCTCGGAGTGACGCTACGCTCACTGTTCTGTTTTGTCATTTCGAGTGGAGCAAAGCGGAATCGAGAAATCTCTACAACAAAAGGGCATTCGAAAGAGCCGCACGCATAATATCCATAAATCAACAAAAACAAAATCAAGGAATTGTCAGAATATGAAGATCACAGCAAAAGAACTCAGACAAAAATGGCTCGACTTTTATAAGAGCAAGGGGCATGTCGACATCGGCGCGGTGTCCCTCATCGGCGACGGCTCGACGGGCGTCATGTTCAACGTAGCGGGCATGCAGCCCCTCATGCCCTATCTTCTCGGAAAACCTCACCCCGCGGGCAAGCGCCTCTGCAACGTGCAGGGCTGTATGCGCACCGTGGACATCGACTCGGTGGGCGATCCCTCCCACTTCACCTTTTTTGAGATGATGGGCAACTGGTCGCTCGGCGACTATTTCAAAAAAGAGAAAACGGCGTGGACGTTCGAAATCCTGACGGACGTTTTCGGCCTCGACAAGGACAAGCTCTGCACCACTGTGTTCGAGGGCAACGACTCCGCCCCCCGCGACGACGAAACGGCGCAGCTTCTCATCGGGCTCGGCATCAAGCCCGAGCACGTCTTTTATCTTCCCAAAGAGGATAATTGGTGGGAACTCGAAGGCACGGTCGGCACTCCCTGCGGTCCCGACAATGAGTGGTTCTATCCCCTCGATGCAGACAAGGAAAATCCCGTTTTCCCCGACGACTATGTGGAGATCGGCAACGACGTATACATGCAGTATAAAAAGCTCGAAAACGGGTACACGCCCCTCGAAAACAAGAATGTGGATACGGGCTTCGGCTTCGACCGCATGCTGCTCTTTCTGAACGGCTTGCACGATGCGTACAAGACCGACCTCTTCACCGAAGTCATTGCCGAACTCGAACGCGCCTCGGGCAAAACCTACGACGACGGCGGAGAAGCGCAGCGGGCCATGCGTATCATCGCCGACCATACCCGTACGACGGTCATGCTCATCGGCGACAAGATGGGCGTTCTGCCCTCCAACACGGGCGCCGGCTACATTCTGCGCAGGATCATGCGGCGGGCCATCCGCTATTGCCGCCAGCTTGAAATTTCTTCGGACGTTCTGCAAAACGTCGCCGAAATCTACATTGAAAAGGTGTACGACGAGGCGTATCCTCTCCTCAAAGAGAAGAAAAGTTTCATTCTCGATGAGATCAAAAAGGAGTCCGAACGCTTTGAAACGATGCTCGTCACGGGCATGAAAGAGTTCGAAAAGTGCGTCACAGGCCTTGCCCGCAAGAACGAATTTATGGCAAAGAGCAACCCCGCATATGTTCCCGAAACGGTCATCGGCGGCAAGGCGGCCTTCCGTTTGTACGATACGTACGGTTTTCCGCTCGAACTCACCGAGGAACTTGCCGCGGAGAAAGGGCTCACGGTGGACGAAGCGGGCTTTAACGAGGCGTTCAAAGAGCACCAGGAAAAGAGCCGCGTCCTCGCAAAGGGAGAGGCGAAGGGCGGCTTGGAGAGCCACTCCGAAATGGCGGTAAAATATCATACGGCCACCCATCTTTTGAATGCGGCCTTAAAGGCGGTGCTCTCCCCCGATTGCAACCAAAAGGGGAGCAACATCACCGACGAACGCATGCGGTTCGACTTCAATTTCGAGCGCGCCATGACGCCCGAGGAGATCAAGGCGGTGGAGGATCTTGTCAATGAAAAGATCGCAGAAGATCTCCCCGTCGTTTATAAAGAGATGAGCCTCGACGAGGCGCGGGCGGAACATTTCGTCGGCGTATTCGACAGCAAGTACGGCGAAGTGGTAAAAACGTACTCCATCGGCGACTTTTCCAAGGAGATGTGCGGCGGCCCTCACGTGGAACACACGGGCGTTTTAGGGCATTTCAAGATCCAGAAAGAGCAATCCTCGTCGGCGGGCGTGAGAAGGATCAAGGCGATACTCGAATAAAGTTCACGAAAGATCTCGCTTCGCGATCTCTTTCCGTGAGGAAACATGCGTGCGCGCCTTAACTCACTTGCTCTCTCGTTCGCGTTGTCTTACAAGAAGCCGCAGGTATGCGGCAAATGCAGTGCGCTTATGGAAAAGCGTGGTTTTCCAACGCGCAGAGGATCATATTCACAAAAAATCTTTTGCTTAGTTTCGCACAATTCCTTGCTCCTCGTTTGGTGGGTCGCCTTAGGCGGAAGTAAAATCCCCCTAAGGCAAGAAAATTGGAAACTTCGTGCGGCATCGACATGACGCTATTTGTCAATTTGCCTCGCGCGCTTCTTTTCTGTCATTTCGAGCCGCCGAGGAACGAGGCGTGTCGAGAAATCTCTACTTTATTGAATGCGTATATTGCAAAGGGTCTTTTTAACTTGCAGGAATTGGGAAGCAACTACATTGCCCGCCCCCGCGCGGGGGCGGGCATAATAAAAAATGGGCAACGGAATCCGTTGCCCATTTTTTGGGAGAGTTTTACGGTTTAATGACGTTCGGCACGGAAATTTTTGTCCGTCCGATGTCCTCAAACCGATAGGTAAGATAACCGAGATGGATAGTGACGCTTGTCTCGCCGATTGTTAAATCGCCATCTGCAACACGATAGCATTGCGAATCTTCATCGAATACCCAATCTTTCTTAAAACAATCAGTATATTCTTTCGTGAGAGAGTCGCGTGTTTCTTGCGTCTCAATTTTTAGAGACGATGTTGAACCGACGTCCATTTTAAAGAAGGTATAGAGTTTGTCGCCGACCGTAACGTAATAGTCGAAACGTTTAAAGGTGTTCTTCAAGATACAATCATCCGTGACGTATGTTTTTATCGCCAAGTCTACGCCTAACACGCCGTTCGTTACCGTATAGTTTGGGTTTTCGAGGATGTAAGGGCGTACGGTTTCAAGCCCGTCTGCCTCAAAAGGATCGGGTTCTTTCTGCACAAAAGGCAATAGGTCGCAACCCGTAAAAGCGAAGAGCATGGCAAACATGATGGTTGCGGAAATGAGAAGGTATTTTTTCATCGGCATATCTCCGTGGCTCACCCGTTCGCTTTTTTGATGCGTTTTGCGAATTGCAACAGGACGACCGCCACAGCGATGCTCGCCAGGAAGGCAACCACTGCCGCCACGAGCGTCATCACGTTACCGCTACCGAGTAATTTGGCGAGAAAGGCAACGGGAGTAGCTTTGAGCGCTTCAAGGATCAATTCCGTCATAAAATAGGAAATGATGTCGCTTGCAAGGGTGAGCGAAGCGGAGATGATCATCACAACTGCGGCAAACACACCCGCCTTGCGGCCTGCGACGGAATGATTCGCGTTGATCGCGCCGGCCATGTCGAGGGTCTTTTTCACCGAGGCAAAACAAATGCATTGGAACACGAAAGTGAGAATGCCCACCACAAGGCTGATCACGTTCAAGGTGAAGAACCACACCAGCAGATCGGAAGCGAACGAAAGTACCAAAAATACGAATTGTATGATGTACGGAACTTTGATTAGTGAGATCCCCTTCGTGCCGAGTTGTTTTTTTCTGCCGCTCACAAAAGTGAGCCAGAAACCGATGTCCATCAGGATCAAAAGAACTACCCCCACGATCGCGCTGATATTGAGGGTGAGGACACCGTTCACGAGCGAAGTGATCAAGTTGATCGTGAATACGATCGCCGCGACAAGCATCCATATTCCGCCCGCTGTTGAAAACAGAGCCGCTTTTTCGGCGGGAGAAGCCATAACGGGCCGTGGCTGCGCATACACAGGTTGGGGTTGTGCATATACGGGCTGGGGCTGTACATACACGGGTTGCTGTACGTATACGGGCTGTTGCTGTGCATACTCGGGAGCTCCCTGTTGGGGATAGCCGCCCTGAGGCTGTTGCGGAGCAGTTTGGCCCGCGGGTGCATTTGCCGAGAGCGGCTGGCCGCACTGCGGACAAAAAGCGTTGGCGTCGGATACTTCGGCGCCGCATTTGCTGCATTTCATATTCTTACCTCCATAGTGATAGTACCTTTATTATATGTGCAACACACATATTTGTCAAATGATTTTTTGCCCTTTTGATATACTTTCTTTTATGGAGTTCGGACAAAATTTCAAAAAGTATCGCTTGCAAAATGGCTATACGCAAAA